>CAYMGG010000341.1:0-6937 GCA_964389915.1 uncultured Planctomycetaceae bacterium
CGGCCCCAGGAGGTGTACACCATGCGCCGCGACGAGATCCAGGCGGCGGTGGAGCGCGAGGCGGCCCTGGAGGTGGCCGACAAACATATCGAGCTCGACCGGGTCATCATCCGGACGATCACGCTGCCGCCCCTGATCAACCACGCCATCGAAGAAAAGCTGCGCCAGGAACAGCAGTCCGAAGAATACGCCTTCCGGCTCTCCAAGGAAAAGCAGGAAGCCGACCGGAAGCGGATCGAGTCCGAAGGTATCATGGTCTACCAGCAGAACATCAATCGGACCCTGACCACGAGCCTGATCCAGTGGGAGTTGATCCGCACCAAGCGCGAACTGGCGGCCTCGCGCAACTCCAAGATGGTCATTCTGGACTTCAATATGGACGGCGCCAACTCGCCGCAGATCCAGATTCAGCCGCACTTTACCGAACCTCCTCCCGACGATGAAAGCAGTACCCCCGCGCCGGCGACCAAGGCGACGGCGACGGCGGCGGAGAAGACGCCAGCGGCCGCGCCGGCCAAGGCTCCGGCGGCTCCGGCGGCCGCGGCGCACTAACCCCTTAGGGAAGACAGCGACCGATGAGCGCAAGCGCAGATTGGTGGGGCGGTTTAAAACGGTTGGCCGGCTGGGGCCGGGCGGCCGGCCTCTGGGCCGGGCTGGCGGCGCTGCTGCTGCTCGTAGAAACGGGCGTTCCGCTCCGGGGGGCCGAAGCGGCGCCGGTCCTGCCTCTGGCGGAGGCCGCCCCCGCCGGGCCGCCGCGAATCGTCATTTATCCGTCCGTGTACGATACGGACATCTTCATCAAATTGGTGCGCGAACTCGCTGACGCGCTCAACCGCACCGGCCTGGTGCGGGTCGAGCCGCAGACCAAACCGATCTCGCTGAAGGCGCTGGGCGAGACGGGCGTTCCACCGGGCGAACTGGTGTTGCTGGCAGCGGGCAGCGACACCCACCTGCATTACCTGCTCAACGAGGACCAGTCTTTCATCACTTACGACGACCAGGCTTTGCGGGTGTATGTGCCGCTCTTCTACGAATACGTGCTGTTCATGACGCGAGAGAGTTCGGACCTGCGCTTCATGCACGAGACGGCCGGCTATTACTTCTTCTTCGGCCTGGACGACACCCGGGCGGCGGAAACCGGCGAGAAGATCTACCGACTGATGTTCTATCGCAACAAGGTGATCAAGATCGATTTTCCGGTCGTACCGCGCAAGCTTCAGTACCTGGCCGCCTTGGCGGCGCTGCGCAACGAAGAAGTGGACGTGGTCACCCTTTTCGGTTCGTATCTGGACGAACTGATCGAGCGGGCCGGTCAGGACACGGTGCTCAATAACACCAAGTTCCTGAGTTTCGTCGAAGGCCACCCGCTCACCCAGATCGTGCCGCGCTACTACAACTCGGTGGAAATCGCGCCGGGGACCTATCCTTGGCTCCATCATCCGCTGCGGACGCTGGCCCTGCAAACGCTGCTTTTCGGCCCTAACCTGAACGCCCAAGCCGCGCGTGGACCGATGACCGCCTTGAGCCATGCCTTCACCAAGGCCCAAAAGGACATCAACAACAGCCCGTTGGTCAAGAAACGGCATTACCGGCTGCTGACCGAACCTCTGCCGCTGGGGGTGGACTGGAGCTACCACAGCCTGACCCGCGAACTCTTCAGCCGCGAGAACGGCGGCTGCTTCAAGTTCCCGCCCTGCCAGCACGAAAAACACCACCACGATCAGCGAGGATATTTCAATTTCCAGCAATGACGCCCCCCTCACTGATTGCGCGCCCCCCCCGCGCCGGGCCGAACTGACGGCTTTGGTTTCCTTGCTGGTGGCCATCGCGTTGGTCTATTTTCTCTGGCGTCCGGCGTCCTTTCTGCCCGTGACGCCCTATGCCAACGATCTGCACCTGGCCGTCAACAACAACGACCTGAATTTGGTGCGCAGCCTGCTGGACTCGGGCTACGATCCCAACAGCTTCACGCCGGCCGGCCGGTCGATCCTGACCGAGGCGGTCGTCCGCGGCAATTATCAGGTCGTCGAACTGCTGCTCAGCCGCGGGGCGCGCCTGCCGGGCACCGCCGCCGGGCATGCCCCCATCCTGGTCAAGGCCCGACCGGTGGCTGCGGCCCATGTGCCCGTGGCGGCCCATGCGCCTGTGGCGGCTCATACCCCGGTGGCGGCCCATGCCGCGCCGGTCCAGGTCGCGCCGGTCAAGACCGCAGCCCCGGCGGCGAATGCCCCGGCCGCGCCGGGGTTGGCGGAGGCCAGCGCCGTCCAGCCGCCTGATCCGATCCCGGCCACCGGCTATACCGATTCGGCCGACGGCCTGATCGCCCGGCAGGACGGGCAGCTCGCGTTGGCGGCCGATCCGGCGCACGATTTGGTTTCGGCCATCGCCGGCGGATCGGTGCCCGATGTCGCCGCCGTCTCCACCGCGCTCGGCCCCCCCCCGGGGCTGCCGGTCGTGCCGATCCTGCCCATGGTGGGTTTGAGCGACAATCCCATCCTGGCCGCGGTGGAGGCCAACCGGCAGGAGATCTTGAAGCTGCTGCTCATGTACGGCCCTCTGCCAACGGTCACCTTCGCCGACGGGGATAGCGCGTTGATGCGGGCAATCCGCAACGAGTACGACGGAATCGTCGAGTTGTTGCTGCGCGCCGTCGATGACTTGGCCTACCGCAACGACATGGGGCAGGACGCCCTGATGGTCGCCGCCGGCCAGGGTTATTTGTTCGGCGTGCAGCAGCTCCTGAGCCGGGGGGCGCCGGTCGTCGGGCATGATCGGCGGGGCGACACGGCCCTGAGCCTGGCGGTCCGGGGAGGGTACCTGGAGGTGGTCCGGGCGCTGTTGGAATCCGGCGCGCTGGCGCAAAACGAGATCTCCGCGGCGGTGGCGGCCTACGACCGCAACATGATCCAACTCCTGCTCGATTACGACGCCCGGCTGGGACTGCAAGACGGGCAGGCTTTGATGGGTCAGGCGCAGGCTTTGGGCGACACCGATTTCGCCGCCTATCTGGCCCGCCATGGCGTGCGGCGGTAATCATACTGCACAAGGGAGCGTTGAGATGCCGGTTCTGCTCTGGATTCTGTTGTCGATGATGGCGGGCTACTACGGCCGCAACACGCGGTTCGGGTTTCTGGGGATTTTCTGCGTCTCCGTGTTGCTCAGTCCGCTGGTGGTCTTTCTGGCCCTGTTCTTCCTGGGCATAACCGAACGGCCCAAGCAGGTTTAAGGTCCGGCATGGTGGGCCGGCGGTTTGGCGCCGGGAATTTTCGGCCGTTTTTCGGCTCGGATGGGGTTAGATGATCAAGCGGCTCTCCCAGCTTCTGGCCCCGGAAACCCGGGGCGAACAAATCTATATCGTTATACTCTCCGTGGTCGCCGCGCTATTGGGGCTGCTGACGGTGTTTCTGATCCATGAAACCTCCCAGTATTACGGCCAGGGGGCGCTGACCCTGCGCTACCTCATCCTCTTCTTCCTGGTCCTCCTGGCCTTCGCAATCGCCGACTACAGTGCCATGACCCGGGTGGTCATGCTGGTGGAGGGCCTGGTCGAGCGGGTGCGGGTGCGGGTGGCCAACCAGATCCGCCAGAGCGAGCTGCCCGAGATCGAGAAGCTCGACGAGGCCGAGATCTACGTCACCATGACCAAGGGCTCGGGGGGCATCTCCCTCGGCGCGCGCGCGGCCATCTACGTGCTCCAATCGGCGGCGCTGGTGATGATGGCCAGCTTCTATCTGCTGCTCAGCTCGCCGAGCATCACCTTCTTTTCGCTGCTGGCCTTCTTCCTGCTGCTGGGCATGTACAGCTTCTACTACCGCCGAATCATCCATCGCGAGCTCCATCGGGCGCTGGAAGCCGAACGCGAATTGGTGGACACCTTCAACCACAGCTATTATGGCTTCAAGGAACTCAAGTTGAGCGCCGCCAAGCGGCGGGACTTGTACGAAAACTACCTTCAGCCTCGCAGCCTGCACAAACGCGACCTGATGATCCGCATCGAACACATCTTCGCCGACAACGAGATCTTCTGCTCGGCGATCGTGCTGATGCTCCTGGGCGCGGTGGCCTTCCTCTTCTCCCAGAGTAACCCGCCGGCGGTGACCTTGACCGTGCTTACCGTGCTTATCTTCCTCAAGGGGCCGCTGCAATCGATCGCCACCGCCGTGCCCTTCATCGCCAACGCCTATACCGCCCTCGATCGGCAGCGGCGGCTGGAGAACGATCTTCAGTTCCGCGACAACCTGCCGCATGTGATTCACGACCCGGCCTTGGAAACCCGCTACGAGTTCGACGAGCTGACCTATCGCGGCTTCACCTATTCCTACCGCTCGGCGGGGGATGAGTCAGCCTTCTCCCTGGGGCCTGTCGATCTGACCCTGCATCCGGGGGAGGTCACCTTCATCATGGGGGGCAACGGCAGCGGCAAGTCGACCCTGCTCAAGCTGCTGGCCGGCCTGTATCCCGCCGCCGCCGGCGGCGTGCAGATCGACGGCCGGCCGGTGGAGATCTCGCGCCATCGTTATCTATTCTCGGCGGTGTTTGCCGATTTTCATCTTTTCGACCGGCTCTACGGCCTGACCGGCCTGGATGCGGACAAGGTTGAAAATTGGCTGCGGCGGCTGGAACTGGGCGCCACCCGCTGGCAGGACGGCCGCTTCACCAATCTGGACCTCTCCCACGGCCAGTGCAGCCGGTTGGCCCTGCTGGCGGCGGTGCTGGAGGACAAACCGGTGCTGCTGCTGGACGAGTGGGCGGCCGGCCAGTCGCCGCACTTCCGCAGCTTCTTCTACGCCGAACTGCTGCCGGAGTTGCGCGCCGCCGGCAAGGTGGTGGTGGCCGTGACCCACGACGAGCATTTCGTGCGCAGCGCCGACCGGGTGCTGCTCATGGAGAACGGCCGGTTCGTAAACGCCTGATCTTCATTTGACGGCGCCGGCGGCGCCGAGCGGGGAATGGGATGCCTATCTTCAACTTTCGGTCGGTGGTGACCAATTACTTCGACCGGATGCACCATCTATACGAGTTGCTCCAGCGCAAGACCGGCATTCCGCTGCGGGAGCTGATCGGGCTGAGCGTGGTCAGCGGCCTGTTGCGCACCGGCCTGCTGGCCGTGACCAGCGCGGCGGTGGGGGCGTCGGTCACCCCCCAGGGCTGGATCGGTTATTTCATAATCTTCGTGGTGATGTTCATCTTCTGGCTCTACTCCGAGCGCCGGTTGCATTACCGGGCCATCGAGGCGATGCAGACCGTGGTCCACCGCATCCGCCTGCGAGTGGCCCGACGGCTGAACGAAACCGACCTGCGCAGCTACGAGCAGGCCGGGCACATGGAATTCTTCAGCCATTTCACCTACGACACCGAGGTCATCTCCGAGTCCACCCACCAGCTGATTCACGCCCTGGGCAGCGTGGTGGTCAGCCTGGGATGCCTGGCGTACCTGACCTATCTTTCGCCGGTGGCCGGCGGCTTTACCGCCGCAGCGCTGGCGCTGGGCTTCCTGATCTACTACTCCAGCTTTCCCCTCCTGCGGCGGCTGGTCGACGCCACCCGCACCAGCGAGAAGGAGTTGCACGGCGCGATCAAGCACGTGCTGTACGGTTTCAAGGAATTGCGGATCAACGACGCCAAGAGCGACGACTTCTTCCACCACAGCTATCGGCCCAAGGCCTCGGAATTGCGGCGGCATAAGCAGCGCGGCGCGATCCTGCACACCCAGAACCATGTGCTCATCACCCTGCTCTGGTACGGGATCGCCGCCTTCGTGGGCGTGGTCTTCTCCCAGCTCTTCGCCCAGCCGCCGGAGGTGGTGCTGCTGCTCTTGGCCGCGATTCTCTTTCTGCCGATGGAGGCGCTGCTTTTCGCCGTGCCGTTCCTCAACCGGGCGGCGGTGTCGGTCGAACGGCTGCACCTCTTGGAGCAGCTCCTGGAGTCGATCTCTCCGGACATGGCCCCGCGCCGGGCCGCGGCGGAGGCGGCGGCCGCGGACGCGAAGCCGGCGGCGGGTATGGGCGAGCCGCTGCGGGAGCTTTCCGCTCTGGGCGTGAGTTTCGCCTATGAAATGCAGAACGGCGACGAAGAAACCTTCCGCCTGGGGCCGCTGGATTTTTCCGTCCGGCCGGGCAAGGTCCTGTTCATCGCCGGCGGCAACGGGGCGGGCAAGTCCACCCTGGTCAAGCTGCTGGTCGGACTCTATCGGCCGGGGGAGGGGGGCTTCCTGGTCAACGGCGAGCCGGCCGATCTGACCGAGCGGGCGCACCTCTTCTCGGCGGTCTTCACCGACTGCCATATCTTCGACCGGCTTTACGGTCAGGACCAGGTCGACGGCGCGCGCGTGCGGGAACTGCTGAAAGAATTCTACCTGACCGGACATACCGATTATGTCGACGGCCGGTTCACCAGTCTGGACCTCTCGACCGGACAGCGCAAACGCCTAGCGCTGGTCGAAGCCCTGGCCGACGACAGTCCGATTCTGGTCCTGGACGAACCGGCCGCCGAGCAGGACCCGGCTTTTCGCAAAAAGTTCTATCGCCAGATCCTGCCCGATCTGCGCCGTCAGGGCCGGGCGGTGGTGGTCATCACCCACGACTACCACTATTTCGACGCTGCCGACGAGCTCCTCTGGCTCGATTACGGCCGCTTCGCCCCGCTGCCCACCGAGTTCGGCGGCAAACAGAACTGAGTCCGCAGCCATTGGCTTCCGGGCGATTTCCGGGAACCTTTTTTACAAAAAAGGCTCCCGGACCCTACCAAAAACTCTCACCCGCTTCGCCGTTTCGAGCGTTCAGATGGGCAAACTCAGCATTGTCCGTGTCCTAACGGCAATCGAATTCAATGCTCCGGTAAAGCACCGGCAATATTGACCAGCGCTCAAACAGAATTGGTGGGAGTTTTTTGAGGGGGCCAGGGGGAGCTTTTTTGCAAAAAAGCTCCCCCTGAGCGG
>CAYMGG010000342.1:0-6880 GCA_964389915.1 uncultured Planctomycetaceae bacterium
AAAAACGAATAACAACAGGCAAAAATCGGCTTGCAGCGGTTGGCGGGCGGGGTCGGCCAGCAGGTAATATCCGGCCAAGGCGCAGGCGGCCAGGCCCAGCGTCCAGGTCGGAAACATGAGCGGCAGTGACACCTGCCAGAGGCGGGCCGTCAGGTGGAGGGCCAGCACGCCCCAGGCCAAAAGCAACGCCGCCCAAACCGGCAGCCGCCCCGGCGTTTCGTCGCTCACAGCGTGCCCTTGTCCTGGTTGAGGACCATGCCCTTGAACTGCATGGCCAGCTGTTCGGGATTGGGGCTGCGCTCGAGCGCGACCTCTTCCGAGATATAGCCGGCCTTGGCCAGGCGGTAGAGGCTCATGTTGAAGTCCTGCATGCCGTCCTGGGCCGCGTTGCGAATGGCCTCCGGGATGCGGTTGTCCTCGCCCGAGGCGATGAACTTGCGCACCACCGGGTTGATGAAGCAGAGTTCGACCGCCGGCACCCGGGGATTCTCGGGCTTGATCCCGGGCAGCAGGCGCTGGGCGATGATCGCCCGCAGGGTGTAGGCCAGCATCTGACGGATGGCGCTCTGCCGCTCGGAGGGGAAGAAGTCAAGGATGCGGGCAATGGTCTGCATGGCGTTCTGGGCGTGGAGGGTGGCCAGAACCAGGTGGCCGGTTTCGGCCGCGGCCAGGGCGGTCTCGACCGTCTCCTGGTCGCGCATCTCGCCGATCAGGATCACGTCGGGGTCCTGGCGCATAGCATATTTGAGCGCGGTTGGAAAGTCCGGTGTGTCGATGCCGATCTCGCGCTGGTTGATGAAGCATTTGTCGTCGCGATAGACGTATTCGATCGGGTCCTCGATGGTCAGGATGTGGGATCGGCGGGACTGGTTGATGCGCTGGATGATGGCCGCCAGGGTGGTGCTCTTGCCCGAACCGGTCATGCCGACCACTAGGACCAGCCCGTCGTCGGTGGCCGGCAGGCGGTTGATGGGCTTGGGCAGGAGAAGGTTCTCGAACGAGGGGATCTCGCTGTTGACCCGGCGGGCGCAGAAGCTGGGCGCGCCGCGCTGGATGAAGACGTTGGCCCGGAAGCGGCCGGCGCCGGGGATGCTCACGGCCATGTCCACGCCGCCGGTGGTCTCGAGGGTCCGGGCCTGGTCGGGGCTGAGCAGTTCGTAGATCATCTCCTTGACCCGGGGGAAGGAGAGGGGGTCGCCCTTGAGGCGCTGGGCCTGGCCGTGCACGCGGTAGATGGGCGGGCTGCCGACCTTGAGGTGCAGATCGCTGGCGCCGACCTTCTCCATGTTGGCCAGCAGCTTTTCCAGCTCCTTGACTTGCGCTTCGGGCATGACGGCTCCTTGGCAGAAGATCGTTCGGCGTTTTCGCGCGGAATTAGGATCATAATTCATCGCCTCGGAATCATAAAGCGGAAACCTCAAACTTCCGTCGGCGGAAATTGGACCGTCTGGGCCAGCACGGCCGCGGGGTTCAGGGCATCCAGCCGGCCTTCCGGCGCTCGCGGAACTCTGACCCAGGCCGGCGGCGGCCACCCGCCCGGCGCCCAGACTTCCGGCCGGGTGGGGCCGAAGATCGCCAGGCAGCGCGGCCGCCGGGAACCGGCCGGGCCGGCGGCGACCGCCGAGGCCGCCAGGTGGGAGACGCCCGAATCGTTGCCCACGTACCAGGCGGCTGTGGCCAGGACCGCCGCCAATTCCGCCAGGCGGGGCTGGTGCCAATGGCGCGCGCCGGGCAGGGCGGCGGCTAACGCGGCACCGAGATCGCCGTCCGCTTCGCCGGAAGTGATGAGGATCGGGCCGGAGTGGATCTCACCCCAACGCCGGCCGAGTTCGGCAAAATACTCAAGCGGCCAGTTTTTGCGCCGGCCGCCCGATCCGGGGTGAAAAACAGTATAACCGCCGGGAGTCAGGCCCAGGCCGATCAGCACCGGTTCCCACTCTTCTGGCGCTAGTTGCAGATCCGGCCAAGGCGCAGCGGCAGGCCGGAGCAAACCGATTTCGGCCAGAGCGACTTCGACTGCGGTCGCTAGGTGGGCGTGGATATGGACCGCACCATTCTCGTCGGGTCGGGCGGGATGGAAAATTACCTGTCGGCAACCCAGTCGGCGCAGATTGGCCGCCAGAACGGAATCAGTCCTTTCCATGAACGCCAAAGCCGTGCCGGCAGACCGCAGCGGGGCCAGGGCCGGAGAATCGAGCTCGGCCCCGGCAGCGAAAAGCGGCAGGAAGGCGGCGCGTTCCAGATCTAGAACCAGGTCGGCCAACCCCGGGCGGGCCAGAAGCGCCCCCCGTTCGCCCGGCGCGAGCAGGACGATCCGGCCGGTGGGGAGTGCCGCGCGCCAGGTGCCGCAGACGGCGCGGGCGGCGAGCACGTCGCCCAGCGCTCCGGGTCGGATGATGAGCAGTTCGTTTGCCACAGGCGGCTCGATTCTCGGTTGCATTTGCCGGCTTTTAGGATAGACTGGTTCGCTCTTTGGCCCGACCGAACGGCGGTTGGGCGCAGGGGCCGGACCGCGCCGGAATGCGGTCCGCCGACGGACGCGCAATTATATTCGAGGAGGGCTCGCGATGCGCAAACCCTTTATCGCCGGCAACTGGAAACTTTTCAAGACCATCGCCGAAGCGGAGAAGTTCGCCGCCGCTTTCAAACCTCTGGTGGCGGCGGCCAAGAACGTCGAGATCGGCCTGGGCGTCCAGTTCGTGGCCCTCTCGGCCCTGGCCAAGGCCTGCGCGGGCAGCAACGTGCGCGTCGGCGCGCAGGACTGCTACTGGGAGGAGTCCGGCGCCTTCACCGGCGAGGTCGCCCCGGGCATGATCAAGGACGCGGGCGCGGGTTTCGTGATCATCGGCCACTCCGAACGCCGGCAGTATTTCGGCGAAACCAATAAAACCGTCAACCAGAAGACCAAGGCCGCCCTGGCCGCCGGGCTGGACGTGATCGTCTGCGTCGGCGAGAGCCTGGCCGAGCGCGAAAAGGGCATTACCGCCCAAGTGATCCAGGATCATGTCGACAACGGGCTGGCCGGCCTGACCGCCCAGCAGATGGCCAAGGTGACCATCGCCTACGAGCCGGTCTGGGCCATCGGCACCGGCAAGACCGCCACGCCCGACCAGGCGCAGGAGGTCCACGCCCAGATCCGCGGCCTGCTCCAGAAGCTGTTCGGCGCGGCCGTGGCCGAGGCGACCCGGATTCAGTACGGCGGCTCGGTCAAGCCGGCCAACGTCAAGGAATTGATGTCCAAGCCGGACGTGGATGGGGCCCTGGTCGGCGGCGCTTCGCTCGAGCCGGAGTCCTTCGCCCAGATCGTCAACTTTGGTTGAGACTCCCGGCCGGGAGTTTTTCTTGCCTTTGGCCCGGCGGAAGTCTATGATTTAAGCAACTCCGGTTTTGGGATGTGAAACTGCGGCGTTTCATTGTGAACGGCCGCTAGGCGTTTTTTTCAGGAGAGTTACCGTCGTGTCCATTCTGTTCGGCATCATCTTCTTCTTCGTCTGTTTCTTTATTATCTCCATGATCCTGCTCCAGGAAGGCAAGGGCGGGGGGATTGCCGCCATCGGTGGCGGCGCGATGGACGGGGTCATGGGGGCGCGCAATCCGCTGCGCCGCTGGACCGCGTATCTTTCGATCGCCTTCGTGCTGCTGGCCCTGATCATCAACTACACCATTAGTCGGCGGGGACTGGTCGACGTGCCCCAGGGCGTGGAAACTGCCCAGGCCGCACCCGCGCCGATGGCGACCCTGCCGGCGGCGAATTTGGTGGCCCCGCCGGCGGCCACGCCCACGACCGTGACCACCCCGGCACCCGCGGCTCAGCCGACCCCGGCGCCGGAAGCGGCCAAAACCGAGCCTGCCGCCCCGGCCCAGCCGGCGATTCCGGCTCCGCAACCGGCGGCCGGCGAAGGCAAATAGCCTTTCGGGCAAGGTTTTCCGCCAAACCGTCCGGCTGGACCGAATCCTGACCGGCCGGAAGAAAACCTGCGTACACGGAAGCGGCCGGATTGCCCGGCCGGGATGGAGGTGCGACCTTGGGCAAAATCCATGACAAGGAAGATATCTTCATCCCGGTTACGGCCAAGTGCCCGGTGTGCGGCCGGGATGGCAGTCACCGTTATCTGAAGAGCAAGCTTTATCAGCCCGTCGAGATCGAGGACGACCAGCACGTCGTCACTTATCGCTTCGAAAATCCCCGCTTCGAAAACGTCCGGCCCAACTTTTATCACATCTGGCACTGCCGCAGCTGCCACTTCTGTGACCAGAAGGAGGTCTTCCGCGGCGAAGACACCTCCCGCGGCAAGCTGGAACTGCTGCGCGAGCGCTACCTGATCATCTCCCGCACGCCCAACAGCCTGCCCGGAAGGCTGGGCGCGGCCGCCAACCTGGAACAGGAGTTCGTCACTCTCGAGTCGGCCCTGACTGCGCACCTTCTGGCCATTTACATCCAGGAGATCCTCAGCGTCAACATGCGCCAGTATGCCAAGTTGGCTAGTTTCTACCTGCGCGTGGCCTGGCTCTACCGGGAGAAGGCGACCTGGCAGACGCCCGAGGCCGTGCCGGCGGGATATGCGACCTTCGCCGACTTCCTGACCAGCTTTCGCAAGGAGTGGCCGGGCCTCCCGATGACCGAAGAGGAGGCGATGACCAAGGCCATCGAGGGCTACCAGACCGACCTCGACACCAGCGGCCGGGTGGACGACGTCAAGTACGAGCTGACGGTAATGTTCCTGCTCACCGACCTGCATCGGCGGATGGGGCACCTCGACGAGGCCGTCCGTTTCGTCCGTTCGATCTTCCGCAACGCCACCGGCCGGCGGCAAGGCCTGCGCCAGGCGCTGGACAAGAGCGTGCACCGCGGCGCCAGCCAGCAGCAGATCGAGTCCTTGAAGAGTCTGGTCACCTGGCTCAATAATGCCGTCGATCGCAGCAAGGCTCTCTCCGACACTTTGCTGGACCAGGTCTTCCGGGCCGAGTATCCCCGGGCGCGCGAGGTCATCCTCACCCTCTCGGAACCGACGGTCAAGGATGTGGTCGCCCTGCTGCAATCCCAGGGATTCCACGAGATCACCTGTAAGCGCGTAGCGCTGCTTTTCGCCAAGAAGCGCATGACCGAACATGCCGCCGAGCCCGGAGAGGCGGCGGCTTCCGAAACGACCGAGGAGCCGAAGGAAGAGGGCAAAGGCGGCTTCTGGGGCAACATTTTAAACAAATTTTCCAGCGGCGAAAATAAAGAATGAGCTCTTCAAATCCCCAGCCAGGAATCACTTGCCCGATGCGCAATGAACAGAAGGTCGACGAGATCCGCAGCATGACCGGTTTTGGCTCGGGTGCGGCCGAAGGGGCGGGGTTCTCGGTCCGCGTGGAACTGCGGGCCGTCAACCACCGGGGTTTGAAGCTGAACGTCCGCAGCCGCCCCAACCTGGGCGTCTGGGAGAAGGAGTTGCGCGATCTGCTGGCCGCACGGCTGGAGCGCGGGGCGGTGGACGCCTTCGTCACCCTCACCCGGCACGGCGGCTCCGCGGGCGCGGCCTGCGTGGAGACGGCCCGGGAACTGATCGGCTCGCTGCGGGCGCTGGCCCAAGAACTTCAGCTGCCGGGCGAGCTCCGGGCGGCCGATCTGTTGCAGGTGCCGGGACTGTTCGACGAGGCCGGCTGGAGCGTGTTCGGCGAGGCCGAGTGGGCCGCCGGCCGGCAAGCCACTGAAGCCGCGCTGGCGCAGCTTTTGGACATGCGCCGCGCCGAGGGCGCGGTCACCGCCGCGCGCCTGGGCGAATTGATCGCGCCGGTGGCGACCTTCGCCGCCGAGGTCCGGCGGCTGGCCCCGGGCGTCATCGAGCGCAGCCGGGTGCGCATCCGCGAGCGGCTGAACGAACTCTTGGGCGGGCTGCGGCCGGCCGACGAACAGGCCGTCGAGCGCGAAATCTGCCTCCTGGCCGACCGGGTGGACGTAAACGAGGAGCTCGACCGGTTGGGTTCGCACCTGGGGCAGTACCAGGCCCTGTTGGCCAGCGGGCGTGAGGTAGGCAAGCGGCTGGAATTTCTGGCCCAGGAGATTCTCCGCGAGGTCAACACCTGCTCCACCAAAGCGGCGGATGCGGCGGTCAGCGCCCTGGCGGTCGAGGCCAAGCTGGCGGTGGAGAAGATCAAGGAACAGGCCGCCAATCTGGAATGATCGGCCCATGCGCAATCGCGGTCTACTGTTGGTTATCTCCGGTCCGGCCGGCAGCGGCAAGAGCTCGCTGACCGAGGCGGTGCTTGCCGCCGAGCCGGACGTCGGCCGTTCGATCTCCGCCACCACCCGCTCCCCGCGGCCGGGCGAGGTCGACGGGGAGGATTATTATTTCCTCTCCCGCGAGGCGTTCGCCAACGGCATCGAGCGCGGCGACTTCGTCGAGTACGCCGAATTCAACGGCAATTATTACGGCACCCCCCGCGAAGCCCTCAATCAGCGGCTGGCCAATGGCCAGGTGGTGGTCCTGGTGATCGAGGTCAAGGGGTCGGCGCAGATCCGGCGGGCCTATCCCTTCGCGGTCCACATCTTCGTCCTTCCCCCGTCGCCGGCGGTCCTGCGCGAGCGGCTCTGCGGCCGCGGCACGGAATGTCCGGCCGAAATCGAGCGGCGGCTGGCCATCGCCACCGGCGAGATCGAGTGCCTGGAAGCCTACGACTATATCCTCATCAACGACGATTTTAAGGCCGCCACCGCCGATCTGCGGGCCATGATCCGCATGATTCGCCTGCATCATGTGCGGGGCGGCGAGCGCGAGGCCTGGCTCAAGGGCGGATATGAGCGTTGGCATGAGCAGCGCCAAAACGGCTGAATGCCTCCCGGCGACGGGGCGGCGGCGGACGGTGGCGGTGGTGGTCAATCCCGCTGCCGGGGCCG
>CAYMGG010000343.1:0-1904 GCA_964389915.1 uncultured Planctomycetaceae bacterium
GGCCTACGAGGCCGCCGGCAGCCTGCCCTACGGGTTGCAACGCAAACTCGAGATCGCCCGGGCGCTGGCCACCGAGGCCTCGCTGCTGCTGCTGGACGAGCCGGCCGCCGGGCTCAATCCGGCCGAGACCTGCGAACTGGCCGGCCTGATCCGCCGGCTGCGCGACGAATTCCACGTCACCATTTTGCTGATCGAACACGACATGAAACTGGTCATGCGCCTGTGCGAACGCTTGTACGTTCTCAACTTTGGCCGGATCATTGCCGAAGGGCCGCCGACTAAGATCAAGGCCGATCCGGCCGTGATCGAGGCCTACCTCGGGCCGGCCGAGGAGGAGAGGCCATGACCGCCGGGCCGCTGCTCGAAGTCGACCGACTGACCGTGCGCTACGGCTCGGTGCTGGCGCTGGAGGACGTTTCCCTGCAAATTGGCGCGGGGGAGGTGGTCGCGCTCCTGGGGGCCAACGGCGCGGGCAAGACCAGCCTGTTGCGGGCGATCAGCCGGCTGGAGCCGGTCGCCGGCGGCACGATCCGGTTCAAGGGCCGGCCGATCCAGACGTTGCGCGCCCCGGACGTGGTGTCCCTGGGCCTGGCGCATTGCCCGGAAGGGCGGCGGATCTTTCCCGCCTTGTCGGTCGACGAAAACCTGTCGCTGGGAGCCTATCTGCGGCGCGACGAGGCCGGCGTTGCCTCCAGCCGGGCCCAGGTGTTCGAGTATTTCCCCGTTTTGGCCCAACGGCAGAACCAGCCGGCCGGAACCCTCTCGGGCGGCGAGCAGCAGATGCTGGCGGTGGGGCGGGCGCTGATGGGCCGGCCGGAAATGCTGATGATCGACGAACTCAGCCTGGGGCTGGCCCCCAAGCTGATCAAGCAGATCTTCGAGATCGTGGTCAAGATCAACCGCGAGCAGGGAATCACGGTGTTCCTGGTCGAGCAGAACGCCAACGAAGCCCTGCTGCACTCCCATCGCGGCTATGTACTGGAAAACGGCCGCATCACCCTGCACGGCCGGTCCGAAGAATTGCGCCGCGACCAGCGCGTGGCCGAGGCTTACTTCGGACTGTGAGGTTGGCGGTGTCCCGGTGAAGCGCCGGGGGAACTTTTTTGCAAATAAGCTCCCCCGCGCCCCCTCAAAAAACTCTCACCCGGCTTCGCCGCGACCGGCGCCGCGTTTTCAAGTCAGCCCGGCATTACCAAAATTATGGGAGTTTTTAGGAAAGGATTCGGGAAAACCTTTTTTGCAAAAAAGGTTTTCCCGGGGAATGTTTGCGCTTCAATCTGGCTGGATTAGCCGGGTCACTTGCCGCCAATCAGGCGCGTGCCGCAGTATTCCGGCAGGCAGCCGCTGGCCTTGACCTTGTTCACCACGGCCTGGATGTCGTACTCCACCCGCCGCCACTGGATGCCGACTTCGTCGATCAGCGCATAGCAGGCGCGCGGGTCGCGGTCGCGGGGCTGGCCCACGCTGGAGACGTTGATGAGCAGTTTTTCGCCGCTTTTGAAGGCGTATTCGTATCCCAGGTCATGATCAGAGAACCATTTGAAATCGTAGGTGATGATCCCGGGCCGGTGGGTGTGGCCCACATAACAGCGCCGGTCGACTTGGGCGAAGATGCGGCCTAGCTTGGCCCGGTTGTGGATAGTGTCCTCGGCCAGGATGTATTCGAAGATCTTGTCGCGCGGGGAGGCGTGGACGAAGAGATCCGGTTCGGCCCGATACTCCTCCTGCAGATTGAGCAGAAACTTCCAGCGCTGGTGTTGGCGCGGCTCGGCCCCGACGCGCGGGACCAGCTTGGAGCGCTGACAGCGGATGGCGCCGGCGGCGATGGGGTTGAAGCCCACCGGTTCGGTCAGCAGGGCGAAGTCGTGGTTGCCCAACAGCCGGACGGGGCAGTCGGCGTCGTG
>CAYMGG010000343.1:1914-6868 GCA_964389915.1 uncultured Planctomycetaceae bacterium
GCCTCCACCAGGTCGATGACCGCCTCGGGGTCCGGTCCATAACCGCAGACATCGCCCAAGCAGCGGATCTCGGCCACGTCCGGCTGGCGGTCGATGTCGGCCAGTACGGCCTGGAGCGCTTCCAGGTTGGCGTGCAGATCGGAGATGAGCGCGATTTTCGCCATGGGGTTCCCCTTTCTGCTACTTTGGGTTTCGCCCGGCGGCAGTCTTGGCCGCCGCCAGCTTTTCACCTAATTCGCCCACATCGGCCAGCGCCAGATGCGGCCGCCAGGGCGAGGCCTCCAGATCCTCGGCCGTGGTTTCGCCGCTGAAGACCAAAACCGTCAGCAGCCCGTTCTCCCGGCCGAAGCGGATGTCGGTCATCAAGCGGTCGCCGACCATGGCGCACTCTCCGGCCGGCCGGCCGAGACGTTCCAGGGCCGCGGCGGCCAGCGAGGGGTGCGGCTTGCCCAGCACCACGGGCGGTGCGGCCGTCACCTTTTCGAAGACCCGGACCAGGCTGCCGGTGTCCAGGAGCGGTCCGCGCGGATCGGGGCACAGGTAGTCCGGATGCGTGACCATCAGCGGCACGCCCCGCTGTAGGTGCCAGGCCGCCTCCTGCATCTTATCATAGGTCAAGGTCCGGTCAAATGCCAGCACCACCCATTCGGGCCGGTCGCTTGCAGGATCTAGCCCGCCGGCTCGGAACTCCTCGGCCAGGGCCGGCATGCCCAGCAGAAAAACCCGGCCGACCTGCTGGCCGCGCAGCCAGGCGATCGCCGCCTGACCGGCGGTGAGGATCTCCTCCGGCCGGGTTTGCAGCCCTAGCCGGGCAAATTTGGCCTGATACTCGGCGACCGAATGGGAGTCGTTGTTGGTCAGAAACAATCTTTTAACGCCCGAACGCTCCAATTCGTTCAGGAAGCCCGGCGTGGCGGCAAAGAGCTTATCGCCCAGGTAAAGGGTGCCGTCCAGATCCAGCATCACCCCCCGGAGCCCCGCCAGCCGGGCCGTAACTTCGCCTGAATTCATCCCGGGACCTGGGGCAGAGACTTGGCCGCCTCGTCCAGGACCGCGTCGGGCAACTCGTAATCCTGCATGTCGCCCGAGAAGTACTTGTCGTACGAGGCCATGTCGAAGTGGCCGTGGCCGGAGAAGTTGAAGAGCACGACCTTGCCGGTGTTTTCCGGGCGGACCGCCTCTTCGATGGCCGCGGCGATGGCGTGGCTGGTCTCCGGCGCCGGGATGATCCCTTCGCTGCGGGCGAACTGCACGGCCGCCTCGAAGCAGCGGCGCTGGTGGTAGCTGCGCGGTTCGACGAGGCCGTCGCGGGTCAGGGCCGAGATGATCGGGGCCATGCCGTGATAGCGCAGGCCGCCGGCGTGGATGCCCGGCGGGACGAACCCGCTGCCCAGCGTGTGCATCTTGAGCAGCGGCGTCTGGCCGCTGGAGTCGCCGAAATCGTAGGCGTAGTGGCCGCGGGTCAGGGACGGGCAGGCCGCCGGCTCCACCCCGACGAAGCGGATGGGCTTGCCTTCGCGCCGCTCGGGCAGGAAGGGCGTGGCAATGCCGCCGAAATTCGAGCCGCCGCCGCAGCAGCCGATGACCACGGCCGGCAGGCCCTCGCCGGCCTGGGCCAACTGCTTCTTGGCCTCCAGGCCGATTACGGTCTGGTGCAGGAGCACGTGGTTCAAGACCGACCCCAGGGCGTATTTGGACTCCGGATCGCTGACCGCCAGCTCCACGGCTTCGGCGATGGCCATGCCCAGGCTACCGGGCGTTTTGGGGTCGCGTTCCAGGAAGCTGCGGCCGGCGGCGGTGGTGGTCGAGGGGCTGGGGATGACCTTGGCGTTCCAGGCCTGGATCAGGCTACGCCGGAACGGCTTCTGCTCGTAGGAGCAGCGGACCATGTAGACCAGGCATTCCAGGCCGAAGTGCTGGCAGGCGAAGGAGAGGGCGCTGCCCCACTGGCCGGCGCCGGTCTCGGTGGTGATCTTCTTCACGCCGGCCTGGCGGTTGTAATAGGCCTGGGCCACGGCCGAGTTGGGCTTGTGGCTGCCGGCGGGCGAGACGCTCTCGTTCTTGAAATAGATGCGCGCCTTGGCGCCGATCAGCTTCTCCAGCCGGTCGGCCCGCACCAGGGGCGTGGGGCGCCAGATGGTCAGGAGATCCAGCACCTCCGGCGGAATATCGATCCAGCGCTGGTCGGAGACCTCCTGCTCGATGATGCTGTGGGGGACGATGACGCCCAGGGCTTCGGGCGGCACCGGCTGGCCCGTGCCGGGATGGAGCGGGGGCGGCATGCCGCCCGGAATGTCGGGCAGGGCGTTGTACCATTGGCGGGGCAGCTGGTCCTCGGCGAGGATGATCTTCTTGGCCATCTTAACGTTTCTCCCGGGCAGAAATGCGGCCGGCTTGACAGATCCGGCCGATTAACACCGGCCGACGCAGGCGTCGGCGACAAAGGTTTGAAACTACACATTCCGTCCTCGGCTGGCAACCCAAAATCAGCGCGGAAGGCCGATTTGTGGCCTTCCGCGCTGGCGATAAAACAAAGACGACTGTGGGGCAGGGATTCGCCTACCGGTCGAACTGGCCGTCGAAGGCGATCTTGCTGGCCGGGAAATCCAGATCCTTCACGAACCGGCAGGCCTCGCGCGCGCCGTGCTCGCGGTCCATGCCCGAGTCCTCCCATTCCACCGAGAGCGGGCCCTGATAGTTCATCCGGTTGAGCACGCGGATGATGGCCTCGAAGTCGACCTCGCCCCGGCCCAGGCTGCGGAAGTCCCAGCCGCGCCGGCCGTCGCCGAAGTCCAGGTGCGAGGAGAGAATTCCGCTCTGCCCGTCGAGGGTGACGATGGCGTCCTTCATGTGGACGTGGAAGATGCGCTTGGCGAACCGGTTCAGGAAGGCCACCGGGTCGACGCCCTGCCAGTGCAGATGCGAGGGGTCGAAGTTGAAGCCGAACGAAGCGTGGTTGCCCAGGGCCTCGAGGGCGCGCTCGGCCGAATAGAGGTCGAAGGCGATCTCGGTCGGGTGCACTTCGAGGGCGAACTTGACGTTGTTCTTCTTGTAGACGTCGAGGATCGGCTTCCAGGTTTTGGCGAAGAAGTCGAAGCCATTTTTCACGTCGGCCTGGGTGACGGGCGGGAAGGCGTAGAGCATGTGCCAGATGGGCGAGCCGGTGAATCCGTTGACCACCTTGACGCCGAAATTCTTGGCCGCGGCGGCGGTCAGCTTCATGGTCTCGATCGCCCACTTGCGCTTGGCCTCGGGCTTGCCGTGGGTGCTCTTGGGGGCGAAGATATCGGTGCGGTGGTCGTCGTTGGGGTCGCAGACCAGCTGGCCGGCCAGGTGATTGCTGACCGCCCAGCAGCCCAGGCCGTACTTGCCCAGCAGGGCCCGACGCTCGTCGCAGTACTTCTTGGACTTGGCCGCCTGGACCACGTCGAAATGGTCGCCCCAGCAGCAGAGTTCCAGGCCGTCGTAGCCGAAATCGGCGGCCATTTCGCACATGCGCTCGATGGGCAGGTCGGCCCACTGGCCGGTGAACAGGGTTACCTTGCGCGTCATTGCTCGGCTCCTTTGATTATGCGTATTTGCGGACAATGCGTGGACCGCTCCCGCCGGTCTACTTGGGTAACTTTACCCACTTGGCGCCCATTTGGGAAGACTTGACCACGGCGTCAATGAATTGCAGACCGCGCAGTCCGTCATCTACGGATGGAAAATCCAGGGCCAGCGGATCGGGCTTGACCCCGGCGATTTTGCAGCGGATGGTTTCGGCCGCGTTCACATAGACGTTGGCGAAAGCTTCGATGAAGCCTTCGGGGTGGCCGAAGGGCAGACGGCTGGCCCGCCCGGCGGCCGGACTGGCCTGGCCGATATATTGGTTGCCCCGCCGCCAGACCTGGACCGCGGCCTCGGGCTTCTTTACATACAGATAGTTCGGGTTCTCCTGCCGCCACTCCAGCCCGCCCTGGTCGCCGTAGATCCAGATGGTCAGCCCGTTCTCCTCGCCGATCGAGATCTGGCTGGCGAAGAGCAGGCCCTTGACCCCCTTTTCCCAGTGGATCAGGCAGTTGCCGTCGTCGTCCAGCTTGCGGCCGGGCACGAAGGCCGTCAGGTCGGCGCAGAGTTCGACGATCTTCAGCCCGGTCAGATACTCGGCCAGATTCTCGGCGTGGGTGCCGATGTCGCCCATGCAGCCGGCCGCGCCCGAGCGCTTGGGGTCGGTGCGCCACTCGGCCTGCTTGGCCCCCTGGTTCTCGAAGGCCGCATGCAGCCAACCCTGGGGATACTGGACCTTGATCTTGCGCAGCTTGCCCAACTCGCCCTTGCGGATCAGGTCGCGGGCCAGCTTGACCATCGGGTAACCGGTGTAGTTGTGGGTCAGGCAGAAGACCTGCTGGCCTTTGTCCACCTGCTGCTTGAGGGCCTTGGCTTGCTTGACGTTCAGGGTCATGGGCTTGTCGAGGACTACGTGGAAGCCGGCCTTGAGGCAAGCGCTGGCCACTTCGTAATGCGAGTCGTTGGGCGTGACGACGCTGACCATCTCCACCCGCCGGTCGGCCGGCAGGGCGAGTTCCTTCTGGATGAACTCGCGGTAGTCGCCGTACACGCGCGCGGGGTCGAGATACAGCTCCGCCCCCTGGGCGCGGGATTTTTCGGGATTGCGCGAGAACGCCCCGGCCACCAGTTCGATCTGCCCGTCCAGCCGCATGGCCATGCGGTGCACGCCGCCGATAAAGGCGCCGGGCCCGCCGCCGATCATGCCGGCGCGCAATTTGCGCGCGAAAACTTCGTGTCGTTTGGCCATGAATTCCCCTCCGCAATCAGTCCTGAAAAGTCAAAATTCAGCCGCCCGTCAGTCCGCTGCTGTCCGTCAGGTTGAATGCGCGGGATTATAGTCCGGGGCCGGGCCGGAGGGAATGGAAGATCTAATCCGGCATATGGAGGTTTTGCGCAGGGGGTG
>CAYMGG010000344.1:0-6771 GCA_964389915.1 uncultured Planctomycetaceae bacterium
CTTGATCGAATGCACGGGGCGGAAGATGGCATCGACCAGCGAAAGATCGTCCGGCGTCTCTTCCAGGCGGACGAAGAGGCCGTCGAGCCCGTCCATGGTGTCCAGGCTTTCGGCCAGAAAATCCTTGAGCAACTCCGGATCGATGGACAGACCGTCGGAGTCAGCCATGGGGGCGCTCCTGTCTGTGTCGCCCGCGGGAGACGTCCAGCATCAGCTGGCTCCACTTGTTGAGCTTGGCCAGCGCTTCGTTGACCGCTTGCAGCAGCAGGTCCATGTCGGTCAGGGGCTTGAGGAAGCAGTCGTCGGCCCCCAGCCGCAGGCAGGTGAGGATGTTCTCCAGGGTCACGTAGCCGGTGATCATGATAACCTGGATCATGCCGTTGTGGGCCTTGATGCGCCGCAGCAGCTCGACGCCGGTCATGCCGGGCATGGAGATGTCGGAGATCACGATCAGGTAATTGCCCTGGTTGATCATCTTCAGCGCCGTATACGGGTCGTTGGCGACGTCCACCGCGTAGCCTTCGAAGGTGAAGTAGCGGCGTAGGGCCTCGGTGATCTCGCGCTCGTCGTCGACCACCAGGATCTTGATGCCACCGCCCAGGGGTGGAAGGCTGGCATCGCCCGTCGGGCCGGGGGGAGGGGCGTCGTTGGTCATGGCCTGGTCCTTTGCATTTAAGGCGTATCCCCTCGCTGAAGGCGCCGGGCCGGAAGCCGGGCGCGGGTACCGCCCCGCGTTCGGGGCCGGGCCGATCGGCCGCGGTCGATAAACTAGCGCCGCCGGCGCGGCGGGTTCAGGTTCGGCAAACCTCTTCGAGCTTGGCGTAAACGTCGCGGAACCGGAAGGGCTTGAAGAACACCCCGCTGGCTCCCAGATTCTTGAGCCGCTCGTGGACCCCGTTCAGGTCGAGCGCAGTCATGGCGATGACCGGTATTTTACTAGTTTTAGGGTTGGCCTTCAACTGGGAGAGGACCTCGAATCCGTCCATGTCGGGCAGGACCAGATCCAGGAGGATCGCCTGGGGCGGATGCTCCTTGGCCCTCAGCAGGGCGTCGGCGCCGGTGTTGGCGGTTTCGGCCTGGTAGTTGCCCGAGGCGTGGAAAGCGGTCTGCAACATGCGGCGGTTGTGCTCCTCGTCATCCACGACCAGGACGCGCTTGTGGGCGGCCGGCAGGGGCATGGCCGCCGCCGAGTCGGTCGGCAGGCGAAGATAGAACGTGGTGCCGGGCCGCTCGGGCGAGCAGTGGAAGGTGATGCTGCCGCCGTGTTCGCGGACAATGCCCAGCAGGATCGAAAGCCCCAGGCCCGTGCCTTTGCCCACGCCCTTGGTGGTGAAAAAGGGATCGAAGATCTTGTAGGCCACCTCCTCGGGGATGCCCTGGCCGTTGTCGGTGATGCGGATCTCGATCTGCTTGAGTTCGGGCAACGGGCAGGCAGTGATCACCAGCCGCGGCGCGGACGTATGCTCCATGGCGTCGGCGGCGTTGACGAAAAGGTTGACCAGGACCTGCACGATCTGCTGGGCGTTGGCATAGACGCGGGGCAGGTCGGGGGGGAGGTTTTTATCGATTTCCACCCGCCCCTTGAGACGGTTTTGCACCAGAGCCAGGGCGCTGTCGACGCATTCGGCGGCGCAGATTTGGTCCTTGTCGTGGCGCTCGCCCTGGTGGGAGAAGGAGCGCAGGCCGGAGACGATCCGGCTGATGCGTTCGGTGCCGACGATCATGTCCTGGATCAGGCTGGGGGTTTCCTCGACGATGAAGCGCAGGCGGTTGTCCTCGGGCGTGCTCCGCTCGGCCAGAATCGGGAAAATGGTGTTCCAGAATTTTTGCAGAGTCTGGAGATTGCCCCGGATGAAGGTGGTGGGGTTGTTGATCTCGTGCGCCACCCCGGCGGAGAGCACCCCCAGCGTGGCCATGCGGTCGGCGTGAACCAGGGCGCGCTGCTTTTCCTCGACCGTGCGCAGAGCGTCCTCCAGGCTGTTGGCGTAGCGGGAGAGCTCGTTGTTACGCCGCTGGAGGTTGAGCATCAGCAGCCGATTCCGCCGGCGGAGGGCCAGGTGCTCCTCGCTGCGGCGGACGACGTTGAAGATGTCGGCCGCGCTGTGGAAGGGTTTGGTCAGATAGTCATAAGCCCCCGCGCGGATGGCTTCGGCGGCGTTCTCGACCGAAGCGTAACCGGTAATGATGACTACCTCCACGTCGGTGGAGATTTCCTTGGCCCGTTTCAAGACCCGGATGCCGTCGACGGCCGGCATGTTGATGTCGGTAAAGACCAGGCCGAAGAGGCGGGTTTCGACGGCCCGAATGGCGGCCCGGCCTTCGGCGGCTTCCATGACCAGGTAGCCGCACTCGGTCAGCGTGTCCTTGAAGAACATGCGGACCATGTCTTCGTCGTCCGCCACCAGGATGCGCATGGGCAGGGGCGAGAACGGGGTTTCCGCCGTCCCGGCCGTCGCCAGACTTTTCAGACGCTGGCGGATAGCCTCGGCGACTTCCTCCAGAAATTCCAGCAAAGTCTCCGGCAGAGCTTGACAGTGCAGCTTAAGCTCCATGCTGCCCAGAACGCGGCGGATGAATTCGACGATTTCCAACGCCAGGACAAATCCGGCTTCGTTAATCGGGGGGGGAGCGGAGGAATTGCTGACGGCCTGGGGCAGCAAAGCGCTCAGGCTGGCCAGATAATTAAGGCGGTGTTGTTCAAGCTGCTGCGTCAGGCCGGAGATTCGCCGCAGCAACGGATCGCGCCATTCGGCACGAAATATTTCAGCCCCGCCTGATATATAAATCTCTATGCTGTCGAGATTTTCGTAGATATCAGAAAAGTCCGGGGGCGGTCCATCCAAAGATGCGAAGTCAGAGGGGAAATTCATCTATTCGGCCCCGAGCAGTTTTTTGTGGCAATAAAAAATTCGCTGAAAGAATGAGAAAGTATTGCCGGAAAACCTACTTGCCAGCGCCCTTTATCTTGTGAAACATACCCCCTGGCTTTGGCCCGGTCAAGGAAAATAGCTTAAGGGATTATACTATCATGGTAAATAATATTTCCGGTTATGAGCAAATATTGACAAAATAAAGCCCGATTAGGTGGATGAATCGCCAGCCCAGCAGTGGGTGAGAGGCTGCCGCGCCGAAGGAAAGCGGCTTGGAGTTAGGTGCCAAGCGCGCTACCGCTCGCGGTCGATCCAGGCGTCGTGCAGGTGGATGGTAAAGCGTGCCCACTGGCCCGGTTCGCTTTCGGCCAGGATAGTGCCGCCGTGACGGTTGACGATCCAGAAGGTCAGGTACAGCCCTAGGCCGCTGCCGCGCCGGGTCTCCATTCCTTTCTGGTGGAGCCGAGAAAAGCGTTTGAACAACTTGGCCCGTTGTTCTTCGGTGAAACCGACGCCCTCGTTCTCGACCGACAGTGCTAATTGCTCGTTGGCGATTTGAGCCCGCAGGCGGACCTCGGTCCCTTCGCGGCCGTATTTTACGGCGTTGTCGAGCAGGTTCTGCACCGCGATGCGCAATAGATCCGGATCGCAGCGCAGAATGATGTCCGGCGGCTCAACTTGCGCGCTGACCCGCATGCCGTGCTGCTCGGCGTGCAGGGCGTTGTTTTGCAGGGCGAATTCGACCACGTCCTGGCGCAGGTGGACGCTTTCGCGCGGCGAAAAGCGCATTTCGCCGCTCTCCAGCCGGGCCAGGTCCAGATAATTGCGGACCATGTCGAGCATGTAGCCGGCGATCCGGTTGATGCCGCGGATCGTCTCTTCGGCATGCGGCTCCACCGGGCAGAGGAAACCGCCTAGATAGGTTTCGCCCCGGCTGATGATCGAAGTGAGCGGGCTTTTCAATTCGTGGGAGACGAAGCCGATGGTCGAGTTGTAAGCGTTGTTGGCGTCCTGCAAGCGTTTGATCAGCCAGGCCTTCTCCACCGCCTGGGAGACGCGGGAGAGTACGGCTTGCAGAATGCGGGCGTGCTCCTCGTGGAACATGTCCGGTTTGCGGCTGGAGAAGAAGAAGAACCCGACCTGCCGGTCCTTGACCTTTAGCGGCAGGGTCAGATTGGAGCGTACCCCTTCCTGTACCAGCAGGCTGGCGGAAACCGAGTCCGGCTTGGCTTTGAGATAGGCCGCCAGGTCGGAGATCAGCCGGGGTTGGCCGGTCTGCATGATGTCGGCCAGGGTCGAATTGGCCAGGCCGGCGGAGAAGCCGCCGTTGAGCAGGGTGTTATCATAGGTGCAGCGGAAATAGCGGGCCGTGATGGCGGCGCGGTCCTCTTCAATGAAGGACAGGCCCAGGCGGTCGCGGGGCAGAATCAGGGCCGTGGCGTCCCAGATCAGATCCATCACCTCTTCGATCGATTGGCAGGCGCCGACGCCGTTTTCGATGGCGGTAAGGGATTCCTGGATGTCTTCGGCGAAGAATTCCTTGTCGGCCGGAACCAGATCGGTGAGGTAGGTGACGCCGGGCAGATTATCGCTCAAAAAGCTCATGATTCTCCCCTGGAGTGTCAAGGCTCGAAGCCGGCTGCCCCGAGGCCGATTCATATCCGTCTGCTCCCGACGGAATATATCATAAATGTTGTTTCAAACAAGCGTCAATAGGGAAGGATTTGCATCCGCCGCGGTCGGCGGATATCATTGCCAACTCGGATTTTGGCCGACCGGTTTTCATTCTAGGGGTTGAGGGCTATGAAAAAGAGGCCTCCCGGCCGCTCGCACGGCGCCAGTCGCGGCCATGCCGGAGCGCGTCCGGCCAAGCGCGGCGGATTTTCCGGCGGTCCGGGCAAACCGCCCCGGCCCGCCAATAAAGGCGGCTCCCGCCGGGGTGGTCCGGGCGGCGAGCGGCCGAGCGATTACGCCAGCTACGAACGCGAGCCGGCCACGCCGGAATATATGGCCCGGCTCTTCGCCGGCCACGGGTTCGCCGTCGATCCGCGGGAATTGGCCGCTTTCTGGCGTTATTACGAATTGCTACGGGCGCGCAACGGCGCACTGGAGCTGACGCGGATCGTGGGCATCGAGGCGACCGTGCTCAAGCATTTCATCGACAGCGCCATCGTGGCCGGGCTGACCGAACTGGCTGCGCCGCTGGTCGACATCGGTTCGGGCCCCGGCTTTCCGGGCGTGCCGCTGGCGATCCGGCGGCCGGACCTTAAGATCGTTCTGGCCGAAAGCCGGGGCAAGCGGGTGCGCTTCCTGGAGGAGGTTAAGGGCGAACTCGGGCTGGCCAACGTGGAGATCTTTCCCCGTTCCGTGCGTGAGGACAGCCCGCTTCAGGCCGGGGGCGTCATCACCCGGGCGCTGGAGGTCATTCCCGCCACCCTGGAACGGGTCAAGCATCTGCTTTCGCCGGGCGGAACGGTGATCTTCATGAAGGGGCCCAACTGCGGCGGCGAGATCACGCAGGCCCAGCAGGAGTTGAAGGGCGTCTACAAGATGACCCAGGATCTGCGCTACGATCTGGCCGGTTCCGGCCAGCAGCGCCGCCTGGTGGTCTTCGCCAAGCGGGAGATGGAATGAGCGGGCAGAACCTGGTCAGCCTGGCGGGCTTTTTCGGCCTGATGGTCTTCGCCTGGCTGCTGTCGGCCGACCGCCGGCGGCTCAACTGGCGGCTGCTGGGGTGGGGCGGGGGGCTGCAACTGCTCTTCGGCGGCTTTGTCTTCGCCTTGCCGGCCGGACGGCTCTTCTTCCTGCACGTCAATGACGCGGTCACGGCCGTGATGACCGCGGCCATGGCCGGGCCGCGGTTCGTCTGCGGCGACCTGGCCGACACGGGCGCGACGATGAAGGTCGGCCTGGGGTTTATTCTGCTCACCCAGGGGCTGCCGGCGATCATCGTCTTCTCTGCCCTGGTCTCGCTGCTTTATTATTTCAGTATCCTGCCGGTCGTCATCCGCGCTTTCGCCTGGCTCTTTGCCAAGACCATGCGGGTGAGCGGGGCCGAGTCGCTCTGCGCGGCCAGCAATATTTTCGTGGGTGTCGAGTCCATGCTGACCATCCGCCCCCATCTGCGCGAGATGACCCGCTCGGAACTCTGCACCGTCTTGACTGCGGGCATGGCCACCGTGGCCTCCAATGTCATTGCCATGTACGTCTTCACGCTCAAGGACGTATTCCCGACCATCGCCGGGCACCTGGTGTCGGCTTCGATCCTTTCCGCGCCGGCCGGGTTGGTCATGTCCAAGCTGCTCCTGCCCGAAACCGAAACCCCGCTGACGCTGGGCGAAGAAGTGCATCCGCATTACGAGCGGGAGGAGAATTTCTTCGCCGCCATCATCAGCGGGGCCAACTCCGGCCTGCAGCTGGTCCTGGGCATCGTGGCCCTGCTGATCGCCGTTATGGGGCTGGTGGCCCTGGTCGATCTGGTTTTGGGCGGGGTGGGCGGGTGGTTCGGCGGCGCGCCGGGCGATTGGTCTTTGCGTACCTTGTGCAGCTGGCTATTCTACCCGTTCACTCTAGCGCTGGGCATCCCGCCCGCCGAGGCGCGCACGGCCGCCGGCCTGATCGGCGAACGGATGATCATCACCGAGGTCGGGGCCTACCCGCATTTGGCCGAGGCCGCCCGCAGCGGCGCGCTTTCGCCGCGCTCGGTGGTGATCGTCTCCTATGCCTTGTGCGGCTTTGCCCATCTAGCCTCGGTGGCCATCTTCGTGGGCGGAGCTGCGGCCCTGGCCCCGGAGCGGCGGGCCGACCTGGCCCGGGTGGCTTGGCGGGCGCTGCTGGCGGCGACCCTGGCCTGCCTTATGACCGGGGCGGTGGCGGGAATTTTCTCCGGTAGCGGCCAGAC
>CAYMGG010000345.1:0-6508 GCA_964389915.1 uncultured Planctomycetaceae bacterium
CAAAGCATGCCACTACAGAAAGAGACGAATCAATGATCCGCTACTGTAGTACTAGCCGGGTGTTGGGTGTGATGCGCAGCCATCTGCATGACGAACTGTTGGCCGATTCGGCGGCTTTGGCCGCAACTACCGGCACTATCCGGGCCGATTGGCTGCGAATGTTTTTGGGGTTGGAAGAGGAATCGGGGTGGCGGCCGGGTGGGCGGTTGGAACTGTATCGCGGCACGCCGCCCTTGTCGGATCAAGCCTTTGCCCGTTTGGCGCAGATCGGCCGGCAGGCAGCCCGGAATCTCGAACGATTTGCCCATGACCTTCGCGGCGAACAGAACTGTCCGGAGGCCCAGGCTAGGTTGATTCTGAGCCTGGCGCGAGTGGATCTGGCTGGGCTGGCCGCGGCCGATGGCGCCGAAAGACTGCGGCAGGCTTACGCTTGAACCGTAAGTTGCAGGCCGTCATAGGCCGGAGCGATTCCGGCCGGCAATTCGGCGGCCAGTCGGGCGTGCAGCAAATTGTGGTTCAGATGGGTGAGATAGGTCTGCGTTGCGCCGATCCGCCGGGCGGCGGCCACGGCGGCGTCGACGTGGAAATGCGTGGCGTGCGGGGCGTAGCGCACCGCGTCGACGACCAGGGTTTGCAGGCCGGTCAATTGGGCGAAGGTGGTTTCGGGAATGGCCGAAACGTCGCTCAGGTAGGCCAGATCCCCCACGCGATAGCCGTAAATCGGCAATTGCCCGTGCCAGAGCGGCAAAGGGCGGAATTCTACGCCATTCACCGAAAAAGGCGCGTCCACCGGCCGCAGGTCGAGCCGAGGCAGGCCGCCGCCGACCTGCTTGGCCTCCCAGATATAGGCGAAATGGTGCCGCACCCAGGCCAGGGCGTCGGGCGGGCCATAAAGCGGTATGGCCTGGCCGCTGCGAAAGCAAAAGGGCCGCACGTCGTCCAGCCCGTGGACATGATCGGCGTGGTTATGCGTCAGCAGTAGCGCGTCCAGCCGCTTCACCCCGGCCCGCAAGAGCTGGAGCCGAAATTCGGGCGTGGCGTCGATGACCACCGCCGAATCCGGCCATTCCAGCAAGACGCTGGAGCGAAAGCGCCGGTCGCGCGGGTCGTCGCTGCGGCAGGTGGGGCAGTCGCAGGCCAGCATGGGAATGCCCACGCTGGTGCCGGTGCCGAGGAAGGTGAAGGCTATGTTCATGGACCGGCTCCGGCTCCGCCGGCCGCCGGGGATGAGGCGGCGTGCGATTGGTTGGCGACGTCGGCGAGTTTTTCTCGCGGATAAGTTGACGGCCACCATACGAAACGGGCGCGCTGTTCGATCCGGCACTCGCAGCCAAAGCCGCAGCCCATAACCTCGATTTGAACGGTCCGGCCCGGGGCGGCAATTGCCAGGGTGCCGAAGATTAAGCAGGCGGGATAGGCGTCGACCGATTTCGAATCGATCGCGCGGGGAATCGACTGCTGAATCGCCCGAATGATTTCGGCGTGAAACTGCGGCGGCAAGCGTACTGATTTAAAGCCAAAATCAACGTTATCAGCGCGAAAATCGAGAGTCTGGATTTCGGCGGGCGTGAGATCGGCCAAGGCCTTCAATTCGGGAATGTCGCGTATGTCGATCGCGCGGGAATGGGCGTGCATGAACCAGACCAGTCCGCAAACGCCGACGGACAGAATTGCTTCGCAGACCAGGCCAGATGTTCGGTGCATGCCGGCGCATTCCCGTTGATTAAAGTTTGCCGCGCAGGCGCAACAAGGCGTTGGCTATGTCCGGTTCGCGCATCAGGCTCTCGCCCACCAGGGCCGCACTCACGCCGGCGGCGGCCAGTTCGCGCAATTGCGCCGCAGTTTCCAAGCCGCTTTCGGCGACCAGCGGGATGTCCCGAGGAATGAGGGCGCGCAGCCGGAAAGTGGTCTGCGTATCCACCACGAAGGTGTCCAGGTCGCGGTTGTTCACGCCCAGCAGGGCCGGCCCTACGGCCAACGATTTCTCCACATCCGGTTCGTCGTGCACCTCCAGCAGCACGGCCATTCCCAATTCGCCGGCCAGAACGTAAAGCTCCTTTAATTCCTCGGGCGCGAGCATCCGGGCGATCAACAGCACCGCGTCCGCCCCGGCAGCGCGGGCTTCGTAGAGCTGAACGGGATGGATGAGGAAATCCTTGCGCAACACCGGCAGGCCCGAAACCTCGCGCACCAGGAGAAGATATTCCAGCCGTCCCTGAAAATATTCCGCATCCGTCAGGCATGAAATGGCCGCCGCTCCGCCATAGCGATAGGCGGCGGCGATGGCCGGGGGATCGAAGTCCGGCCGGATGATTCCCTTGGAGGGGCTGGCTTTCTTCACCTCGGCGATGATGTTGGGCATCTGGCCGGGGGCGGCCACGGCCGAAAGAAACGGCCGGGCCGGCATCCGGGCGGAATCCAGGGCGCGCGTCCGCCATTCCGTCAGCGGTGCGGCGGCCAGGAGCGCGTCGATTTCGCGGCGTTTGGTGGCCGCGATCCGATTCAGGATGTGCGGCAGGGGGCGTTCGGTCATCGGTTCACCTGTTAGCGGGAGAGGTTCACTCGGTGCTGGGCTTCCAATTCAGGATGAGCTGCTGCATGGCCATGTCCGGGGCGGCCTTGAATTCGATGGCGCCCTGCTTGATCTCGATCAGGCCGGCCTTGCTGTAGGTCTCGAAGATCATGTTCACTTCCTTGATCGGGTAGCGCAGGGCGGCCATCACCTCCTTGGCCGGCAGGGTCTGGCCGACGTGTTGGCAATAAATGTCCATGAACCGACGGTTATAGGGGTTGTTGGTCAGGCGGCGGAAGGCCACGCGACAGTCTTTGGCGTCCGCCTCGCCCACCCCGTCGCGCAGCAGGGCTTCGTATTTGCTGTTCATCTCGTGCAGACGCTGGGCCAGCACCTTGGCCAGCTTGATGGCCATGGCCGGCGAATGGGCGAAGAAGTCCGGCACCCGCCGCTCCGGCACCCGGATCATGCGGCAGCGCTTGCCGGCGACGCAGGTGGCGGTGCGCGGCAGGCCCAGGAGGGTGCTCATCTCGCCCAGATAGGCGCCGCTCTCGCTGACCGTGGCGATCGTCTTGTCGCCCTTGCGCACGTCGACTGCGCCTTCGATGAGAATATAGAGCTCGCGGGAGGATTCGCCCTCCCGAAAGATCTCCTGGTCCTTCTCGAACCAGGTTTCCAAGGCTTTGAGCGCGTTCACGCGATCAGCGGACATGGCGCCTTTCCTGGTTTATTTGCGCTTCCAGGTCGTCTGGCCGGCCCGGTCATTGAGCTCGACGCCCCGCGCGGTCAGACCGTCGCGGATCTGGTCGGCCAGGGCGAACTGCTTGGCCCCGCGGGCCGCCTGCCGGGCCTCCAACAGCAGATCGATAAACTTGTCGGCGTCCCCCCCGCCGCCGGTGGCGGGTCGCTGGGCGGGCAGGCCCAAGACGCCCAACAGCCCGGTGAGCAGCAGCCAGCCCGGCCGCAGGGCCCCGCCCGGCAGGCCGTCGGCCAGGGCCGAATTGAGCGTGCCGACCAGTTCGTGGACCGCGGCCAGCGCCTGGGGCGTGTTGAAATCGTCGTCCATGGCCGCGCGGAAGGTGGCTTCGATGTGAGCGGCGGCGGCGGCCAGGGCGGCCGGGGCTTCAGCCGGGGGCGCGCCGGCCGCGCGGCGTTCGAGTTCCTCCAGGCAGTTGTAGAACCGGTCCAGGCTGGCCAGGCCTGCGGTCAGCAGTTCCGGCCGGTAGAGCAGGGGGGAACGGTAATGCGTCCCCAGGATCCAGAGGCGCAGCGCCGCCGGCGGGGCGACATTGAAGGCGTCCTGGAGCCAGAAGGCGTTGCCTTTGGATTTGCCCATCTTGGCCTCTTCGCCCTCGTCCTTGGCCACGGTGATAAACCCGTTGTGCAGCCAGTAGTGCACGAAGGTCCGGCCGGTGAAGGCCTCGCTCTGGGCGATCTCGTTCTCGTGGTGCGGAAAGCAGAGGTCCGCCCCGCCGCCGTGGATGTCGAGCTCCCAGTCGCAGTACTTGCCGCTCATGGCCGAGCATTCGATGTGCCAGCCCGGCCGGCCCGCGCCCCAGGGCGAGTCCCAGGTCGGCTCGCCGGGCTTGGCGAACTTCCAGAGGGCGAAGTCCTGGGCGTGGCGCTTCTCCTCGTCCTGCTCGACGCGGTGCTCGGTCGAATCGTCGTCGGCGGTCCGGCCGGAGAGCTTGCCGTAGGCGGAGAACTTGGTCACGTCGAACCATACGCCCCGCGGGGTGACGTAGGCCGCGCCCTTGGCCTCCAGGCCGCGGATCAGCTCAATCATCTCCGGGATGTGCTCGGTGGCCTTGGGGCGGATGGTCGGAGCGCGCACGCCCAGGGCGGTCATGTCCCGTTCGTATTCGTCCTGATAGCGGCCGGCCAGCGCGGCGCAGGAGATGCCCAGTTCGCCGGCGCGACGGATGATCTTGTCGTCGATGTCCGTGATGTTGCTGATGAACTGGACGGCCAGCCCGCTATACTCCAGATAGCGGCGAATGGTATCGAAGACCACCGCCGGTCGGGCGTGGCCGATGTGGCAGCGGTCGTAAACGGTCGGGCCGCAGACGTACATGTCGACGCGCCCCGCTTTTTTGGGGGTGAATTCCTTTTTACCGCGTCGATTCGTGCTGTAAACTTGCAGCATGGTAGCTCCTTGCCGGGTGAATCAGCGTAGTATAACTGGTTTTCCGGGAAGGGAGCAAGCCTTTAAGGGACAGGCATGAGCAGTGACGAAAAAAACGTGGTCATCACCTCCCGGCTGAGCATTCCGCTGAGCGAATTGAGCTTCGAGTTCTCCCACGCCACCGGCCCCGGCGGCCAGAACGTGAACAAGGTTTCGACCCGGGTGACGCTGGTTTTCGATCTGGCGGCTTCGGCCGCCCTGAGTCCGGAGCAGAAGGCCCGACTGCGGCAGAAATTGGCCTCGCGTCTGACCGCGGACGGGCGTTTGCGCCTGGCCTGCGAACAGCACCGGCAGCGCGAGCGCAACCGGAGCGAGACGCTGGAGAAGCTGCGGGAAGTCCTGGCCGCCGGCCTGGCCCGGCCCAAGCCGCGGCGGCCGACCGCCCCTACGCGCTCGGCCCAGGAGCGTCGATTGCAAAGCAAGAAACGCGCCGGCGCGCGCAAGCAGGAGCGTTCGCGCCGCAACCGGGGCGACGATGACTGACCCGCGCTCCGGCGAGCAGCATCTGCACCCCACCGTCCGGGCCTATGTGCGCGACGAACAGCTGGCGACCGACTACGACCGGTATTTCGCGGGCCTCGCGCTATTCCAATTCGACTGCGAATTCATCGACCGGCACCTGACCGCCCCGGGGGTCGTACTCGACCTGGGCTGCGGCACCGGCCGGCACCTGGCCTATCTGGAGGCTCGGGGACACCTTACCTGCGGCCTGGATCTGAGCGCACCCATGTTGCGCGAGGCGAGGGCCAATTTGCAGGCCTCCAACCGCCCGGTGCGATTGGTCCGGGGGGATTTTCATCGCCTGCCGCTTGTCGCCCGGCCGGTCTTCGACGCGATTCTGATGATGTTCAGTACCCTAGGGCTGATCGACTCGTCGGCCAAGCGCCAGACCGTGCTGGAGGAACTGCGGACGCGGCTGCGGCCGGGCGGCTGTTTTCTGGCCCACGTCCACAACCGCAATTATCATTACGGCGACCGCACCGGCCGGCTCGCCCAGGCGCGCGATTATCTACGGCGTTTGGCGGGCTTGAGCGAGCCGGGCGACAGCATCATGCGCAATTACCGCGGCCGGCTGGATCTGTTTCTGCACTCCTTTGACCGGGCGGAGATCGAAAGCCTGCTGGCCCGCTCCGGCTACCGCTTAAGAGAGTTGCTGCCGCTCAATGAAGAGCGTAACGGTCCCTGCGCCGCTGCGGATCCCGACCACCAGGCCAATGGCTTTCTGATTTGCGCTGAAGCGAAAGTCTGAGCGTTTTGCTCGGGCTAACGTCGAATTAAACCGAATTTAACGATTCGCTTGCATTGGTGGATGGCTTTACATAAGCTAAAAGCATCAGTCGGCGCGAGATCGTAGATATGTGCGAATTACGTATCGGTTTGAGTGAATCCGAGGGCGTCCAGGTGCTGAGCTTGGACGGCTATGTGGACGCGCGAACCGTCGACGAGCTGGACAATGCACTCAAGGGGCTGCTGGACGACGGGCACTGCCGCCTGGTCGTGGACAGTGAAAAGGTTTCCTACATTTCCAGTCACGGTATCTCCATTCTGCTCATGTACCTGACCATGGCCCGGCAGAACGGGGGCGACATCCTTTTCGTCAAGCCCTCCTCGCGCTTCCGGCTGGTTCTGAACGCCACCAATCTTACCCACGTCTTTCGCGAATTCGACGACATCGACGCGGCGCTGGAATTCTGGCGCGATTAGCTTCGGCTTATCGGCCTAAATCAATAAAAAAGAAGCGGAGAATGGCTCGGCCATTCTCCGCTTTCGGTTTCGGGCTGGATCGCAGGCTAGATGTTGAAGATTCCGCC
>CAYMGG010000345.1:6518-6735 GCA_964389915.1 uncultured Planctomycetaceae bacterium
GATCCGCGGAGGTGACGTTTTGCAGGTAGCGGGCCAACCAGCCGCGCTTGACCTTGGGCGTGAAGGGGGCGAGTTTTTCCCGGCGCTTTTTGAGTTCGGCGGCGCTCAACTTGACGTTGAGCGTGCGCTTGTGCGCGTCGATGGCGATCGGATCGCCTTCCTTGAGCAGGGCCAGCGGGCCGCCGGCGGCCGCCTCGGGCGAGACGTGGCCGATGCA
>CAYMGG010000346.1:0-6722 GCA_964389915.1 uncultured Planctomycetaceae bacterium
CGAGGTCCATCGCGCCGACAATGAACAGGTGACCTTCCACTCGCGCGACAACATCCTCAAAAATTCCAAACTCGAACTGGCTCTGGTCGCCGCCAAATCCAGCCAGGGCGAGACGGTCTACATGTTCAAGCTGCGCGCGCAGGAAGTTCGCAAGACCAGCGGCTCCTACGTGATCACCGCGGCGGTCGAATCGCTCAAGCAGGTCGAGGTCGCCATCGCCAAGCGCTTCCAGGACTGCGTCTGGAACGAGAACTACGCGGCCTGGAACGCCTGGTGCGCCGACCTGGACGAAGGCCCCGACCTGCGCGGGCTCGATCTGGCGGGGGCCAACCTGGCCTACTACGACCTCTGCTGCGCCAACCTTTCGGCCTCGAATCTGCGCGGGGCCAACCTGACCGGCGCCAACCTGGGCGGCGCCAACCTGAGCGGCTGCGAGCTGGACAACGTCTCGGTGGCGGGGGCCGACCTCTTCCGCTGCCAGCTGCCTCGGAAATTCATGGGCTTGGTCGCCGCCAGCGGCATGCTGGAGGTCGAGAGCGTCATCCTGGTTTAAACATGCTTGAACGGCTCGGCGAATTCGCCATCAAGAAACAACTCGGCGAGGGCGGCATGGGGGCCGTCTACCTCGCCTATCAGGAATCCCTGGACCGCGAGGTGGCCCTCAAGGTCCTCAGCGACCGCCTCTGCCGCGACGAGAAGTTCATCGCCCGCTTCAAGCGCGAGGCCCGCAGCGCCGCCTCGATCGTCCACCCCAACGTGATCCAGATCTACTCGATCGGCGAACAGCCCACCCCCCAGGGCGAGGTGATCCACTACTTCGCCATGGAGTTCGTCCGCGGGCGGGACCTGGCCGAGATCCTGGGCGAAGGGCGGATCTTCTCGGTCGCCGAGGCCCTCGACATCGTCCTCCAGGTGGCCCAGGCCTGCGCCTGCGCCGGCGACGCCGGCATCGTCCACCGCGACCTCAAGCCGGCCAACATCATGATCGGTGACCGCGGGATGGTCAAGGTGACCGACTTCGGCCTGGCCAAGGGCAAGTCCTCGGATCTGGACGTCACCGAGGCCGGGACCATCGTCGGCACGGCCAACTACATGTCCCCCGAGCAGGGGCGGGGCCTCAACCTCGACGCCCGCAGCGACATCTACAGCCTGGGGGTGGTCTTCTTCGAGCTCCTCACCCGCCGGGTGCCCTTCATCGCCGACCAGCCCTCGGCCGTGCTCTACATGCACGTCTACGAGCCGCCGCCGCCGCCCAGCCAGTTCAACTCCGAGGTGCCGCCGGCGGTGGACCGGATGGTCCTGCGGATGCTGGCCAAGGATCCGGCCGAGCGCCCGGTGGACGCCGACGAACTGCTGCGCGAACTGGAGGCCCTCAAGCAGACCATCAGCGGGCAGAACAAATCCAGCTCGGTGGTGATGCCGGTCGGCGAGACGGCCCTGCCCCAGGGCGTCCACTCCCCGGGCGGCGCCGAAGCCCTGCCCGAGAGCCTGCGCGGCGTCCCGCCCGGCAAGCTCTCGGCCCTGGTGGCCGACGACCTGGCCTCGGTCCGCAAGCTTTACTGCCAGGTGCTGACCGAACTGGGCTTCAAGATCTTCGAAGCCGCCGACGGCGAGACCGCCCTGGCGCTCTGGCGGGAGCACCGGCCGCAGCTGGTCCTGCTGGACCTCAACATGCCCAAGCTCGACGGCCTGGCCCTGCTGCGCCGCCGCCAGGACGAGAAGCTGGGCGGCCAGGTCCTGGTTCTCTCGGCCCAGTCGGACCGCGACACCGTGGCCGGCGTGGCCCTGACGGGGGCCTGCTCGTACATCGTCAAACCGGTCAACATCCACGAGCTGCGCGCCCGGATCGGCAAGATCATGGCCCTGCCGGAGGCGCGGCTGGCGGTCAACCAGGCCCTGGCGCCAAGCCGCACGTCGGCCCCCCCGCCGCCGACCGGGACCAATCAGAGCCGGCAGATCCTGGTGCTGGACTCCACCGCCTACGCCCGGGCCCTCTACCGAGGCATCCTGGAGGCCATGGGACACCAGGTCGCCGGCGTCGAAACGCCGGCCGAATTCTCGGCCATCACGGCCGAGGACTCGCCCGACCTGGCGGTCCTGGCCGTCAGCGGCGGCGCGCCGGAGACCCTGGCCCTGGCCCGCGAACTGCGGACCCGGCCGAACTTCGCCCCGCTCATCCTGATCGTGGGCGAAAACGAAACCGCCCTGGTCGAACCGCTGCGCGCGGAAGGCTTCGGCGCGGTCCTGCAAAAGCCGATGCGGCTCGACCAGTTCCGCGGGGCCGTGACCAAGCTCCTCTCAGCCAGCGGCGAAAAATCCCGCCCGGGCCTGGTCTCCTCCCGTTTCAGCCAGCTGGTCGAACGGCAGCTGGCCCGCGACCACGCCTACACCCTGGTCGACCTGGCCCGGGAGCTCTCGGCCTTCCTGCCCGAAGGGGCGCGCGCCAGCTTCGAGAAGCGGCTCCAGGACGGCTCCCTGCGCGAGATCCAGACCGCCGCCCTCAATCTGCTGCGCCGGCTCAAGACCGAAAAGCGCCTCGACCTGGCCATGCGCCACGTCCGCCAGGCCTACCAGCACGGCAACGTCGAGGTCCGCAACTTCTGCCTGGCGGCCCTGCCGGAGCTGCTGGAGCGCGCCGACGAGATCGACGTGCTCCTGGCCCTGATCGGCGACGAGGATTTCCGCATCCGCTGCCAGGTGTTGCGCCGCCTGGGCGAGCTGCGGGCCGAGGAGGGGCTCTCGGTCATCGTGCGCTTCCTCAACGACGACGTCTGGAAGGTCCGCAAGGCGGCCGCCGCCTGCCTGGAGGCCTTCGACCTGCGCCGGGTGCTCGAACCGCTGGTCATCTTCTACTCCCGCAGCGGCGAGTCCCTGCCCGACAAGATCCGCGCCCGCTTCTCCGGCAACACCGGCCTGGAGGAGATGAACCTACTGGAGGAGTTCGCCGCGCGCGGCGGGATCGAGGTGCGGACCTTCGTGGCGGGCCTGCTGGGCGAGACCCACAGCAAGCTGGCGGTGCGCCTGCTCCTGCCCCTCCTGCGCGATCCGGAGCCCAAGGTGCGGGCGGCCGCGGCCCGCTCCTGCGGCCGGGTGCGCAGCGACAAGCTGCGCGACGCGCTGCTGGCCACCCTGCCCGACCGCAGCGGCGAGGTGCAGGCCGCGGCGATCGAGGCCCTGGCCCAGTATCCGCTGACCACGGCGGCCCAGGTGTTTCTGGGCGCGCTGGAAGGCCGCGGCCGGCGGATCGCCGAGGACGCGGTCCGCTTCCTGGTCACCGTCAACCAGGACGAAAAGACGCTCGAGGGCCTGCTGGCCAACCTGGCCCGCCAGCCCGAGGTCTGCCGCAAGTACCTCTCGCTCCTCCTCAGCTACATCCTGCCCGATTCGGCCGTCCTGGGCGAGACGGTGCGCCTGCTGGGCGCCGCCACCCCCGCCGAACGCGCCCGCGGCGCGCATCAGGTGGAGTCGGCGTTGCAGGAGTTCCAGCGCGCCCTGGCCCGCAAGCGCCGGCTGGCTTCGCGGGGGTGGTGAACATGCCCAACCCCAGCGCGCGGCTGATCTTCGTCGACGGCGCCCAGAAGGGGCAGCGCTGCGCGCTCGACGGGGAGAGCCTGACCATCGGCCGCGAACGGAAGAACGACCTGCCGATCGACGACCCCGGCATCTCGCGCAACCATGCGGCCGTCGTCCGGGTGGGCCGCGACCTGGTGCTGCGCGACACCGGCTCGACCAACGGCACCTTCGTCAACTCCCGCCGGATCAAGGAGGTGGTCCTCCGCCACGGCGACCGGATCACCGTGGGCGACACGGTGCTACTGGTGGAGATCGTCCGCCAGTCGGAAGCCCCGCGGGTGGTGGTCTCCGAGCAAGCCCACGACTCCTCCCGCGATCTGCGGGTGGAGCTAAACAGCACCGCCCTCCTGCCGCCGGGCACGGTCAACCTGGTGGAGGAGGAGGTCCGCCTGCAGCTCTTCGCCATCTTCGAATTCTCCGCCCGGATCACGGGCGTGCTGGACATGGACCGACTCCTGCCCCTGGCCCTCAAGGAGCTCGCCCGGATCATGGGCGCCGACCGGGGGGCGATCCTCTTCCTGGACAAGTCCGACAACCTCGCCCCCCGGGCAGTCTGGCCGCCCGACTCGGGCGACGTGGTCATCAGCCGCACCATCACCGACGCGGTCCTGGCCTCGCGTCAGGGCCTGCTCTCCCTGCCCGACGCCCAGAGCGGCCTGCGCAACACCGTGAGCATCAGCCTACGGGACGTGGGGGCGGTGCTCTGCGCCCCGCTCCTGGCCGAGGACAAGGCCCTGGGCGTGGTCTACCTGGACACCAAGAGCTCCTCGGCCCCCTTCAAAGAGCGCAGCCTCCACCTGCTGGGCGGGGTCTGCGTCAACCTGGCAGTGGCCATCCAGAACGCCAACCTCTACCGCAGCCTGCGCAACGCCGAGGAGTTCGCCTCCTCGATCCTGAAGAGCCTCTCCTCGGGGCTGCTGGTGATCGACGAGCGCGCGGTGGTGATCCGAGCCAACGAGGCCGCCGCCGAGATCCTCCACCTGAGCGGCCGCGAACTGGCGGGCGCCCCCCTGGGGCAGGTGCCGGCCCTGCGCGACGTGGCCCCGCTCATCCTGCAAACCCTGCAAACTGGCATTCCCCAGGAGCGCGAAGAGGTGACGGTGATGATCGACGACAAGCCCGTGCCGCTGGGCCTGAGCACCTCGCTCCTGGAGGACTACACCGCCCGACGGATCGGGGTGATCTGCTCCTTCCGCAACCTCTCGCGGCTGAAGAAGCTGGCCGAGGAGGTCAAGCGCGCCCAGCGCCTGGCCTCGCTGGGCGAGATGGCCGCCGGCATCGCCCACGAGGTGCGCAACCCCCTCAACTCGGTCCAGGGCTTCGCCCAGCTGTTGCAGGAGAGCGCGGTCAAACGGAACGAGAAGACCGAAACCGAATACGCCGGGATCATCATCGAGGAGGTGGCCCGGATCAACAAGATCGTCCAGGACCTGCTGGACTTCTCGCGCCAGAAGGAGCTGAGCCTGGCCCCGCTCGACCTGATGGAGCTGGTGGCCGGACTGTACCAGCAACTCAAACCCCAGGCCCAGGCCGCCGGCGTGACCCTGCGCCTGGGCTCGCATCCGGAGAAGCCGCTAACCGTGCTGGGCAACCTGGACAAGCTGAAGCAGCTCCTGCTCAACCTGATCACCAACGCCATCCAGGCCTGCGCCGCCGGCGGCGCGGTCGACCTGCTGCTGGAGAAGGTCAAGGCCGCCAACGGGGTCTTCACCGAGGCCGTGATCCGCGTCCGCGACGACGGCTGCGGCATAGCCGAGAAGGACCGGGAGTTCATCTTCAACCCCTTCTTCACCACCAAGGACATCGGCACCGGCCTGGGCCTCTCGATCTGCCAACGCATCGCCGAGCAGCACTCCGGCCGGATCGAGGTCGAATCCACCCTCGGGCTGGGCAGCACCTTCAGCCTCTTCCTGCCCCGCCGGGAGTAAACGCATGAAATTCGCCCTGCCCTATGCCGATTCGACCCTGCCGGTGGAGATCCCGGAAGCCAACTTCCGCGGGTGTTTCCCCAGCCAGGTCCAGGAATACCGCCCCCCGGCCGGCGAAGCGGAGCTGGTGGAACGGGCGTTGGCCCAACCCATCGGCAGCCCCTCGCTGGCGGAGCTGGCCGCCGGCAAGCGGCGCGTGGTCGTCATCGCCAGCGACCACACCCGGCCCGTGCCCAGCCGCATCCTCATGCCGCCGCTCCTGGCGCAGATCCGCCGGGGCAATCCGGCGGCGGAGATCTCTATCCTCATCGCCACCGGCTACCATCGCCCCTCGACCCGCGAGGAGCTGGTCCGTAAATTCGGCGAAAAGATCGTCGCCGAAGAGAAGCTGGTCATGCACTTCTCCCAGCACGACGCCGACATGGTCCACCTGGGCACCCTGCCCTCCGGCGGCGAACTGAAACTCAATCGGCTGGCGGTCGAGGCCGACCTGCTGCTGGCCGAAGGCTTCATCGAACCACACTTCTTCGCCGGCTACTCGGGCGGGCGCAAGAGCGTGCTGCCCGGCGTGGCCTCGGCCCAGACCGTGCTGGCCAACCATTGCGCCGAGTTCATCCAAAGCCCCTATGCCCGCGCCGGCCGACTGGACGACAACCCCATCCACCGCGACATGCTGTACGCGGCCGATACCGCCCGTCTGGCCTTCATCCTGAACGTGGTGATCGACGCCGAGAAGCGGATCATCCACGCCGTGGCCGGCGCGCACGAGGCAGCCCACCGCGCCGGCTGCGCCTTTCTGGCCGACCTCTGCCGGATCCGCCCGCCGCGGGCCGAGATCGTGGTCACGTCTAACGGCGGCTGGCCGCTGGATCAGAACCTCTACCAGGCGGTCAAGGGCATGACCGCGGCCGAAGCCGCCTGCCAGCCCGGCGGGGTTATCATCATGATCGCCGCCTGTAACGACGGCCACGGCGGGGAATCTTTTTACCGGCATATGGCGGAAGCTTCAGGCCCGGAAGCGGTCCTGCGCGCGGTCGCCGATGTCCCCCGCCACGCCACCGCCCCCGATCAGTGGGAATTCCAGATCCTGGCCCGGATTCTGGCCCGACACCGGGTGATCGTGGTCACCGACCGCTGCGATCCGCAGATGATCAATGCCATGCATCTCCACCACGCGCCCGACTTCGCCTCCGCTTTGCGGCAGGCGCTGGCCTGGGCGGG
>CAYMGG010000347.1:0-6710 GCA_964389915.1 uncultured Planctomycetaceae bacterium
CGCCGCTCTTTTGTAGTGAACTGGCGCATTTTACTTTTGCGTATAGCGCCTTCCGAGGGGGGCGTAATTTGGGAGGGTCGAGTTCCGCCTCGACCGCTTTCGCTCAGACACTGCCGAAGCTGGAGAGAGATGGGGCACAAAACGGAGTTCGCCCCCTCCCAACTGGAAGGGGATAGAGCATTTTAATTTTACGTGGGGAGCCTTCCGGGAGGCGTAATTTGGGAGGGGTCGCACTCCGTCTCGACCGCTCTCGCTCAAGCGCTGCCGAGGCTGGATAGAGAGGGGGGACGAAACGGAGTTCACCCCCTCCCGACGGGAATGGTTTGGCCTCGGCGTAACCATCAATGCCTATACGGCCAAAATTAAGCCGATTCAACCCAACTTCTCAGGGGTCAAACCGGACCTGGCGATAGTTGACCGGAGCCTTGCTCTCGCCCACGCCCGGCGTCCAGGCCAGCCAACAATCGCGCCCCTGGCCGTCGTTTTCGTTGACGATGAAACTCAGGGCCATGATCCGCCCGCCGGCGGGCGGGGCGATCTCCAGCGCGGCCCAGGGCAGCAGGGCCTCATAAATCGTGGCCTGCGCCTCGCGTCTGGCCGCCAAGGCGCAGGCCAGCGGATTCAGCTTCTTGCCGCGGACGTGCAAGTAAGCTCGCGGGCCGTTGGGGCCCAGGACCAACCCCACCTCCCGGTCGTCGGCGTTGTATTCGTCCAGCGAGTCGCCCTCGGGATCGATCGCCAGCTGGAGACTGTCGGCCTGCCAGTAGTGCTGCGGGTCGTCGGGCGTGCCCTGGTGCCGGTCGTCGGTCACCCGGGCGGCGAAGTAGAGGCCGCTTTCGGTCCAACCCAGCCAGGCCGTGGCGCTCAGGTCTTCCGGCCCGTCCCAGGCGGCGTCCGGCGGCATCAAACTGGTGCGATCGGCCAGCACGATCGGTTCGAGCCCGGCCGTCTCCTTCAGGTCACCGTCGGCCGCGACCGCCGCCAATCGGCGCGCCGGCCAGAAATCGGTGCAGGGCGTGGCGGTCTTGGTGAACCCGTTGGTGGTGACGGCCAGTTCCGGGGCGGCTCCGCTGAGCGGGGCGGGCAGCGTCCAGCCGACGCTCTGCCGGCCGGGCCGAAGCTCGCGCGTTTCGGTCTGCCCGGCGAAGCCGAGCCGGGAGGTGACGGGCGCATGGAGCGTGTCGTCCAGCAGCGCCCGGGCCTCGGTGCGGGAATGGAACCAGACCTTGGCGATGCGCACCGGCTCCAGGGCGGTGAATTCGGCCCGGGCCAGCGCTTGGGCCAGGGCCGGACCGTCCGCCTCCGCCGCGGTCAGGAAGACCGGCGCGCGACCGAAGTCGGCCGTCAGCCGCCCGCCCGCGGCGAGCCGCCGGTCATACGAATCGTAGACGGTCGCGGCCGGCCCGGTGAAGTTCAGGCGGAACTCGCCGTCGGCGCGGGCCCAGAGCGCGACCACCACCGCGCCGTCGCCCGGCCGCTCGAACCGCCAGGCCGAGAAATCGGCCCCCAGGGGCACGGGTTCGATGAAGCGCGCATGGTGGAGCTGATAGGCCGCGGCGGCGTAGGCGCAGGCCGCCGGCGTGGGGAAGAGCTCCGGGCACTGGATCGGGGCGACCTTGGCCGCCGTGTTGCAGTGGAACAGGCTGTAATCGTCGCCGCTGGAGTTGTGGGCGTGGGCGTTGAACCAGAAGAGCTTCTCCAGGCCGGGCACGGTCTTGGCCAGCACCAGGCTCTGGCCCACGACGGCGGCGAAGCGCCGGGAGAGCTCGTCCGGCGGATCGACCGGATCGATCACCGACCAGCCAAGCTCCGTGGGCCAGAGCCGGCGCGGACAGCCGTTCTGCTCCAGCAGGTCGCTGGCTTGCAGCAGCAGCTCCCGCAGGTGCATCTCCTCGGGCCATTGGGCCTGGCGGTTGCGCCCCAGGATGCGCACGTGGCCGTAGGGATGGCCGCCGTAGAGGTCGAGGTTGCCCTTGATCAGGGGCAGCACCGCCCGGGAGAAGGTGAAGTCGCCGGGACACTGCGGCGTGGGCACGCCGTTGAGAGGGTGGAAGTCCCGGCCGGCGACCGAGAGGGCGACGATCGGCAGTTGGGGGTCGACGGCCCGGATTTCGGCCGCGGCCGCGTTCACCAGGGCGGCATAGAGCTGCCGGGCCGGCTCCAGGGGATAATCGGGATTGTGCCAGAGCTCGTTGTCGGGCTCGTTGACCAGCTCGATGGCGGCCAGCTGCCCGCGGTAGCGCTCGGCCACCAGCCGGGCCATGGCCCGCCATTCGGCCAGCCGCTGCGGTTGCAGCATTTCGGCCGGCGGGAAATAGCGCGCGTCGCCCGGCCGCACGCCGTGCCAGGCGTTGGGTTGCAGGCACAGCACGGCCGCGATGCCGCAGCGGCCCAGGGGGATGAGCTGCTGGTCGATCTCCCGCCGCCAGGAGTCAACGACCCGCCGGGACTGCGGATCGACCCAGATCCACTCCCGGAAACTCTTGCAGCCGATGCGCTCGACCCCCTCGGGCGACTGGTAGGCGTTCATCAGACCGAAGAAGCTCTCCGGGTCGGGCCGGCCCTGATTGGGCACCCGGCGGACCACGGCCAGCGCCCCCTGCAACTCGCCGCCGGCGGCGCAGTTCTCGCTGACGCGGGCGTGGAAGTGGCGGAATTCCGGTTCGCCGGCGGTGAACTCCTGCACCGGCAGTTCCACCTGGCCCAGCGGGCCGACCTGGAAGGGCCAGCGCCGCTCCTCGGCCTGGCCGTCGGTGCGGCGCAGGTTCAGCGTCAACTCCCCTGCGCGCGGGGCGTCGACCAGATTCTCGATCCTCACCCGGCAGACGACCTTTTCGCCGGGAAAGACCACGCCGGCCGGCTGGCTGCCGTTCAGGCTCAGCCGCCAGGTGCGCTCCGGGGTCGGAGCCCGGCTGCGCAGGCTGAGCCGCCGCAGCCAGAAGGTGCCGCGCGGGGCGCTCTGGTCGAAGGTGAGGGAGATCCGCCCGCAGGGATAATGGATCACGCCGTCATTGGCGCCGTTCCAGTGGCCCTGGGCGAACCCCGTGGCCAGCGGGAGTTCGACGGTCTGCCACCCCGCTTCCGGCTTGACCGACACGAATCCGCGATGATCCTGGCCGGTGGCGTCTTGCAGGCAGAACTGAAACCGGCCGATCGCGTCGGCCTTGAATTCCAGGCTCAGGACGTCGTCCCGGTTGAGCGGCGGCCCGAAGCGGTAGATGTAGGTTCCGCTCAGCTTCCCCAGATCATAATCGAAGCGGAGGGCCGGCCGGCCGTCGCTCTGCGCCGCGGCGAGGTCGGCGCGGACGATCTCCGGAACCTGGTGCCGCCGAGTCCAGGCCGAAACGTCGTCGCCCCGGTCGATGACCAAAGGCAGCTTCCAGGCCGGCGGGGGGGACGCCGGCTCGGCCGCCCCGGGTGACCGCCCGGCCAAGAGCAGCCCGCCGGCGGCCAGGAACAGCAGGAGCTTCATGCGCGGGAGGAAGCAGAGGCGGTCGGGAGCGAGGGGGCGGGTGGCCATGGGGACTCCGGTCTTGAGGCGTCAGGAGGAGAAGGCTCCGGCGGTCAATTGCCGTCGCGGAAATACTGCAAGCGTTGGGAATACATGGCGGCCGAGGAGAGATGCGTCACATGCAGATCCACAAAGGCGCAATTCGCGCCCTGCTGATGCCGGGTGCCGGGCAGGGCTTCGAGCCAATTCAAGTCGCTCTTCACCTCATAGTCGAAGTTGCCGTTGCCGTCCGAGTCGCAGAACACGACCTGCTGGGCGGGATGTCGGATCTCGGACACCTTCTTCTGCAAGATGATCGCTCCCCCTTCGCCCAGCACGCCGCCGCCGATGTTGCCCAGGAAATCGTAGACATAGCTATAGTGAAAATAGTTGATGTTGGTGTAGATCGCGGTGGGAACGGTCGAGAACTGCCGCTGCTCCGTCGGGCAGCGGAAGACCGTCGGCTCGGGCGGACAGATGAAGTTGCCGCTGAACGTCGAGTCAACTTTGTAGCCCAGCTTCTCGCCGATCTCGGTTTGCCACCAATATTTCGTGCCCGCTACGTCCGGTCGGACCCGGGAATAGTTGAAAGGGAAGTAGCCGGAGGCGAGCAGGTGCGGCCCTTCTTCAATAACCTGGTCCAGCCCAATGCCGATTTGGCGGCAGTTGCCGGCGCATTGGACCTGACGGGCGCTGTTCATCGCCTTCTCCAGGGCCGGCAGCAGCATGCCGGCCAAGAGGGAGATGATGGCCATCACCACCAGCAATTCGACCAGGGTAAAGCCGGATCTGGAAAGCTGCCAGCGGGCAGATAGGGAGGCGGGGATTCTTTCCGAAACGCCAGCGGCACTTTTCAAAATGAGTCATCTCCGGTCAACAGGATAGGCATTCCAGTATAACGACGGAATGGGCTCCACTCGCCCGGAAAACGCAGTTCGGGCTGATTTTCTAGCCCCAGCCAGTCGCGCAATTGCCGATAACTCAACCGTGGACAGCAAGGTTACAAAATGAAAGCCACCTCGCCTTATTTGTTTTAACAGTTACGCCATAATATGCCCCCTGTCAACTCTCTTTCGCAGTTTTTTCACCCAGCCTGATGCGCTACTATTTCTCAGCTAATTACTTACAAGACAATGGCTTAACAACCACACTTAAAACGATTATTGCCCGTCTATCGCGCACACTCGCGCCTTTTTGCCGCCACTTGAACTAAACGATTCATGGAATGACGTCATCTCGCTTGCTTCGGCGGTGCCGCCTACGCCCGCCCCCCTCAGATCATAAATCCGCGTCTCTTGCCCGAACTTTCAATCGAAACGCCTGTTCCTTGAGAGTGCATATGACGCCAAGGATACGATGCAGCTGCGCGGCCTGCCGAAGGCGGCGCAGACGGCGGATTGGATGCGGTAGCGGAATGCCATCAAGCGCATCCTAGCCGCGGCAAAAGCGATAACAAGATGAAGGCAAGTCCGGGATATTCCAGGGCGGCGCTAATATTCTTCGGCGATGGATAAAAAAAGATCTAAATCTCGACCGGAGGCTTGACAATCAAGGATATTAGATATAGATATATCTATATCTAATACTATTCGCACTCTGAGGGGGGCAGTCATGTCGAGTGGAGAGAAGGTCATCAAGCTGCCGTCGATTCGGCGTCTGCCGCTGTACTTGGAAATCTTGTACGGGCTGCGCCGCCAGGGGCGGGACGTGGTCTCCTCCAGCCTGCTGGCCCGGGAGCTGGAGGTGGAGCAGATCCAGGTGAAGAAGGATCTGGAGATCACCGGGATCACCGGCACGCCCGGAGTGGGCTACAACCTGCCCGCCCTGGTCGAGGCGATCGAGACCTTTCTGAATTGGAACAACACCACCGACGCGGTGCTGGTCGGGGCCGGCCGGCTGGGCGGGGCGCTGCTGGACTATCCCGGATTTCTCGAACGGGGTTTACGGGTGATCGCCGCCTTCGACGCCGATCCGGCCCGGCAGGGGCCGCGGGTGGGCGGGGTTGAGGTTTATCCGCTGGAGAAGCTTGAAAAGCTGGTCCGGCGGCTGCACGTCCATCTGGCCATTCTCACCGTGCCGGCCGAGGCCGCCCAGGAGACGGCCGAGCGGCTGGTGGCGGCGGGCGTGCTGGCGATCTGGAATTTCACGCCGACGAAATTGCGCCTGCCGGAAGGGATCATTGTCCAACGCGAGGATCTGGCCGCCGGGCTGGCGGAATTGAGCGTCAAGCTCAAGGCGGCGCTGCACCGCGAGGAAAGTTGACATCATCCATCCGCGCCTTCAAACCGGCGAAGCTGGATGAAAGTTTTTTGAAGGGGTCTGGGGGAACTTTTGTGCAAAAAAGTTCCCCCAGGGCGGTCCTGCGGACGGGAGAGACATCATGGCGGTTACGATCACGGTCTGCATGGGCTCCTCCTGCTTCGCACGCGGCAACGCCCGGCATCTGGAGCTGATCGAAGCCTGGCTGCGCGACCGGCGGCTGGAGGCGCAGATCGAGCTGCGGGGCAGCCGGTGCGAGGGCCGGTGCCGGCAGGGGCCGGTGATCGCCTTCGACGCCCAGGTCTACACCGGCGTGGACGAAGGCATGCTGCGGGATCTGCTGGCGCGGCAGGAGGCGGAACATGGATAGACAGTATCCGGTCTACACCGTCGAGACGGCCTGCCAGGACTGCTACAAGTGCGTGCGGCAGTGTCCGGTCAAGGCCATCCGGGTGCGCGACGGGCACGCCGAGATCCGGCCCGAGCGTTGCGTAGCCTGTGGACATTGCGTACAAGTTTGCCCGGCCCGGGCCAAGAAGGTGCGCGACGACACCGCCCGGGCCCGACTGCTGCTGAGCGAAGGCCGGCCGGTCTACGTCTCCCTGGCCCCCAGTTGGGTGAGCGAATTTCCGGGGCTGGAGGCGGGGCGGATGGTAGGGGCCTTGCGGGCGCTGGGCTTCGCCGGCGTGAGCGAGACCGCCCTGGGCGCCGAGCAGGTCTCCGCCGGCCTGGCCCGGGAGCTGCCCGCCGCGCCCGCCCGGCTCCACCTCTCCAGCGCCTGCCCGGCGGCCGCGGCCTTCGTCGCCCGCTACCTACCGGCCGTGGCCGGAGCGGTCACGCCGGTCGTCTCGCCGGCCCGGGCCCACGCCCGGCTGCTGCGGCGCTGGCACGGGCCGCAGATCGCGGTCGTCTTCATCGGCCCCTGCATCGCCAAGAAGCTCGAGGCCCGTGACGCCTCCCT
>CAYMGG010000348.1:0-6691 GCA_964389915.1 uncultured Planctomycetaceae bacterium
GCTCAGCCCGGTTTCGGGCTATCTGATCGACCGGCTGGGCGCGCGCACCTTCGGCGCGGTCTCCATCCTCCTGGCTCCGCTCTTCGGCGGGGCATGGTTCTTCATCCGCCATTCCACCGTGACCTGGGCCATACCGCTCTGGGGCACGGTGACCCTGCCGCAGGCGGTGGCCCTGCTGCTGATCGTCAACTTCTTCGCCGGCGGTTTTTACGCCGGGGTGCTGCTTGCCCAATTGGGCCTCTCCAGCGCCCTGGCCCCGCGCGAGGGACGGACCGTGGCGATGGCCATGCACTGGTCGGTGGTGGGGCTGATCTCCGCGGCTGGGCCGCTGGTGGGCGGGGCGATCATGGACCATCTGGCCCACGACCCGCTGCGCTGGCAGATCTCGCCCGGAGTGCGTTTCTCCTTCTTCCACGTGCTGGTGGTGCTGCATGTGGCGGTGGCCTGGCTGGTGGCGCTGCCGCTGCTGCTCAAGGTCGAACGCCGGGCCGGCGAGGTGCCGCTGGGCACGGCCCTGTCGCGGCTGATCGTCGTCAATCCCCTGCGGGTGGTGCGCGACATCTACAGCATCCACGTCTGCGGGGCCGACGTGGGGCCGGCCGAGCGGGCCGAGGCTCTGCGCGTCCTGGGCCACGACCGGGCGGCCGTGGCCGTGGGCGACCTGATCGCCAGTCTGGACGACCCCAGTTTCGAGGTGCGCGAGCAGGCGGCCTCGGCCCTGGCGGCGGTGGGCGGCCCCGAGGCGGTCGAGGCCCTGGCCGACAAGCTGGAGGATCCGCACTCGGACCTGGCCCCGCAGATCGCCCGGGCCCTGCGCCATCTGAAAGACCCGCGGAGCGTGGGGGCGCTGGTCAAGCGGCTGGGCGATCCGGACCGCGAGACCCGGGTCGAGGTGGTCCGGGCGCTGGGCGAAATCGGCGACCGCGGGGTCACCGCCCATTTGCTGGAGCTTTTACGGGACAGCGAGGAGGACAAGGTGGTGGCCGCCTCGAGCGAGGCCCTGGCCCGGCTGGGCGAGATCGCGGCCCTGCACGACATCCTGCCCCGGTTGCGGCAGACCTACAATCCCGTGCTCAAGCGGTCGCTGGCCCTGGCCGCGGGCGAGCTGTTGGGCGAGCCGGACGGTTTCTATCGCCTGTTGCAGCGCGAGCGGCGCACCCGGGGCGAGGAGGTCGGCCGACGGCTGCGCCAGCTGCGGTTGCGGCTGAATGCGGCTCCGCCGGCCCTGAGCGTTTCGGCCAAGGCTCTGGCGCACCTGAGCGAGAATCTGGAGCGGGCCTACGAAGCGGGCAAGTCGGCCGAGAGCCGCGACCTGCTCTTCCGGCTGGGGCTGGGCATGGCGGCCTTCGCCTACGGCGAGGAGTACGGCGGCGAAGCCCGCGCGCAGGTGGACGAGCTGGTCTGGCGCGACCAGCGCTTCGGCCAGATCCTGCGCTTCCTGGAGGATCTGAGCCGGGCCGAGGAATCGGCCGAGCCCGATCAGCTCGAATTGGAATTGCTCTTGGGCATTTACGCCCTGACCCGCGATTGAGGCGGGGCGGAAATAGCCATTAGCCGCCGTCGGCGAAGGCGAGGCTCGCGAGGCGGCGGCTTTCGGGGCAAAATTCGCGTCCGCAGGCTCGATTCGGGGTCCCGGCGGTTGCAGCTGTTTCTGGACGAATGCCGGGCGAACCGCGAAGATGGGCTCCGCGTTTCGGCCGTATTTGTCCTTGCCGACTCTGCCGTCATTGAACGGAGTTTCCGGGAGGCGCGACATGGCAGACGATTCTCGCCCGGAGGAAGAACTCCCCGTGACCTCCAGCCGGCCGAATCAACGCCGGCGCTGGCTTCGCATGGGTTTTTGGCTGGGCGTATGCGGGCTAGGCTGCATCCTGTTTCTGTATTGGCGGCTGAACGCCATGTGGTCTTTGGCCACCGAACTTTTGCGCCAAGCGACGCAAGAAAGACGACTATTGCTGGATCGCTGCACCTCCGCCGAAGCGCAGTTGAAAAAGCTTCAAGCCGAACAAGCCAAGGTCGCCCAGGCGGATTCGCCTAAAACCATCTGGCGGCCGGTTCTGGTCGATGATTTCTCCCGCGCCGAATTGGGACCGCATTGGAAGGCGACCAAGGGGGCGTGGAAACTTCAGGACGGCAAGCTGAAGACCACTTCCAGCGAGACCGACAGCTTTTTAATTTTGATAGATCAGGATTTTTCCGGCGATTTTCAGGTCTCCTACCGTTGCCGGACCCTGCGCTGCTACAACGGCAAGGCCTGCGACGCGAGTTGGATGGCCGCCCTGCCGGTCAAGGAGCCGGTCGACCCGGTCGGCGGCTATCTCTTCCGCTTCGGCAGCTACGACAACACCTGGAGCGGCCTGAGCCGAAGCGGCGGCGGCAAGGGACTGGTGATCAACGAAAACCCGGCCGGATTGATCAAGCCCAATCAATGGCAGACCGTGACGCTCATGCGCGAGGGCGACTGGCTTTCGCTCTTGGTCGATGAGATCGTGGTCTTCCTGGTTCATGATCGGGACGCGCTCCACGACGCGACAGCCAAGTGGGGCGGATTCTATATTTATCGCAGCGAAGTGGAGATCGACGACCTGGTCGTCAGCCGTCCGGTGCCGGTGCGGGATTTGACCAAGGGCGGACTAGAAGTGCGCAACCCGCCCCCCCCGCCGCCACCGGCCAAACCCAAGCCGGCCGCCGCCGGCGACGAGAACTTCGGCGCCGAGATCTTCTGAGCAACCGTTCTTTTTACTGCTTGTTATTGGGGGAGCTTTTTTCCAAAAAAGCTCCCCCAAGCCCCCGTAAAAAACTCTCGTCCGGCTCCGCCGTTTCGAGCGTTCGGATGGACGAATTCAACGCGAATTCCTTTCGGCGGCAATGAACACGCCAAGACCGGAAAATCTATGGGGAGAGTTTTTTGGCGGGGGATCGGGGGAACCTTTTTTGCAAAAAAGGTTCCCCCGGAGCGGTCAAGCCAGCAGCGTCGAGCCCAGCCAGCCGGCCAGGGCGAAGAAGACCGCGGCCAAAGCCAGCTTGGTCATCCAGACCCGGCCCCGGGCCAGGCTGGCCACCCGTTCGCTGGAGATGCCGACGAAGGCGGCGATGAAGACCGCCAGCAGCGGAATCACGAACAGCAGATTGTACCAGCCCAGCAGCAGCAGGCCGCGCAGGCGGGTGTCCTCGTTGTTGACCAGGCCGGCGATCAGCGGAAAGTAGACCTGTCCCGTGCAGGCCGATTCGAGGAAGGAGATGACGACGCCGCTGACGAAGGCCCCGGCGAAGAGGGTGGAGGAGTGGGCCGTGGCCCGCAGCCGCTTGCGGATCGAATTCTTCAGCTTCTCGGGCAGGACCAGGAGCATCTCGCCCTTGCCGCCCGTGCGCCAGGCCCGCCAGGCGTCGACCAGGGAGAGGACGCCCGCCAGCACCGCCAGGCCCAGCGCGCCCCAGGTGATGGCCGCGTGCAGCCAGGCGACATGCTTGAGCAGGTTCATCGCCTCGAAGAAGGCCAGGCCGATGGCGAAGTAGGTGAGAAAGACCGCCACGATGAAGCAGAGGCCCACGCCCAGAATGTCGCGCCGCTGCCGGCCGACCGAGGAGAGCATTGAGACGAACAGGATGACCGTGGCGAAGGCGCAGGGGTTGACCCCGTCGGCCAGGCCGGCCAGGCTGACCAGCCAGAGGCTGGTGCGCTTGACGGGGCGGGCGACGACGGTCGGCGTGGCCGGCTGAGGCGCGGCGGCCGCGGTCGGGGCAAGCCCAGCCCCGGGCTCGCCCAAGCGCTTGACCAGCTCGGCGTCCAGGTCGCGGGCGATGGCGTCCGCCCCGGACAGGCACTGGTTGTCGATAAAGACCGAAAGTTTGGGGGTTTCATTGACGCCGGCCCGGTCGAGCCGGTCGACGAAGTCGCGGAAAGCCTGCTTTCCGGCCGACAGGTCGTGGCGCACGACCCGCAGCTTGGCGCCGAAGCGCTTCTCAACCGCGTCGACCAAACGCACGGTCGGTTCGCAGCTGGGGCAACCGGGCTGATACTAGCAGTGGATCTCCAATTGCGAAGCGGGCGCAGCCGCGCCGGCTGCGGACGCAGCCGCTGGTGTCGGCGATTCGGCGGCGACCGCCCCCAGATTCCAGAGCAAAAACAGGCACAAGCCGGCGGCCGTGACGCGGCCGGCTCGGAGCGGGCGGGGCAAGATGGACTGCGGCCGATTCATGTTATTCTCCGCATGGGGGGCCGGCGGGTCAGGGCTTGGCCGGCGCCAGAATGAAGCCGACGTGCTGTCCGGCCGCTTGCGCGCCGATCAGGAACGGGCTCTGCAACGGGCCGTGGCGCCGGCTCCAGTCGATCAGCCGGTCGCGGATATAACGGAAGAGCTCGGGCTGGATGACCGCTCCGTCGTGGTCATAGTCGGCCGCCCCGCCCAGACCGGCCTCCAGATATTGGGAGAACAGACTGCGGCGGTTGGCCCCGTCTTCCGCCGGCGAGAGCCGGGAGAGGTCGAAGCGCGCGGCCGAGAGCAGGAGCGGCAGGCCGCCCAGCCCTTTCTCCAGGGCTTCGGCGATGTCCTCCAGGTGCGGCTCGTCGCCGTCCTCGTGGCCAATGTCGACGATGGCCAGGCGGCGCGGGCACGAGCCGGCGGCCAGCCAGTCGCGCACCCGCGAGAGTTGCAGGCCGGCGCTGGCGCTGTAAAAGTCGCCGGGCTTGAGGAGCAGGTCGCCGCTGGTGGGCGTCGGCCAGGCGCGGCCTTCGCCCGAGAAGTAGAAGACCAGGCTGTCCTCCGCGCCGGCCAGCTTGGCCAGGCGCTGGACCTCGGCCTGGATGTTGGCGGCGGTCGGCTGGTGCGCGGCCTCGGCTCCGGGCAGATCGATCATTTCGCTGACCTCGTAGCCGAGTTTTTCGCGCAGCAGCTTGGCCACGGCCCGGGCGTCGTTGCGGGGCGCGGCCAGTTCGGCCTGGCCCGCGGCCCGTCCGGCCACGCCGACCACCAGGGCGTAACGTTTGCCCGCCGCGTGGGCCGGAAGGTGGCGGGCGGTCCAGGCGGGCGCTTCGCCGGTCACGGCCCGGCGGGCCTCCTCGGCGATCTGGTCCTGGAATTTGGCCCGGCCCAGCCAGATGAACTTGCCCTCGCGGTCCAGCAGCGCCACCAGCGGCAGCTTGGAGATCAGGCCGATGTAGCGGTTGGCCACGCGGCGCGAAAGGTCTTCGACAATCTTGTAATCGCCGATTTTTTTGGCGTTGAAGATCTCCAGGTCGGTCCGGTTGTCGGCGGCGATGCCCACGGTGGCCAGCTCGCCCTCGTGGCGCATGGCCAGGCGTTGCAGGTGGGGGGAGAAGTTGTCGCAGGTGGCGCAACCGGGCTCGAGGAAATAGAGCAGGGTGATCTTGCCGCGCGAGCCGGCCAGCGGGGCGGCCGGTCCCACCCAGGCGTCGGCCGGGATCTCCGGCGCGACCTGGCCGATTTCGAGCAGATTGTCGGCGCTGGGCCGGCTGGGACCGGCGCCGGTCTCCTCTTCGGCCGCCGCCGGCAGAGCGCCGACGCAGAAAGTCAGGAGCAGGAAGCAGACGGAGGAGAGCAGCTTTCGCGGAAGCATGGAAGTTCGCCTTATATAATGTATGTCCTGCCGAGGCGCAATTCGACCCGCCACCAGCAGCTATTATGGCAAACGGCGATTCGAACACAACCCGGTGTCCGAATCGCCGTACGAGATTAACGATTGTTTAGCTGCCGTGGCGGGCAGCGGTGAAGCTGAACTTACTTGTCGCAAGCGGCGCAGCCGGTGCCGCCGGTGGTGGTCGTGGTGGTGCTGGTGTAGACCGTCCGGCCACAACCGGAAGCGAGGCAGCACAGGCCCAGAGCGGCCATCATGATCCACGCGGCATACGTTTTCATCTTGATTTCTCCTGGTTTTTCAAATGCGTCCGTAATATTCGGACGGTAATAAGCAACGTAAGTTCGGGAGCGGCCCGGCTTCGGATGAACCGAGTTTTCCTATCAGTCAGCCAAACCAAACCTTAATATTCGACCCGAACAATAGCGGGTTATCCTAGCAATCCGCTTTTTTTTTGCAATAAAAAAGCTGACGGTAAAAGTTGGGGCAGGCGGAGGGCGCGTCTGGCCGTTCGGGCCGTCCCGCGGCCGGATGGTTGACAGGACCGGCGGTTTTGGGGAATCTAGAGGATTGAGGTAAGGCCAGGGGAGGGCAAACGGATGAAGATCATGATCACCGGCGCTGCCGGCATGCTGGGGCGGGCGCTGTTGCGGCGGCTGGCGGCCCATGAGCCCGTGGGGGTGGATCTGGCCGATTTCGACCTGGTCGCGGCGCCGGCCGTCGACCACGCGGTTCGATCGTTGCGCCCCGAGGTCGTGATCCATTGCGCGGCCATGACCAATGTGGACCGCTGCGAGGGCGAGGCCGACGCGGCCTTTCGAGCCAACGCCATCGGCTCGGCCAATCTGGCCCACGCCTGCGAATACCACGGTTCGCGCCTGATCGCCTTCTCCACCGACTATGTCTTCGCCGGGGATCTCGATCGGCCCTATCACGAATGGGACGCTCCCCAGCCGCGCACGGTCTACGGGCAGAGCAAGCTGGCCGGCGAGGAGGCGATCCGCCGGCACTGTCCCGATCACTTGATTTTGCGGATCGCCTGGCTGTACGGGGCGGGGGGGCCGAGTTTCCTGCACACTATGCTACGCCTAGGCCG
>CAYMGG010000349.1:0-6590 GCA_964389915.1 uncultured Planctomycetaceae bacterium
GGTCTGCCGCTGCGGCGAATCCGGCTGGGACAACTCCACCCGCTTCGACCACCCCGGCCCCGACGACCATGTTGATCTGGTCACGTTCCTGGTGAACGAACTGCGGGTGATGGCCCGCTGGGCCCAGGCCCTGGGCCGGCCGGACGAGGCCGCCGCCTGGCAGGCGGAAGCCCAGCGCCTGAGCGAAGCGGCCAATCGCCTGCTCTGGAGCGAGGCCGACGGGCTTTATTACGATCTCAACTCCGCCGGCGAACCGGTCCGTCTGGGCCATGCCGGCTGCTTCTATCCCTTGGCCGCCGGCATCCCGGACGCGGCCCGGGCCGCCCGGCTGCGCGCCAACCTGCTGGATCAGACCAAATTCTGGCGTCGCCTGCCCGTGCCGACCGTTTCGCCCGCCGAAAAGGTCTACGAAAAGGACATGTGGCGGGGACCGGCCTGGATCAACTGCAACTATCTGATCGCCGACGGCCTGCGCCATTACGGCTATGTCGACGACGCCCGCGAGTTGGCCCGGCGCACGCTGAGCGAGATAGCCCGCTGGTACGAACAGATCGGCATCATCTGCGAGTACTACGACTGCGACGGCGAGGAGGACCCCCGCTTCATGCTGCGCAAGCGTAGTCGCACCGAAGGCCTGCGCGTGATCCGCGACTATGGCTGGAGCGCGGCGCTGACCCTGGCCCTGGCCCACGAATATTTCGAGGAGCCCCGATGAAAATTCCTGTCCGGTCCGTCAAAATCGGCGCGGTCGAGATCGGGGGCGGCGCCCCCCTGGCCCTGATCGCCGGACCGTGCGTGATCGAATCCGAAACCCATACGCGGAAGATGGCCGAAGAACTCCGCCGACTCTGCGCCGACCTGCGGTTGCCATTCATCTTCAAAGTCTCTTATGACAAGGCTAACCGCAGCAGCCTGGGCGGCACCCGCGGCCCAGGCCCCGAGGAGGGCCTGGCCATCCTCGGCCGGGTGCGCCGCGACCTGGGCGTGCCGGTGCTCAGCGACGTGCACACCGCCGCCGAAACCGCCGCGGCCGCCGAAATCCTCGACGTGATCCAGATCCCGGCCTTTCTCTGCCGCCAGACCGACCTGCTCCTGGCCGCCGGGGCCACGGGCAAGCCGGTCAACGTCAAGAAGGGACAGTTTCTCGCCCCCTGGGACATGAAGAACGTGCTGGCCAAGGTCGAATCGACCGGCAACCGCCAGATTCTGCTGACCGAACGCGGGGCCAGCTTCGGCTACAACAACCTAGTCAGCGACATGCGCTCGCTGCCCATCATGCGCGGCCTGGGCGCGCCGGTCGTCTTCGACGCCACCCACAGCGTCCAGCTTCCCGGCGGCCAGGGCGACCGCTCCGGCGGCCAGGCCGAACTGGCCCCGGTGCTGGCCCGCTCGGCGGTGGCGGCCGGCGTGGACGCCGTTTTCCTGGAAACCCACGACCACCCCGAGGCCGCGCTCTGCGACGGACCGAACATGATTCCGCTGGACCGGCTGCGCGAACTGCTCGAAGACCTGCTGGCCATCGACCGGGTAGTGCGGCCCAAGCTCTGAACCGCTTTCCGGGGGAACTTTTTTGCAAAAAAGTTACCCCGGTCCCCTTCAAAAAACTCCCCCCATAGCATCGCCGACGCGAACGTTCAGATGGATGAATTCAGCGTTTAGTTGTGGTCGCGCGTTCCGGCCGGGGCCAAACGAAAACGCCTGCCGAGCGACCTCGGCAGGCGTTAAATCTTGCCTAGCGCCGTTTAGATGTCGAGGATGCAGAGATCCTGGCCGACCTTGACCACGTCGTCCTCGGCCACCAGCAGCTTGACGATCTTGCCGGTCTGGGGACAGGGCACGTTGAACGTGGCCTTGTCGGTGACCATCTCGATCAGGTCGTCGCCTTCGTTGACCTGGTCGCCTTCCGAGAAATAATTGAAGGAAACCTTGGCCGAATCGCCCGCATCGTCCCCCAAGGACGGCAGCGTCACCGTATAGCTTGCCATGTCCACCCTTTCCTGCAACGCGCCCGCCCCCGACGGACGCTATCCGAAGGGCGTTGAATATATCCGTCCGTCGCGAGTAGGTCAAGCCCGATCATCCCCCGGTCGAGTCTTTATCGTCCGCCCTAAAAAAACTCGCGTTCAGCCCTGCCCTGACCGCTGAATTCCGCTTCTTCCGAAAAACACCTCAGTTCCAGAAAACACCGAATTTGTCCCGCTGAACGTTCACGCCCGCAAAGCCTTGGTGAGAGTTTTTTGAAGGGGTCCGGGGGAACTTTTTTGCAAAAAAGTTCCCCCGGAAGTGCGGTTGATGAAATGCCGATAGCCCTCTACACCTCTACCGGCGCCGCCAGGTTGGCCAGCACCCGCGCGGCGATGGTGCGGGCGGCCTGGGGCCGGGCCGAGAGCCGGGCGGCGGCAGCCAGGCTGGCCAGCCGGGAGGGATCTTCCAGCAGCCGCCGGATCTTGAAGACCAAGTGGGCGGCGCTGTTGGCCTTGAGGGCCGCGCCGCACTCGAGCAGATAGTCGGCGTTGCGCTCCTCCTGGCCCGGAATGGGATTCAAGATCATGAGCGGCAGGCCCATGGTCAGGCATTCGCTGGCCGTCAGTCCGCCGGGCTTGGCGACCATGAAATCCGAGGCGGCCATCAGTTCGTGCATGTTGTCCACGAAGCCGTAAGCCACTATCCGTCCCGGCGCGACCCGCGAGGCCTCCTCCAGATCCTGCCGTAATTTTTCACTGTTGCCGGCCACGGCCAGGAGCTGCACCTTCTCGACCTCGCGCACGATCTGGGCGGCGACCTTGTCGATGCGGATCAGGCCGAAGCCGCCGGCGGCCATCAGAATGGTCGGCACGTCCGGCCGCAGGCCCAACCGCTCGCGCATCTCGCGGGCCGGCGGATAGGGGCGGGAGAATTCGGGCAGCACCGGAATACCCACCGCTTCGACCGAGGCCGAACCGATCCCCTTGGCCGTCAGGGCGTAGGCCATCTCTTCCGTGGCCACGTAGTAATGCCCCACCCCTTCCTGAATCCACATGGTATGAATGTCGTAGTCGGTCAGGACCATGTGGATGGGCGCGCGCAGTTTGCCTTTGCGCCGCCAGGGGCCGATCACCTCGGCCGGCAGGTAATGGGTGCAGATCACGGCATCGGGATCAAAGCGCTTGATCTCGCGCTTGAGCGGCTTGGCGTTCATGCTGTCGAAGAGCGAGGCTAGGCGCTGGGCGGAGTTGTTGGGCGAGGAACGCTCGAAACTCTCGTAGATCATCCCCCAGACCGAAGGCAGGTCGCGGGCCAGGGTTTCGTACCCGCCGCGGAAACTTTTAGCGAAGGCCTTATTGGTGTAGGCCAAGGCCTCGATGTTGCAGACCTCCGCCCGGGGCGCTTCGGCCCTGAGGGCCGCGACCAGGGCCTGGGCGGCCCGAATGTGGCCGGCTCCGGCCTTGACCGAAATTACCATGATCCTGGGCGTATCATTCATCCGCGTATCCTCCGTTATCCGGGCGGCATTATCGCACCAAACGACGACGCCGGCAAATTAGTTTTTCGCTCAAGACGCTGGCGGACCGGACCGGTAAACCAAAATAAAATCCGTCGCGGCGGCCCCGACGCGAGAAGAAAAGTATTGCTTGCCTTTCTTCCGGGGGGAGGCTACATTCTACCGTAACTGGCATGAAGGCGAGTCGTATCGGCTTTCTCGGTACAGGATGCACGGCCAGGCTTGTTAAGAATTATTGCATCTAGTGCCCGCTACCAGATTGCGCCTAGCGCGAGAAAGTCACGAGATACACGTTTGTAAGCTTTGTCCCATAGAATGCGCCCTGAAAGCCGGCGTGAGGGACGACTTTCTTTTCGAGGATCCGCATGCCCCAGAGCCGGTCGGAAGCCAACCCGGACAAGTCCCAACCCGCGCACCCGGAAACCGAAGTTGACCCGGTCCGGCGTGATGCGGCCCTGGCCCGCCTGGAGCGGGCCTTTGGCCGATTCGGCCAGGACCCCCTGATGCAAAAGCTCTATGCCCTGGCGCGCGAACGCGCCGAAGCGGGACTGCTCAATGGCTGATATCGAAAAACTCGTCGCCAATATCTCGGATCTGCCGACCCTGCCCGACGTGGTCTCCAAGATCAACCGGCTGGTTACCGACAAGAACACCTCCGCTGGCGATATCAGCAAGGTGATCGAGAGCGACGTGGCCCTCTCGGCCAAGATCCTCAAGCTGGTCAACTCGCCGTTCTACGGCTTCCCCAAGCGCATCACCACCATCACTTACGCGGTGGTGATCCTGGGCTTTAGGGCGGTGCGCAACCTGGCCCTCTCGGCCTTCGTCTTCGACGCCTTCAAGGGCAAGGCCATCGCCAGCTTCGACATCAAGGACTTCTGGCGGCACAGCATCTGCACGGCCATGCTGGCCGGCAATCTGGCCAAAAAGTTCAAGCCCGAGCTGGCCGAAGACGCCTTCATGGCCGGCCTGCTCCACGACCTGGGCAAGGCCATCATGTGCCAGTATCTGCCCGAGGACGTGGAGGCCGCCGCCCGCCTGGCCAGGGAGAAAGGCTGCCTCTTCATCGAGGCCGAGAAGGAACTGCACGCCTACGACCATACCCAGCTGGGTGGCCTGCTGCTGGAGAAGTGGAACGTGCCGGACGCCCTGATCACGGCTTCGCGCCATCACCACCGCCCCTCGCTGGCCTCCACGCCGCGCCTGGTTTGCAGCCTGGTCCACTTGAGCGACATCCTGGCCCGCACCCTCAACCTCGGTTCGGGCGGCGACGACCTGGTGCCGGCCCTGGAGCCGGAGGCCTGGGAGGAACTGGGCCTGACGTGGGACGCGATCGGCGAGGAGATGGACCAGATGCTCCAGCAGAGCGGCAAGGCCGACGCCTTCTTCGCCATGGCCTAAACGCAGCCCGGTCAATCAATCCATCCGCTCGGATAGCGCAATTTACCAAGGCCGCTGCCATTTCCCGCACCCCGCTTCGCAATCACCGGATCGTCTCCTGATCCGATAAAAGTTGATTGATGCTCTTTTATCGCTGGTTCGAAAATCGTTCCGTAGGTTTTTCAGAAGCCTTAAGGTTATACAGCCGCAAATTTGATAGATAAAATACCATGGTTGACGCCATAGACATCAACATAATGCTAAGAAGCCTTGGCTATTCCGCACAGCGGATGGAGCTAAATTTATTGTCTTTGAATGAATTAAGGGAACAGTTTATACGGTTGTCTAGTTCTGATGATAAGAACACAGAGCATTATCGGTATCGACATTTTCTTAACAAAATAGATGAATTGCTGTCAACAAATGCCGATTTAAACGATCTACTAAATCTGCTTTCGCGTGAGACAGATCGTCTGATGGCGTGGGCTACGCTTAAGAAACTTTTATATAAAACGGAGGATTATCCCGAGCAATTTGAATTGATTAAAAGCCATCCTATTTTTAAGTTATTGGAGTTTGACAATAAGGTTTATAATAGAAAAACATACGATGATATAGATACATATCTTTCTGCGCTGGAATGTGTTGATCCTGGTAGGCAGAAAATCAATGATATCTTAAAAAAATGTTTCGGGCGTTCACAGCAAAGATTGATTGAATTAGGCAAATTTTCAGAGACGGCACTTGAGCTATTATCCCAAAAAGGGGCAACTGCTAAAGTTCGCAATATTTCAAAACATCTTCTCCGTCAAAAAAAGCGACAGACCGAACTTCCTAAGAACCGTCCCGGCGAATCCGCCGGAGCCAGTGAGGAGCTGGGGTAGTCCAAAATGCAGGGCCGAATGAAACCGCGAGCAAAGCTGATCCGGAAAAACCAAATGCTGCCCCGCAGTGAATCGTTGCGGCTCGAAGAGGAAAGATAATCAACGCATTGATCAGGCATTTAGGACCGGGTAGTAATTTATAAACGACTAACGCCCCGAAGCTGCCAGCCCCCCACACGGCGTTCATCCCAGTTTCAACCTTTCCGCGCCGACGGCGCTCGGAGAGCAAAGCGCTCCGGCCCCCCCCCTGAATGGTCGCGACCGGAACTTACCGCCACCTCATATTTGCTGGCCGCGCCTGGCCGAGAAAAGCCGCCGTTCTTACGCGGTCGTTGACGCGAGGTGGCGGCCTCGCCATAATTGAGCTATACTATAATGAACGTCCCGGGTCGGCCGCGCGCCACCCGCGCCTTCGGAGAGCTGATGCCACCTGATCTTCGCCACCAGCGCGAGCTGGAAGCCACCCTCCGCCAGATCCGCACGTTCCAGAAACGCGCGAGCGAGAACTGGCGGCTGGAGATCCCGCTCTGGCGCTTGGCGGTTGAAGGCCTGGCCACCTTCGTACTGGCCTTCATGACCGGCCTGGGGCTGGCCGTGCTCTACCAGGTCTTCACGACCTGAACCGGCCGGCAGGTTTGAGCGACCTTATTTGAAAAAATGCGGGTTGCACACGCCTTAGGCTCTGGCTGATGGGCGAGTCACAAGAGTGGGGCGGACGTTGAATCCGTCCATCTGAACGCCCGAAACGGCGAAGCCGGATGAGAATTTTTTGGAGGGTCCGGGAACCTTTTTTGTAAAAAAGGTTCCCGGAAAAGGCCCCCCCGGGAGCGCGCCATGCCGAACCT
>CAYMGG010000350.1:0-4235 GCA_964389915.1 uncultured Planctomycetaceae bacterium
GTGACCGGCAGGCCGGCCAGGCCGCCCTCGGCCTTGGCCGCGCGGAGGTTCAGGGCGGCGGGATAGGCCAGCTTCACCTCGGCCTCGCCCACGGGTTCGAAGTCGCGCAGGGTTTCCAGCAGGCTGAAGCAGGGGCGGTCGCGGCATTCGCGCCGCACCTGGTATTCGATTTCGCAGCCGGCCTCCACGCCTGGCAGGCTGACGACCAGGGTCTTGCCCGCCGGATAGCGGGGGGCGCTGCCCACCCAGGCGGCGTCCATCAGGTTGACGTCCTTCTCGCCGGCGGTCTGCACCTGGCCGGCCGGGGTGCGGACCCGGGCGTACTCCAGCTTGAGCTCCTCCCAGGCCGGCAGGTAGTCGAACTTCAGTTCGGCGAAGCGCTTCTTGCCCGCATAGGTCAGGATCTTGCGTTTGACGGTCTGGACCGTCGTCCAGCTGCCGGCGTCCTTCACCTCATATTCCGTGCGGTCCAGCAGGGTGACCGCGTCGCTCTCGCCGGTCGGGGCGGCGGCCGCCGCGGCCTGGGCCGGGGGGGCGGGCTGGAAGATCGGTTCCTTGCGGCCGTCGTATTCGACCTCCTTGAGGCTCGCCTTGAGGGCCAGGTACTGCTCGGGGTCGAACTCCACGGCCTTGAGCATGAATTCGGATTCGCCGATCAGTTTGCCGCCTTCGACCTTCAGCCGCCGGCCGCGGTGGAGGATGGCGGTGGACTCGGCCGAGTATTCCGGCAGGGCCAGCACCTGGCCGACTTGGCCGCCCAGGTCCAGGGTCAGGCGTTCGCGCGTGCCGCAGGTGAATTCGGTCCGCAGCGGGTACTTGCGCTTCTCCAGCCCCAGTCCGCCGAGGATGAAATTGATCATCCCCACCCGGGTGTCGAGCCGGCAGAGGGGCAGCATCACCGCATCGGCCCCGCGCAGGAGCAGGTCGGGGGCCTCGAATTCCAGCTTCAAGGTCACCGGCACCGAGACGTCCTGCAGGTCGGCGGGGGTGAGGGTGAAGCCGGTCAGCTTGGCTCCGGGCAGGGTCTGCTTGATCAAGCCTTCGAAGTAGCGCCGCCGGTCTTCGGGCTTGCCCTGCAGATCAACGGCAGAGTCGCCACGAGCCTCGAAGAAGCCGCGATAGGCGTTGTCGTTGATGCCGGCGAAGTTCAGTTTGCTCTCGCCTTTAAGCCCGCCTTCGGGAGTGAGTTTGGCGTTGGTTTCGATCAGCACCAGGTTGTCCTCGGCCGGGACCACGGGCGAGGTGCGCAGGTTCTCCCCCTCGGGCTTGGCCACCAGGTAGCTCTGATCGCCCAGGTAGGCGGGGAAGAGCTCCTTGGTGTTCTCGTCGGTCGAGTCCATCAGCTGGTATTCGCCGGGCGCGGTCTCGACCGCCGAGATGGCGTGGTTGAACCAGGGCATGGGCACCTCGACGTCCTTGCGCGGTCCGTTGTGGATCAGGACCGGCCAGGCCTTGAAGCCCGCCAGGCGCAGCATCGCCACCAATAAAGCCGCCTTGTCCCGGCAGACGCCGCCGCGCTTCTGAAAGGTCATGGCGACCGGGTGGGGCTCGTAGCCGGGGGCCTCCTCCTCGACCGTCAGGCCCAGGTAGCGGATCTCCTGGGAGACCCAGCGGAAGATCGCCTCCATCCGCTGGCGGGGGTCGGGGTTCTCGGCCGTCAGCTTGTCGGCCAGCGCCTTCATCTCGGGCGAGACCTCGTCGAGGCGCGGCTTGGAGAGTTCCCAGTACCAGCGCGAGACGGTCTGCCAGTCGGGAATGGTGGAGACGAGCAGGCCCTGGACCACGGTGTAACGCGGCGGCATGCTCGGTTCGTCGTACATTCGCGGCACGTCGTGGGCCTCCCAGCGGTAGGAGAGCAGTTCGCCCGCTTCGGCCGAGGTGAATTTGACGGTATCGCCCGCCGGATGCTTGAGCAGCCGGTGGCGCAGGGGCAGCTCCCGCGGCCCCCAGATCTCGACCACCAGCCGCTTGATGGCGTGGTCCCATTCGAAGATGAAGAAGTCGCTCCAGGCGTTGGGCATGCGGGTCTTGACCTCGCGCTGGCAGGAGACGTAGTGCAGGATGTCGCCGATCTCCAGCCCCGGAATGCCGACCTGCATGAGCTTGTCGTTGGGATTGTAGATGTTGCTGCCCATCTGGCTGCGGTCGACCATGACCCGGCTCTGGGCGGCCACGTCGACGGGCACGACCTTGCCGTCGGGCTTGATGACCTCCAGGCGTTTGACCTCGACCTGGGTGTAGGGAATGGTGAAGTTGAAGGTCAGGGATTGGTTGTCGCGCATGCCTTTTTCGGTCAGCACCTTCAGATAGGTGTCGTCCCAGGTGACCGAGGTGCCGTCCGGCCGGTAGCGGACCAGGATGTGGTCGTCGACCAGTACCGCGTCGCTGTTGGGGTAGGCCTCGGCCGTGACCGCGGCAGCGGCGGCGATCACGGAGGCTTGTTCGAGCACGCCGGCGGAATAGTCCGAGTCGGCCCGGCCGGCCGGGGCGGCCGTCGGTTCGCCGGCCGCCAGTCCGGCGCAGGCGAGCAGACCCAGGATCAGGCCGGCGGTCCAGCCGCGCGTCCGGCGGCGATCAAGGCAGGCAACGTCGTGCAGCGTCATTTTTTTCCTCTCCCTTGCGGTTGACGGTGGCGGGTTCCGGAATTACTGTCCGGAATCATCGGCCAACCCTTGGTCCCTGCCAACAAAAATCGGTGATTTTGAATGCGCTGAAGCGCCAGCCGGCTAGCGGGCGACCGCTGCTCCTCCACCCCCACCCTCCCCCGAGGGGAGTAGGGGTTTGCTCTCCCCCTCCCTTCGGGAGGGGCGGGGGGGGGAGGGAGGACGGCCAAAAAACGGCGGTTTTAGCGTTTTACGCCCAATCCTGCCCCGGTGGGCTTGGCGCAATATTCGCGAGCCATTTTTTGGGTGTGAGGAACGCTCTTGTTAAGAAGAATTTCCCCGCTTCGTGGCGGCTCAGGGGGTTTCCCGCGGCGGCAGGTCGTGGATGACGATGCCCGGCCGCAGGTCGAACTGGACGCGGGCCAGGGTCTGGCCCTGGCGGGAGACGATGCGGCTCAAGCCCCAGCCGCGCCACCAGGGCTCCCAGTTCTCCTCGGCGACCCAATTGGCCAGGACGGAGTGTGCGCCGACCTGGACCACCTGGCGGGTGTAGACTCCGCGCAGATAGGTTTCGTAATTTTGGCCGTGATAGGCCGCGCAGTGGAGGATGATGTCGACCTTCCCGGCGGTCAGCTCGGGGATGGCCCGCAGCAGGTCGTAGGAGACGACCACCGCCAGCCGGCCGTATTCGGTGGCGACCACGGGCACGCCCAGGTCGCCCGGGGTGGCCCACTGGGCGTCGCCGGTCGGCCAGAGGTCGCGCTTGCGATAGTGCAGCGCCGCCTCGCCGCGCGGGTTGGCTAGGATCACGGCGCTGTAGTAGTGCTGCCCGTCGGTTTCGATGAAGGGCAGGGTGAGATAGACGCCCAGCTCTTTGGCCAGCTCCAGGCCGGCGCGAACCCGCCGGCCGGCGGCGCCTTCGGCCACGGCGGCCACGCTGCGGTGGTTCTCGTCCGGCTCGGCGGCGGCCGACCAGTAGATCTCGTCGTTGGGCGCGGCATAGCCGCAGAGCGCGGCCTCGGGCAGGGCGATCAGCTTGGCCCCCAGCTTGGCGGCCCGGCGGACCAGGACCTGGATGTCCTGCCAATTGCGGTCCAGCTCGCCGAAATGAGGGCAGAACTGGACGGCCGCGGCGCGCACCTGGCCGGGGGGCACCGGGCCCAGCAGGTTGGACTCGTCGACCACCGTCGGGGAGGCGTCGTCGGGCGTCGGCGCGGGGGTGAGAACCTTGTCCAGCTCCTTGCGCTTCAGGTTCAGCAGTTCGTTGGGGCCCGGCGCCGCCGGCTCGCCGACCTGGCGCGGCGGTCGGGCGGGCTCGGCGGCGGCATTGAGGAGCAGGCCGGCCACCGCCCCCAAGGCCAAGAGCAGCCAGAGCGTGCCGCCGGTCGGCCGGCGCCAGCCGGGGCGCAGGGCCGCCGCCAGAGGGTCGAGGCGTGGTTTGGCGTTCATTGGGGGGCCTTCGGTTCTAGTTCCCCCAGATCGCCGGTCCGGGGATCGTAGGTCAGGGCATAGCCCAGGGCGGCCAGCGGGTGGCGGGGTACCTGGGTGAGGATGCCGTCGGTCACCAGGTCTTCGAGCTTTTGCGGCAGATGCTTGCCGTGGTTGTTGAAATAGATGGTGATCGCATTGTTG
>CAYMGG010000350.1:4245-6580 GCA_964389915.1 uncultured Planctomycetaceae bacterium
ACTATCATCTGGTTGGCTTCGAGCTTGCCCAGGACCAGGCTGCGGGCCCGGCCGTCGGGCAGGATTAGAATCCGGTCGGGCTGATTGTCGAACTCGTTGTCGTCTGAAAAGGGCAGGAGGAGTGGGGTCTGGAGCTGGCCGGAGAGCTCTTCCGACGAGCGGGGCGGACGGCCGTGCTGCTGGACAAAATTCCGCCAGGCAGCGGTCAGGGTCTGCTCGGTTTGCCGGGTCAGTTTGACCTGTTCGCGTTTCTTCTCCAGCTCCTCCAGCCGGGTCTGGGCGAAGGCGCGCAGCTCGGGGCTGCTCTGCTTCTGGTGGAGCAGCTCCCGCCAGACGGCGCAGATCGTGTCCAGTCGTTCGAGCAGGTCCTGGTTCAAGGCGGTCGACTGCTGCATCGACTCCCAGGAGGCGACCACCAGCGGCGGGCAGCCCGGGGCCGCCGCGGCCAGGCGGTAGTGCTCCCGCGCCGCGGCCAGATTTTTGTAATGCATCTCATAGGTCAGGGCCAGATGCATGTGCATCTGCCAGACGGAAGCCTCGTTCAGGGGCCGGCCGCGTTCCCGCTCGCTGCGGGCCAGCTTCAACCCCTGTTCCATCAGCTCGATCCCCTGGCGGATCTCCCTCTCCTGCCCGGTGGAGAGGAGGAAGAGGCCGCCGTACAGATAGGCCTTCATGAACCGCGGATTGAGCCGGGTGATGAGAACGAACAGGTTGTTGAGGTAGCGATACCGGGCGGTGTGGTCGTGCTCGAATTGGCTGGCCCGCAGATTTTCGGAGTAATAGACCAGGCTGCGCACCCAGATGGCGTCGGCCAGGGGCGAATCGAACCCGCCGGCCAGCACCTTGAGCGCCTGCGGTCCGGGCAGGTAGAGGAGTTCGCGAAAGTATTCGGCCGGCTGCAGCGCATCGAGTCGGCGCTGGGCGTGCCAGGTCAATCCTCCGGCCAGCAGCAGCAGGCCGGTCACCAGCAGGCGGCCTTTGAGGGTCAGCATGGTCAGTTCCTCGCGTCAAAAACCCGAGCTGTCCGACCGGTGCGACTGCCGGGGGAGCTATTTCTAATTATAGTCCCGGTCGCCCCGGCGGCCAACCCTGAAAACCCGGGCCGGCCACAGACGGGCCGGCTTCGTGGAAGGGAGGTTTAATCCCGCCCGACTTTTTCTCCAATTCGCACTTGTCGGCCTAAGCGCAAATAAGGAAATTCCCCTTGCCGGTCTGCCGGAGGGCTCCCCCTCCCTCCGGGAGAGGGTTGGGGGAAGGGAGAGGACCGAGTGCCCCTGGTCGCCGTCCCCACCCCGGCCCTCCCCCGGAGGGGGAGGGAGACTCCGCGCGACAATCGCTCCGGTTGTCATGGGGCGCCTTAGCTCCGCCCGCAGACGTATTTGAGCAGACTCCAGCCCAGGGCGGCGCATTGTCCCAGTTCGGCCGGCGAGCGCAGGGCCAGCAGCCGCTGCAACCCATAGCCCGGGCGCAGATAGAACCGGCGGTGGGCCTCGCGGATGATCTCGATCAACCGGCGTTCGTCCCACTCGGCGCAGAGCACCACCGGCCGCAGCAGATCCTTGTCCAGGGCGTTGTGGGCGGGGATCTCCCGGTACTGGCCTTCGGCCACGGCCTGGGCGTAGAGTTCGGTTCCGGGCAGGGGGGAGAGGAGGCTGAACTGGGCGTAGTCGGCCCGCAGTTCGATGGCCAGGTCGACGGTCCGGCGGGCCTGCGCATAGGTCTCCCCCGGAATGCCCAGGATGAAATAGCCCAGGGTCCGGATCCCCGCCGCCCGGGTCAGGGCGAAGGCCCGGCGCGCCTGCGCGGGCGTGGTCCCCTTGCGCAGGTATTCCAAGCCCTCGGGATTGGCGCTCTCCACGCCGTAGGCGAGCGTGTCGCAGCCGGCCCGGCGCATCAGGGCCAGGGACTCGGCGTCGGCTAGGTCCACCCGCCCCTCGGCCTTCCAGCTCAGGGCGTAGTTGCGTTCGATCAACCCCCGGCAGATGGCCTCCAGCCGGTCGCGTTCAAGGGTGAAGAGATCGTCGTAAAAAACGAGCGAACGCACGCCGTAGCGGTTCACCAGTTCGTCGACTTCGGCCAGCACGCTGCCCGCGCTGCGGGCCCGCCAGCGCGAGCCGAAGACCCCTTTGTCGCAGAAGCGGCAGGCGAAGGGGCAGCCGCGCGAGCTGATGACCGTGGCGAGCGGCCCCCGGGCGCAGAGCGGATGGCGGTAGCGGTGATTGGGCAGCAGGTCGCGGGCCGGCAGAGGCAGGGCGTCGAGGTCGGCGATCAAGTCCCGCGCCGGTCCGACTCCCTCGCGGGCGATCACCCCGGTCAGTCCGGCCGGCGACCGGCC
>CAYMGG010000351.1:0-6551 GCA_964389915.1 uncultured Planctomycetaceae bacterium
CGGAAAGGCATTGCTTCAACTTTTATCGAAAACGGTTATCGAACTGCTTCTAATAGTTACTGATCTTGGGGAACCTTTTTTGCAAAAAAGGTTCCCCAAACCCCGCCAAAAAACTCTCACCCGACTCACCTGGCCCGAACGCTAGTCGGCCATCAATAACTCGAGTTGATATTAAACCTGCTCTTTCCGCTTCACTCTCTTCCATCCCCCCGCCACATGAATGCCGCAAAATGACTAATATTTACATCGCCTTTCTGCAAAAATAGTTAAGCTGCAAAACTCCGCCATTATCTATCCCACGTTTTAACTTTTAAACTCAGCTTGCTTGCTCTGACTAATTTATGGACTAAATATATAAATGTAGCCCCAGCAATGACTAATTTTTGTTTGAGATTTATCTATGACCATGATGGACCTGGAAAGCCTAAAACTGCTGGCCGACCGCCAACATGGTTACTTCACTGGCCAACAGGCCGAGGAAGCGGGGGTTCCGCGCGGAATTCATCGCAATTATCTACGTGACGGGCGCTGGCAACATGCGGGCTGGGGCATTTTTCGGTTTCCGGGATTTGCCGATTCGCCCGAGGCGCAATTTACTTTCTGGACTCTCTGGAGCCGCAACCGCCAGCGGCAACCGCAGGCCGTCATCAGCCATCTGAGCGCGCTTTACGCCCATGGTCGGCTGCCCGCCCTGCCGGAAGAAATTGAAGTTTCGGTCGCCAAGTCGGTTCGGAAAAAATTTCCCTCTCCGCTGCGGGGATATGTCGTCGACCTGCCCCCTGAAGCGGTGGAATGGCGCGATACCTACGCCGTTACCACCCTGGAACGCACGTTACAGGATCTCGCCGGCCGCGAGCTGCCGGCGGGGGCGGTGGTCGCGCTTTCCAAGATCACCGAAGACCCGACCGAACCACTAAAGCCGCTGGCGGCCGAAGCGCCTGCCTTGGCGGGTGAACCATTTTTTGCGCCTCAACCGATTACCCCCACTTTCCGCGAAAGGAACCGCGAAATGTTGTTCGAACCCCCTGCTCGTCGCTTGCGGGCTCAAGCCGGCTTCACCCTGGTGGAGCTGCTAGTGGTGATGGCCATCATCTCGGTTCTGGCCGGCATGCTCCTGCCGGCGCTGGCAAAAGCCCTGGATTACGCCAAGACCTCGGCCTGCCAGAACAACCTGCGGCAGATCGGCCTGGGATTCATGCAATACATCGACGATGCCGGCGGGGGCAAGCTGCCGCAGCACTCCGAACCGACGGCCGGCGGCAGCTGGCTGACCTATTGTACCTGGTTCGGCGCCATCGGCCCGTACATCGAGTGGAATCGGCCTTATACACCGAGTTCAACCCGGGCGCAGGGCACCATCGGCCATTGCCCCAACCATTTCGAACTGCCGGGCAGCTTCAGCTACCGCGGAAACGACGCATTGATCAAGCGCGACGGGTCAGCACCGGTCGCCCTGGCGGCGGTCAAGGTGCCGACCATCAAAATTTTGGTGTATGAGGTACATGTAAACTGCTGGTGGCCGCTGGATGCATTTTACAGCGCCGGGACCGGCAAGACGCCGTACATCCTGCCGTTTATTTATCAGCCACATCCCGGCGGGCACGTCTATCTGTACGCCGATTCGCATGTGGGCATCACCCCGCAGAACATGGGAACCTTCGATCATTGGAAACCGGATTACGCCACGCCCACGGGCTGAGTTCGTAGCGGGCTTGGTTACAGGCGCATCGCCCCAAAATCCGCGGTAACCCTGCAACTGTTGCCAAAGCCGGGAATCGGCTGGTTGGAATCCGGCGTATTGGCTTAATCCTCTGTCCGGGCGGCGAAGGTGAGTATTTGGGGTGCAGGTTCTCAACCCGCGCGGGAATGACCGCCAGACAGACAGAACCGAAAGAAGGGATGTATCCGGCGCGGACAAGAGAGTCCGCGCCACCAAAGGGATTGGCTTTTTAGCGCTGACTAAGGTACTGGGAAGAAGCGGAACGCCTCACGACACGGAAAGCGGAGGACACAGGATGAAACCCAATTGGAGAGGCTGGTGTTTGGCGGGACTACTGCTGGCGGGCGCGGCCCAAGCGGAGGAGAACGTGATTCTCATCAAGACGCAAGGCGCGTACAACCTGACCGGCGGCGACGATCTGGCGCACTTGAAACGGCTGACGGCCGGCGTGGGCTGGGAATTCGAGCCCAACGCCGACACCGCCGCGCAACTCAAGCGCATCGGCATCAAATATATCCGCTGCATCAACGTCGACCCCCTGCCGGGGAACTTCACGCCGGAGGGCAAATTCCAGCTGGCCGAGCCGGACCCCAAGAAGCCGCTGCGGCTGGACGCCCACCTGAACACCTGCCGCGAGGTCGGCGCTTCGCCCCACGTCATCATCGGCACCAGCCTGCATCCCGACCTGCGCTACACGGCCCCGCCCGCCCCGGAAGGCGCGCCCGGCATCATGGGCCAGGCCAAGACCGGCCGCATTTTCGGCCCGAATGACCCGAAAAAATACATCGCCTACTGCGAAGCTTATTTCGAATACGTGCTGGTGACCCAGAACTTCCCAGACGCCCGGTTCGAGTTCGGCAACGAGCCGGACATCCAGGGTCAGTTCCCCTATCCGCAACCGCCCCTGCCCGGTCGCGGCTCGCGGGCGCTGTACAATGGATATTTATCCGCATATAAGTTGGCCGCGCAGGCCGCCGCCAACGTCGAAGCCCGTAACCCGGGACTAAAGGTCCGCCTGGGCGGCCCAGCCGTGGCCTGGGCCTTCACCTATCGCTTCGGCGATTTCAACTGGGCCGTGGAGTTCATCCGCGACTGCGCCGAACAAAAGGTGAAGCTGGATTTTCTGGGCATTCACTATTACGGCAACATCAGCTCGCTCGACGGCAGCTACCAGGCGAATTTCCCCGCCTTTCCGGAGATGTACCGCGTGACCCGCGAGGCGCGCGATCGCTACCTGCCGGGCCTACCAATCTGGCTGACCGAATGGGGGCCGAGTTATCACGACAAACAGCCAATGGCGGCGGTCAATTGCGATCATATGGGTGCGGCCTGGTGTGCGGCGTTCCTGGACTTGATGCTGCAATGTGATGTGGAGGGAGCCCTCTATCTAGTGACCACCGACCGGCGAGTGCAAAACGAGAAAAAAGAATGGGAAAACCTATGGGGCTGGCCGGCGCTGTTCGCCAATCCCCGGGTCTTCGGCCGGGCCTATCCGAAGGCGACCTTTCATTTGTTCGACCTGGTTTCGCGCCTGACCGGAGAACGGATCGAGGCGACTGCCGGCGGGGCCACGGTCCGCGGTTTCGCCACCGCCGACCGCGCGGGCAAGGCGCTGCGCCTGCTGGTTTGGAATTACGGCGCGCGCCTGCCCGAAGGCGGGGCTCCGATCGAGCAGGCCCAGCCGGCGGCCGTGACCCTGCGGGTGCGCGATGCGGGCGAATTTTTCGCCTCGCCCCGGGTCAAAAGCCGGGTCTGGATGGTGGCCGCCGGGCTGGGCGACGCTTTCGGTGTCTTCTCGAAAGGTGAGGTCCTGAGCGAAGCCAATACCGCCCTGCCGCAGACCTCCGAAGCCGCGCAGCTGATTATCGACGGGGCGGCAGACCTAGGCCTCAGCCTGCCGCCTTCGAGCGTGGCTCTGGTCGAGATCGTGCCAGAATCCTGAACCTGGCTGGAGCCACCGGGCATGGTCGCCAGACGCGGTCGGCAGCGGGCCGGTTTCGGGAAACAATCTCGTCGGCTCCCGGACTTTTAGGGAATGATGCAGTTTCCTTACCGCAGACCAAGCCGTGTTTGAAAAAAGCGAGGAAGGCGGGGCCGGGGCGAACCGCTCGAGTTAGGAGTGAATCGCGAAATTGGCCGCAGAGGAACACACATAAACATAGGTATTCTGGCCATGATGGTTGAGTTGTCTGCATCAACCCGTGTTCATCTGCGGCTTATCTGATTTTCGTCGCCGGCCTGGGGCTGAGAATAAAGACAGCCAAACTCCCGGCGCACGACCAACACTTCAGCCCGGCGGCTTGGACGCCCGGGTTTTCAGCCTAGCCCGACAAAGCGCTTTCGCCCCGGGAAAGGAATCGAAGCCGGCCCCATTATTGACCGAAGATAACTTCGCTGCAAACGGCCGCGCTTCAGGCAGGCCCTCCGCGACGCAAGGGCGGCCGCGTCTTTTGCACCGGTATCTGCGGATTCAGCCCCGCAACACAAGCCGCCGATCTCCGCTGCGTAGATCGGCCGTTGCCTTGTTTTTTTCCAGCCAGATCGGGATAATGCGAAGGCTGCGGCCGCGGGTCGGGCGCGGATCGGCGGAGGCCGGGCATGCCCCAGCTGGAGCGCATCACCACCACCGAGTTCCTCTTTGCGGCCTTTCCCGCCGATCTGCTGCGGGATTTCGTGATGCACGGCCACGCCCACGAGGAACACGAACTGAACCTGATTCGCCGCGGGCGGGGGCGGTACGTGCTGACCGACGGGAGCGCGCTCGAGCTGACCCCCGGCCAGACGCTCTTCCTGCCCGCCGGGTTCTGGCACCGGCTGGTCGTCGACGAGCCGCTCTATTTTCAGATCATCGTCCTCCACCCCGACATCGCCCGGGAACTGCCCGGCGTGACCTCCAACGAGCCGCTGAGCCTCTGCCCCTCGGCGCTACCGGCCCGTTCATGGTACGATCCGGGCATTTTCAAGGTCTTCTCCGAGCTGGCCGGCCAGGCCCAGGACGAGCCGCGCTCCGCCGAGGCCTGGGATCTGCTCTGCCGCCGGCAGTTCGCCCGGCTGGTCATGGCCCAGCTGCTGCGCCTCTTCCATCGCGAAACCGAAGATTTGCCGCCGGACGACGCCACCCGCCGCCTCTGGGAGGTGCGCGACTGGCTGGACCGCAACTTCGCCCGCGAAGCCAACCTGACCGAGTTGGCCGAACGGGCCTGCCTCTCGCCCTCTCATTTCTCCCACCTCTTTCGCCGCCAGACTGGGATTTCGCCCAAGCATTACCAGCTCTTTCGCCGGCTGGGCCAGGCCGAGCGGCTGCTGGCCGAGACCCGATTGAGCGTGCTGGACGTCTGCCTGAGCGTGGGTTTCGCCCACCTGGCCCACTTCAACCGGGCCTTCAAGCGCCGAACCGGCCTCACCCCCGGCGAGTTTCGCAAGAAACATCAAATCGATCGGCGGAAAGCGTAGGAAATCCGCCCCCCCGGGCGGTTAAGCTGGCTCCAGCGGAAAATTATTCCCCATGGCTGGAGATGAGCAGATGAGCATTGCGTTCAATCAAACCCGCTGGGCCGAAGTCAGGCGCAACTGGAACACTTGGTGGCGGGGGGAGTTGGGACGGCCGTTGATCTACGCCACGGTCGGCGGGCGCGACCCCGGCCGGCCGGAGCCGGCCCTGCCCTACCGGCATTTCATGAGCCATTATTCGCTCGATGTGACTCCCGAAGCGATCATCGACCGGTACGACTACAACCTCCAAACCCAGGAATATCTGGCCGACGCCTTCCCCCACGCTTGGCTGAACTTCGGCCCCGGCGTGGCGGCCGCCTTCCTAGGCTGCGAATTGCACAATGGCGAAAACACCACCTGGTACCATCCGGTCGAGGCCCGCGAGGTGGCGGATCTGCGTCTGGCCTATAAACCCGACAACCTCTGGCTGGAGCGCATCAAGGCCATCGGCCGCGCCGCCCAGCAGCGTTGGGGCGGTCTGGTGCAGATCGGCCAGACCGACCTGGGCGGCACGCTCGACATCCTTTCTTCCTTCCGGCCCGGCGAGGAGCTGCTGCTGGACCTGTACGACAACCCCGAAGCGGTCAAACGCCTGGTCTGGGAGATCCACGAGCACTGGTTCAAATATTTTAGCGAAATCAACGAGGCCATGCGGCCGAGCAATCCCGGCTATTCCAGCTGGTCGACGCTCTACTCCGAAAAGCCCGGTTACATGCTGCAATGCGACTTCTCCTATATGATCGGGCCGGAGATGTTCGCCGAGTTCGTACTGCCCGAGCTGGCCGCCGCCTGCCGGCGGATGGAATACCCCTTCTATCACCTCGACGGCGTGGGCGAGCTGCCGCACCTGGACATGCTGCTTTCCATCCCGGAACTGAGGGGTATCCAGTGGGTGCCGGGCGCGGGCCAGAAGGACGCGGACCAGTGGCCGGAGGTCTACCGGCGCATCCGCGCGGCGGGCAAACTGATCTGGGTCGCGGCCGGACAGAGCTCATTGGGCCTGGACCTGCTCGACTGCCTGGCCGACCAGCTCGGCTCGGCCGAAGGGATTTACTTCATCTGCGGCGCTTCGGCCGCGGAACGCGGCCGGCTGGAGCGTCTGCTGGAAAAATACAACGCGCCGGTCATGGCCTGAATACCCCTTTCTCGGGGGAGAACTTTTTTTGCTAAAAAAGTTCTCCCCCGAACCCCAGTTCAAAAAAACTCCCTCCCTTTCAGGCGAAAGCTTGGCTAGCGGCAGGAAGGAACCATATCAACTCTAGTCATTAATGGCCGACGAACGTTCCGGACCGGGTGAGTCTGGTGAGAGTTTTTTGGCGGGGTTTGGGGTACCTTTTTT
>CAYMGG010000352.1:0-2240 GCA_964389915.1 uncultured Planctomycetaceae bacterium
CGCCAGTGCCTGCGGTCGATGGTCAACCGGGATCATCCGGAGGCCGGCCGGCGGCGCGGGGTGATGAGCCTGGACAGCTCGCGGACCGGCGCGGGCGCGGAGATCACGACCTACGATTCCCTCGACGTCTCCCTGGGTCAGGCCCGGAACAACCTCTACCTGGCGGTCAAGGGGTGGGCGGCTTATCTGGCCCTGGCCCGGCTGTTGGGCGGCCGCCAATCGGCCGCGGACGCGGTCCGGGCCGAGCGCCAGGCCGGCTTGGCCGCGGCGACCATTGCCGGCCAGCTGAACTCCGCGGGCTATATCCCGGCCATCCTGGAGGAGGGGTGCGAGTCACGGATTATTCCGGCCATCGAAGGTCTGGTCTTTCCTCATATATTGAAAATGCCGGAAGCTCTGGCGTCGGACGGTCCTTATGGAATGTTGATTCGGGCTTTGCGCAAACATCTTTCGGTCATACTGAAGCCGGGCGTATGTCTATATCCGGACGGCGGTTGGAAGCTGTCAAGCACGGCCGACAACAGTTGGTTGTCGAAGATTTATCTCTGCCAATTCGTGGCCCGTAAGATCCTGGGGGTCAAGGGGGCGTTCGTGGCTGACCGGGCCGACCGCGCCCATCAGGCCTGGCTGCTCAAGCCCGAGAATCTGCGGTTCGCCTGGAGCGACCAGATGACCAGCGGGGTGGCCAAAGGGAGCAAGTATTACCCGCGCGGCGTGACCGCTGTCCTCTGGTTGGAAGAGTAACGCCGACAAATTTGGTTGCGGCAGGCTTTAGGCTGCGGGGGCGCGGAAACGCGCCCCCGACTTTTTTGGCTGCGGGCGACCGATTATTGCTACAGTCGGCCGCCGGGAACGGCCGATAAAAAACTAAACCTTGCCGGATAGCGGCGGGGTCGGGATATCGCCATGATTCGCGCCACCCGGATAAACGGTCGGACTTTCGTCATCAACGCGGAATACATCAAGTTCATCGAGGAAACCCCCGATACGGTGGTGACCTTGCGTGACGGCGAGAAGATCCTGGTGAAAGAGACGGCCGACGAGTTGGTGGCGCGGGCCGTCGAGCACTTGCGGACCATTCGTTTTCCTTTCGATCTGGGCTGATCGGAGCCGGCGAACATGAGTGTCGACATCTCCACGATCATCGGCTACCTTTCCGGGGCCTTCTTCGTGCTGATCATCGGAATCGGCCTGAGCAACGTGATTATCTTCGTCGACTCGGCCTCGGCGGCCATCGTGTTCGGCGGCGGCCTGGCCGCCACCCTGATCAGCATCCCCATCGAATGGGTCACCAATGCCCCCAAGGTGGGCAAATTCGTGCTCTTCTTCAGGCCCGAGAGTCCCAAAGACCTGATCAAACGGATGGTCGAATTTGCCGAAATCGCCCGCCGCGACGGCATCCTGGCCCTGGAGAACGTCACCGATACTATCAAGGACGAGTACCTGGTGCGCGGCATCCAGCTGGCGGTGGACGGCACGGACCCGGAGCTGATCGAGCAGATCATGAACACCGAGATCGAACAGCTCGAATCGCGCCACAACGACGGCAAGAAGTTCTTTGAGTTGTACACCAAGTACGCCCCTGCCTGGGGCATGATCGGCACGCTCCTGGGTCTGATCGCCATGCTTAAGCAGGGCATGGAAGACCCCAGCGCACTGACCTCGGGCATGGCCGTGGCCCTGATCACCACCCTGTACGGTTCGGGCGTGGCCAACTATGCCACCGGCCCCATCGCTGACAAACTTACGATCCGCCATGCCGAGGAGATGCTGCTCAAGACGATCATCCTGCGGGGCGTGATGAGCATCCAGTCGGGCGACAACCCGCGCATCGTGGAGCAGAAGCTCAAGATCTTCCTCCCGCCGACCGAACGCGGCACGGAGGAGGAGGAGAAACGCTAGGCCCGGTCCGGTGAGACGCGGCCGGGGAGGCGCCGAGGAGTCGGCATGGCCAAATGCCCGAAATGCGTCGAAGGCGCCCCGGAGTGGCTACTCACCTATGGTGACATGGTGACGCTGCTTCTGTGTTTCTTCGTTCTGCTGTTTACGATGTCGGAGATCAAAAAAGACAAGCTGAGCAAGACCACCCGGGCCTTCCAGGCCCAGTTCGGCGTCCTGCCCCGCTACAAGGCCACGGTCCAGATCTTCGTCCAGGTCCAGCGGACGACCGAGACCGACGCCAACGTCTTGCGCAAGGGGCCGCCGGGGCGGCATACGGCCGTCCAGACCATCGTCGAGGA
>CAYMGG010000352.1:2250-6466 GCA_964389915.1 uncultured Planctomycetaceae bacterium
CAAGATCGTGATCGGGGGCAAGTCGCTCTTCCGCCCCCAGGAGTCGGAGCTGCTGCCCAGCGGCAAGGAGCTTCTGCGCCAGGAGGTGGCGCCCGATCTGCGGGGGTTCAAGAACCGGATCGAGGTTCGGGGGCACACCGCCAGCGGCGCTTCCGGCCCGGGCGGAATGCCCGAGGACACCTGGTTTCTGGCGTATCTGCGGGCCCAGTCGGTCATGCGCTACCTGGTCGACGAGTGCGGCATCGACATCCGGCGCTTCCGGGTGGTGAGTTGCGGAGACAACGAACCGTTGGACTCCAACCTCGACCCGCGCGGCCGCGAGCGCAACCGCCGGGTGGAGGTAATCATGACCGAGGAACTGATCAAGGAGCCGGGCGAAGCGGACCGCAAGGCCCGCTGAGCCGGACGGAGCGCGGGGTCCGGGTGGCGCACGGCCGCCGGACGGGGTATAATATAACCGAAGCCACAGCCGAGTTCGGCGGTCGGACGGGGGAAGTCGCAATGCCCGAGAACGAAGAAGGCGATAGCAAACAACCGAAGGAGGCGGCCGGCGGCGGCGGGATGCTTGCCGGCACCAAGGGCTGGGCGATCGTCGTGGGGGCGGTCCTGCTGGAGGCGGTCTTCTTCCTGGTCCTGATGCACTTGCAGGCCGGCCAGACCGTCAAGGGGCAGGGGGCGGCCGAAGAGAAGATCGCCAAAGAGAGTCTCGACGACCGCACCGGCAACGTGGTCTCGATCGAAAACCTGAACTATTCGATCCCCACCCAGGGCGGCACGACCGCGACCCTTTCGATGTCGCTGACCATCGTCCTGGGGCGGACCGCCGAGGAGCGGCAGCGCGAGGTGGTGATCACGGCCAAGGACTGGACCACGTTCAAGGACGCGGTGGCCAAGATGGAGCCGTACATCCGCGACCGTCTGATCCAATACGTCGGCCAGCAGACCTATAATCAGCTCAACAGTCCCAGCGGCAAGGAGAAGATCAAGGATATGATCAAGCAGTTCGTCAACAGCGAACTGAGTCGGCTGGATCTGACGCTGGACAACAAGGACCTCGCCCGGCAGCGGGTCAGTGATGTGCTGATGCCGTCATTCTATCTGCAATGACGCCGCGGGCGGCCAAAGGGGAGAGGCGATGCCAGAAGAACTGACACAGGAAGATATCGACGCGCTACTTCAGGGCGCGGGCGGTTTAGACGAGGGCGGCGGCGGGATCGGCGAGGACCTGGGGGCGCTGCTCGGTTCGGCCGAGAACATGGACCTGCCGGATTTTGGCGGCGGCGGCGGGCCGGAGGTCAAGACCCTCACCGAGCTGGGTTCCATCGAGATGCTCTACGACGTCGAGCTCGACGTCAGCATCGAACTGGGCCGGACCTATATGTCGGTGGAGGACATCCTCCATTTACAGGAGGGGTCGGTCATCCAATTGGACAAGGACGCCGGCGCGCCGGTCGATATCCGGGTCAACGGCCGACTGGTGGCTTTCGGCGAAGTGCTGGTGTTGAACGAATATTTTTGCGTACGCGTGACCGAGATCCTTTCCGATCAGGAGCGGGCCATCCTTAAGCGCTAGGGTGGGAAATTTTTTGCCCGCGCCCGGTTTTTCCGGGAAAAAGCTGGTTTTTTTCTCCGGGCCGGCCCTTTTGGGCCGGCCCGGACTGTTTTTGCTCCTCAACTCCAATATAGTCGGCGGGTTATGGGTGAATTCGGGGGGCAAAATCCGGATTATATACGATAAAAGTTGAAGACCCAGCGCGGCAAGGCGTCAACTTAGTCGCTGGCGAGAGGTTAGCAGACAGACGAAATCGGCCGAGGGCGACAGTTTCTTTGGTTGGCCCGGGGCGGATACGGATACGAGGGCGGCATGCGGATCGGCCGGCAGTGGATGGGGATTTTTGTCAGCGCTTGCCTGTGGGCCGCCGGGGCCGGCGGCGCGGAGAAGCCGCTGCCCGCGCCGGAGTTGGGCGCGCCCCGCGAAGAAGGCGCGCCGGCGGGAGCCGAGGCGGCGCCGCCCCGGAATGCCGCGCTCTGGCAGGCGGAGAAAATGCCTGTCCGTCGCGGTCGGGAGGAATCGCGGACTGCTCCGGCGACCCCGACGACGGCCGGCAGCGGGCTGGGGTTGCTGATCGGCTATACGCTGCTATTGGGCGGAATTTTGGCCGGAGGTTTGTGGTTGGTGGGCAAGCATCTGCCCACCCGGCGGCTCTTCGCCTCGCCGGCCATGGAAGTTTTGGGGCGGACGCACCTGGATCCGCGTAATTACCTGGCGCTGGCGCGGGTGGGCCGGCGGGTGCTGGTGGTGGGCGTGGGGCCCGACGGGATGCGGCCGCTGGGAGAGATTGCCGAGAGCGCGGAGGTGGCCGAGCTTCTGGCCGTGGCCCGGCCGCGCAGTGAGGCGGGGGTCAATCTGTTTCAGCGGCTGTTGGGGACCCGGCTACGGGAGAACGAGGCGGAAGATCTGCGGACCGCGGCGGTTTCGGCCGGGGAAGAATTGCGCGACGAACTAGGGCAGCTGCGCGAGCGAGTCAAGAACCTGCGCGAGCAGGAGTAGGTATTGAAGTGCCAGGCGTGTTCAAGGACGCCCGGAGTGGCGTTCGGGACGCGCAAGAGGGGAGCCCGGGGGGGCGATTAGTGGTGGAAAGAGGCGGCGCGCCGCTCTGGCGGCGCTGGGGATGGGCGGTGTTTCTATTGTTGGGCGCGGCGGCCGGTCCGGCCGCCGCGGCCGACGCCGCCTTCACCCCGGAGGCATTTCCGAGTCGGGATTTCCCGGCCCGGGACTTTGCCTACCTGCCCACGGTGGAGGACGGTGGGCTCAAGCCCGCCAAGACCCCGCAACAGGTAGCGGTAGTGTTGCAGACCGCCGCCCTGCTCACCGTCATCACCCTGGCGCCCAGCCTGCTGGTCATGATCACCTGCTTCACTCGGATCGTGGTGGTCTTCGGATTCCTGCGCCGAGCGCTGGGTACCCAGACCTTGCCGCCGGATCAGGTGCTGATCGGCCTCTCGCTTTTCCTGACCTTTTTCATCATGGCCCCGACCTGGCAGGAGGCCTGGAAGAACGGCCTGCAACCCTATCTGGAGGGGCGGACGGTCGACGGCGTGCCCATGAGCCAGGAGGAGGCCTTCGCCCGGGTCATGGCCCCGCACCGGGCCTTCATGTTCGCCTGCCTGGAAGCCAACGGCGGGCAGGAGGAGCTGTATTTCTTCCTCGGCGTGGCGGGGCATCCGGTGGCCGACCCCGGGGCCTTGAAGCGCGAGGACGTGGCGTTGCACGTTTTGGTGCCGGCTTTCATCACTTCGGAGCTGAAGCGGTCGTTCTGGATGGGGTTTCTGCTCTATCTGCCGTTTCTGATCGTGGACATGGTCATCTCCTCGGTGTTGATGAGCATGGGCATGATGATGCTGCCGCCGGTGATGATCAGCCTGCCGTTCAAGATCATTTTGTTCGTGCTGGTCGACGGCTGGCGACTGCTGATGGAGGGGCTGGTGATGAGTTTTCCCGTCGGGGCCGGCGCGGCGCTGCGTTAGAGGGAGGAGCGGATGGGACCGGATATTCAGGACGTGATGCAGATCGCCAATCGGATGCTGTGGCTGACGTTCGTGCTCTCCCTGCCGATGCTGTGCACCGCGCTGGTGGTGGGCGTGGCCATCAGCATCGTCCAGACCGTGACTAGCGTGCAGGAGATGACCGTCACCTTCGTGCCCAAGCTGGTGGCGATGTTGTTGACCATGGCGCTGACGCTGCCGTGGACCAATACGCTGATGATGGAGTATACCCGGGAGGTGCTGGCCCTGATGGCCGGCATCCCCGACGGTTACTAAGAAGGGGTTATAAAAGTCCGGATCGGCGTTTCAGCCCAGGAGCGAAGCGCCAGGCAACTTTAAAAACCTCGGCGGTTCTGAGGTTTTTAGAGCGTTGGCGCGACCGCGACGCCGGATCAAACGCCGAGGCGGGCTTTTAAAACACCTTCTAAGGATTCGGCATGGACCACTCGATGGCCGTGATCGACCGGGCGCTGATGGGGTACGTGGTTTACGGCCTGGTTCTGTTGCGCTGCGCGGGGCTGACGATCTTCGCCCCCTTCTTCGGGTCCGAGTATTTCCCGAGCCGGGCGCGGATCGGGTTGGCGCTCTTCCTGGCTCTGGTGGTGTATCCGGCGGCGGTGCGGAATCTGAACCTGCCGGAATCGCTGGATCTGCCCGAACTGGGGCTGCT
>CAYMGG010000353.1:0-6433 GCA_964389915.1 uncultured Planctomycetaceae bacterium
GAAGGGCGACAAGGACCAGCGCTGGTTCGCCGGCGATCTTGACCAAGTTGAAATAATCGGTACGGCGCTGGATGCAACCGCGGTTCAGGCGTTGTATAATAAGGGCAGCTGGCGGGTGCGCTAGGTCGGGCGACCGCGCGCCCGAGGGGCGGAGGAAATGACATGAAGAGCGAACGCCGTGGCGGGTTCACCTTGGTCGAACTCCTGGTGGTGATTGCCATCATCTCGGTGCTGGCGGCCATGCTGCTGCCGGCATTGGAAAAGGCCCGGAATGCGGCGCGGGGAACCTACTGCACCAATCAACTCAAGCAGATCGGCCTTTTCGCCCAGCAGTACGTCGACGACAACGCCGGCTGGCTGCCGTCCCTAAGCCAGAACACCGGCGCCTGCTACGTCTGGCTGCATTGCGCCTCGGGCATCCGCACTTGGCTGACGCCCTACCATCAGGCCACCAAGCCGGAGCAAGGCATTGTCACCTGCCCGTCCTACAAGCGGATCTGGTTCGGCATGGGCAATTACGGCATGAACTGCCACATTTTCGCCATGTCGATCTGGGGCAAGCCCTACCATCGGCAGGAATATGTTCGTCAGCCGTCGCGGGCCGCCTTTATCGCCGATGTTTATTACGAGGGCGCCAATACCTGGGCCGCCGAACAATACATCATCGCCACGCCCTACGCGCTGACCAATGTCCACTATCGGCATAACGGCAGCGTCAATCTGCTCTGGGGCGATACGCATGTCGGGGCGACCCGGATGCTCTTTCCCACCGACGCCAATCCGCCCGAGAATTCCATTTTCTGGACCGGGCAGTGAAAAAGATTTGGCGGGCGGGGCGTGAGGCTTGATCGACCTTGGGCCGGCGGGAGCGTTCGCCTCCTGCCGGCCAGGCTTTTCCGGGGGAAACCAGGGGGCGGGCATGAAGCGGCGGATTTTTAGTGGAGCGCTGATCTTGAGCGGAATCGTCTGTGCCTGGGGCAATGCCGGGGAAGGGACGGCCGGCCAGGATCTCCTGCCCGTCTTCGCCCGGGCGCACTCGGGCGCGCCGCTGCGGGCCGTGGCCATCGGCGGCTCGATCACCCAGGCCGGGGCGGGCTGGATCGGCGACTGGCTGGCCGCCCAGTTTCCTCAGAGCGCCACGGTGATGCACAACGCGGGCATGAGCGGCACGGGCAGCGCCCTGGGCATGTTCCGGCTGGAGCGCGACGTTTTAGCCTGCCAGCCGGACCTGGTGCTGGTGGAGTTTGTGGTCAACGACGGCGGCGAGGCCGACGAGGTGGCCTGGACCCTGGAGAGCGTGGTCCGGCGGCTCAAGCTGGCCCCGAATCCGCCGGCCGTGGTCCTGCTCGAAGCCGGCGCCCGGCAGCGTCCGGAAGGCCTGGTTCCGCCGCAGCGGCGGGTGGGCGATCATTATGGTCTTCTCTCCATCGACCTGCAGGCGGCCGTCCGCCGGCGGCTGGCGGAAGACAAAAAAGAATGGGAAACCTTCTTCGGCGACGACGTTCACCCCAACGCCGCCGGACATCAGTTTTATAGCGAAGTAATCTCCGCCCAGTTGCAGCCCTATGTAGAGCAAGCCAGGAATTTCGCCGCGGCGGCGACGGCCGCGTCTCTGCCGCCGCCCCCGCCGCCGCCGCTGTCACCTCGGCCGCTAATTCTCGACGGCCGGCTGATGCCTATCGCGGTCGGGGCTGGCTGGAAACGTGAACACTCGGTGCCGGGCTGGTGGACGCAGTGGTTTCCCGGAGCCGTGGCCAGCCGCGAGGTTGGCGCCGGCCTGGTCATTCCCTTCCGCGGCACGGTAGTGGGTCTCTTCTATTCCCTGGACGAAAAATACGGCCTGCTGCACGCCAGCGTGGACGGCGGGGACTTGCAGGAGATCGTATGCAATCACCGCAAGGGCTTCAGCTATCAGTTGCTGGGCAAAGAATTATCGGCCGGCGAGCATCGCCTGCATCTGGCCATTCCTGAAAACGGGGCCGGCGCCGAGGGGGTGAAGCTGGGTTATGTGCTGGTCGGCGGGGCCGAAGGGGCCGGCGCGGAACTGGCCCCTCAGGGGCCCAACACGGGCGAGCGCCTGGTCCGGATGCCCTGGCTGCCGATTCCGGCCGCCGCCTGGGCCTGGGTGGGGCCGTTTGGCGACGTGAGCGCCGCCTGGCCGCCGGCCGATCAGAAACTGGCCCATCTCGACCAGGCCTTCTGGCCCGAGGTCGGGCTGGGCGAACGGCCCGCCCTTCAGCCGGCCGCCGGGATCGACTCCCCGGTACGTTGGAAAAAGGTCGAAGGGAGCGGTCTGGGGGTGGACCTGCGGGCACTGACCGGTTTCGGCGACCGGGGCGTCTCCTACGCCTGGACCGAAGTCGTCGCGCCGGCCGCACAGAAGGGCTATTGCCGGCTGATCGTGGATTACTACGCCAAGCTTTGGCTCAACGGCCAACTGGTCTACGAGGCGCGCACCCACCATGGCGCGCCCGCTCAGGCCCTGGTCTTCCCGCTGGAACTGCGGGCGGGAGCCAACCAGCTTGTGCTAAAAGTACATTCCGGCTCGCGCGGCAATCTATTCATGCTTACCCTCCAGGACGAGGGCAAGACCTTACGGGCCAACAATCCGCTTCAGTAATGCCGATTGAATTCCGAGAACCTTTTTTTACAAAAAAGGTTCTCGGGTTCTCCCAAAATTTCTCATCCTATTTGCCAGCCCGGCATGTTGGTCGGCCATCAATAATATCAGTTCAAGTTAATGATCGTCGAATAGGTACGAAATCCATCCGCGCCGAATTTATCCATCCGAACGTTCGAAACGGCGAAGCTGGCCGAGAGTTTTTTTGGAATGGTCAGGGGAACCTTTTTTGCAAAAAAGGTTCCCCTGAATCGGTCTCAATTAACTTGGATTGATATAACTTGAGCTAACATAAAAACCGCCACCAGCCGGGCTCCCGGTCGTTGGTCCAGCCGCACGTTGAAGCCGGCGAAGCTCGCAGAGCCGTTTTGCCGCTCCATTTCGCCTAGGACAACGCTCTCCCTCCCGGCGAGCATGCTTGCCGGGAAGGAAATCGGGTGAGAGCTTTTTGAGGGGGTCCGGGGGAACTTTTTTGTAAACAAGTTCCCCCGGAAAAGAAGCGGTCAGGCGCTGCGCGTCTCGGGCAAGTCCGCAAAACCTGGCTCGAGCGCGGTTTCAGCCCGAGGATGGGCCTCAGCGTAAACCCGGCGAACCTCGGTGCTGGTCAGATGGGTGTAGATCTGGGTAGTGGAGATGTTCTCGTGGCCTAAAAGCTCCTGCACCACGCGCAGGTCGGCGCCGCGCTGCAAAAGATGAGTGGCGAAAGAATGGCGCAGGGTGTGGGGGGAGACATAGTCGGGCAAACCGGCCAGAGCCACGTAATGAGCCAGAAGTCGGCGGATGCTGCGGGTGGTCAGGCGCGCGCCCCGGAAATTGAGAAACAGGGCCGCCCGGTCGAACCGAACCCGGGCCAGATGCGCTCCGCGCGCCTCCAGGTAGGCCTGCAACGCCCGGATCGCATAACTGCCGATGGGATTGATCCGCTCCTTACCCCCCTTGCCCCGGGTGCGCAGCGCCTGGCCGGCGAGTTCCACGTCCTCGACGTCCAGGCCGACCAGTTCGCAGGTCCGCAGTCCGGCGCTGTAAAGCAGTTCAAGGATGGCCTTGTCGCGCAGGGCGCCGAAATCGAGACCGCCGGGGGCCTCCAGCAGGCGCTCGATCTCGTCGAGCTTGAGGAAATGCGGCAGGCGCTTCTCCAGCCGCGGGGTGCGGATGGTCAGCACCGGATTGGCTTCGGCCAGGCCCCGCTTCTGGAGGAGCTTGTAGAAGCTGCGCAGCGCGGCGATCTTGCGGGCGGAGGATTTTTTGGAAATGCCCCGCTCGTCGAGATGGGCCAGGAATCCGCGCACTTGCAGGTGCGTGATCTGGGCGGGGAAGAGCTCGGACAGTTGTTGGCCGGCCAGGTATTCGTGGAACTGGGCCAGATCGACGCCGTAATTGCGCACCGTATGGGCCGACATGTTGCGTTCGTGGGCCAGATAGGTCAAAAAAACGTCGATCGCCGGGTGTCCGGCCTGATTCAGGGTCGACACGTATCGTTCTCCTCATTCTCGGACAACCGATAGAATTAATATCGGCCGTTGAGGAGGAGAAACTACAGGGAATTAACCCGAAGGGTTATTTATATGGTGATGTCGATATGGGCAGAAGGATCGGCGGGGGCTTCCGGGGGATTTTCCGGTTCGGCTTCGGATTCCTGTTCCGCGAACTGGTGCCGGCGGCGGCGGCGGCGGTTGCCGGCCTGGCGATCGCTCTCAGAATCCTCGCGGATGCTCGCGTTTTCGGTTTGCTGCGCGGCCACCACCACTTCGTCGGCTTGGCGGGCCAGTTCGTTGTTGAACCGCACATGCGTGGAATCAACCGCTCGCGCCACCTCGGCCGGGCGTTCCTGATGCATTTGCGCCAGGGGCGCTTTGCTCAAGTTGTCTTGTATGTTGTACAGTTGCATGGCGGCTCGCTCCATCAAGCCTGTAATGCATAATTCCTATCCCTATATTATACATTAACGGCCGCCAGGCGCAAAACTTTAACCGCTTAATCCAAACGTTACTCAGCCTTCCATCGAGGCTAGAAATCGTGGGTCGAGGTCACCTGCCGGGCCAGGAATTTCTGGCGCAGGAAATCGAGGGTCTGGGCGTGGATCTGGCAGACCCGGCTCTCGGACAGGTTGAGGATGGCCCCGATCTCCTTGAGGCTCAGGTTGTCGAAGTAGTACATGACCAGGACCAGCTTCTCCTTTTCCGACAGACCGCGGATGGCCATGTCCTTGAGGTCGGCGCGCACCAGCTCGGTCAGCGGGTCGGCGGCGTTGTTGTCGGGCAGCATCTCCAACTGCGCGAGTTCATGGTCGTCGTCCTCGTCCCACTTGCGGTCCAGGGAGACCATGTTCTTGACCTGGGTCTCCTTGAGCAGGGCGTCGTATTCCTCGGGCGTAAGCTCCATGCGCTCAGCCAGCTCCTCGTCAGTGGGCCGGCGCGAGAGGAGGCATTCGAGCTCCTCGCGGGTGCGCTCGAGCTGGTTGACCCGGGAGCGGACCAGACGCGGCGCCCAGTCGAGCCGGCGCAGCTCGTCGAGGATCGAACCGGAGATGCGCGTGCAGCAGTAGGTGGAGAACTTGATGCCCCGGGAGGGATCGAAGCGGTCGATCGCGTCGATCAGACCCAGGTTGCCCGCGCCGATCAGGTCGTGCACGTCCACGAAACTGGGCAGCTTGCCGGCCATGCGCTCGGCCGTCTGGTAGACCAGCGGCATGTAGTGCTCGATCAGCTGATTGCGGATCGTCTGGCTGCGCTCGACGACGTACCGCTCCCACAGTGCGTCCACCTCTTCGTCGCTGAACGGCGACGGTGGACAGGCATATTCCGGTTTGCGACTCATCAGACGCTCCTTTCCCAAAGCCCGCGGCGATCAAGCGCCGCCGGTTTAAATTCCCCTGGTTGCGCCGGCTTATTCTTCGGCCGGTTCGGCCGCCTCTTCCTCTTCTTCGCTGGTGACCTGGCTGTAACGCTGCCGGGCGCGGGTCCGCCGATCCTCCTCGCGGGCGCGCTGCTCGTTGAGCACCTCCTGCACCAAATCCACGCCGACCCGCGCCACCAGCCGGCCGATGAACATATAGACGAACAACACCACCACCGCATAGCCCATCAAGGTCTCGACCGGCAGCACGGTGGCCGAACGCGCCTTCTGTACCAGCCACGCGGTCAGGAGCAGGGCGAACGCCATGATCGAGAGGAGCCCCGCCATCCGGCCTTCCATCGCCGTTTAGCCCTCCCGCTCGCCCGGCCGGACGCTTTCGCCGCCGGCCGCCAGCCGGGCCAGAAACTCCGCCTCGGCCGGCTGCAATTCGTTCATATAGCCCTGCCCGGTAGTGACGTACGAAACCGGCAGCCCCGACTGGGCGGGCAGATTGTAGACCAGACCGTAGGTCGGCGCCGCGTCCAGCTTGCTCAGGAGCAGCCGCCCGACCCCCAGGGGGCCGAAGCCCGCCACGTTCTCGCCCGCGGCCCGCGCCGAGCAGTCGGCGGCCAGCACCAGATGCACCTCGTCGGGGCGGGCGGCCTCGACGAACCGCGCCAAGCGCTCCAGCGACTCGCGGTCGCGGGGCGTGCGGCCGGCAGTGTCGACCAGCACCAGGTCGCAGTCGCCCAGGTCGCCCAGGATCTCGGCCAGCCGCTCGGGGGTGTTGGCCTCCCAGACCGGCAGGCCCAGGAGTTGGATCAGCCGTTCGAGCTGCTCCCGCGCGCCGGGGCGGTTGAAGTCCTCGGTCACGATCCCCACCTTGAGCCGCTGGTGGACGTAATAATGGAAGGCCAGTTTGGCGATGGTGGTGGTCTTGCCCACCCCGGTCGGACCGACCAGCATGGCCACGGTCGG
>CAYMGG010000354.1:0-6415 GCA_964389915.1 uncultured Planctomycetaceae bacterium
TCCTCGCGAGCTCCGCCCGCGGGTCGGCCGAGCCCGCCGCCCCGGCCGGGGCCGCCGGCGTGCGCCAATTGGGCAAGAAGCCGACCTGCAGCTACCACCCGGTGGAGGAAGGACTGGAGGGACTGGAGAACGAATTCACCCGGGTCTGGATTGATCCGCGTAACGGCGGCATCCGCGAACTGCGGGATCTGCGCAGCGGGTTCGTGGCGATCAAGCTGGCGCGGCCCGCGCCGGTGCTGGAATTCGCCGTCGAACGGCCGCACCCGACCAGCGCCTGGTCGGTGGTGCCAATCGAGGCCGCCGAGCCGGCCCAGATCAAGGCCGTGCGGCGCGGCCTCTCCGGCCCGTACAAGGCGACCGTCGAGTTCGATCTCCAGTGGCGCGAATCGAACTTCACCCTGGTCTACGAACTGCGCCAGGGCGATCCGCGCCTCTATGTGCACCTGACCGGCGTCTGGTTCCAGCGCGGCACCGACCAGACGGGCATCCCCAGCCTGCGTCTGGCCCTGCCGCTCAACCTGACCGACGCGGCCGGCCGCTATGAGATCCCCTTCGGCGCGGTGGACCGTACCCTGAACGGAGCCGAGGAGGTGCCGGCTCTGGAGTGGGCGCAGGTCACGGGCAAGTGCGGCAAGCAGACCGGCGGCTGCCTGTTGCTGAACGATTCCAAGCACGGCCATAGCCTGGACGGTTCGACCCTGCGCCTGACCCTGATCCGCTCCAGCTACAGCCCGGACATCCTGCCCGAGATCGGACAGCACGAGGTGCACCTGGCCCTGATGCCCTTTGGCGGCGAACTGCCCGTGGCCGAGGCCACGGCCTTGGCCCGGGATCTGAACCATCCGCTGCGGGTGGTCGGCACGGACGTGCACGAAGGCGAGCTGCCCAACGCGGCCCAATTCGTCAAACTCGAACCCGAAACCGTGGTCCTCTCCAGCCTCAAGGCGGCCGAGGACGGCCGGGGCTTGATCGTGCGACTCTACGAAACCGCCGGCAAGAAGACTACAGCCAAGCTCAAGCTTAACGAGAAACTGCTGGGCAAGCTGAAGAGCGCCAGCGAAACCGATCTGCTGGAAAACCCGGCCGAGTCCGATTCGGCCAAGGCCGGCAAGGACGGAGCAAGCGTGACCGTGCCGCCCCTGGGCCTGGCCACGGTCCGGCTTGAGTTCGGCAAGTAACCTCTAGCCCCGAGTACAATTGCTAATAATTGATTCCGGGGGAACCTTTTTTGCAAAAAAGATTCCCCCGGTCCCCCTCTAAAAAACTCTCATACAGCTTCGCCTTTTCAAGCGTTGCTAAAATGAGGAGAGTTTTTTGAAAGAGTTTGAGAGAATTTTTTTGCAAAAAAGTTCTCTCAATTGTATGCGGTTCACTTGGAATGAAAAACGCGCCCCCGGGTTCATCCCCGGGGGCGCGTTTTTGTCAGCCCTGCCAATACCCCACCGACTGGCCCAGAATCGGGTCGGCCATCTCCCGTTGCCATTTTTCCAGAATGCCGCGCAGGCGGGTGACCGCTGCGTCCGCTTCGGCGTCCGGGACGGCCGGCCGGTAGAGCGGATTGAAGATCGTGTCGTGAGCCGGGTCGGGGTTGGGGTCCGGTTCGGAGAAGGTCCGCCCCGGCGCGGCTGGCGGCGGGCAGCAGCGCGACTCGGGCTGACGCCGCCAGGTGGTGAGTAAGTCGTTGGTTTCTTCCGGATCGGCCACAATGTCGAAGAGCTGGGTGCGGTCAAGGTGCGGATAATAGATCATTTTGAAGCGTCCGTCGCGGGCCAGGCGCATGCAATCGCGGTAGCCGGCACAGATGTCGGGCCGGACCGTGGTCTTCCAGCCACGCAGCACGTCGAGATAACTGGTCCCTTCGCAGGTTTCGGGGCGTTCGAGTTCCAGAATCTCCAGCAGGGTGGGCAGGAAATCGTAATGCCCGCACAGGCAGTCGCGGTCAAAGCGCTGGCCGACCGGCAGGCCCGGCCCGGCGATCAGGAGCGGCACCCGCGCGCTGTGCTCGTAGAGGTTCTCCTTGCCCATCAGGCCGTGGCAGCCGCAGGCCAGGCCGTGGTCGGAGGTGAAGACAACGATGGTGTTCTCCTCCTGGCCGGTGCGGCGCAGGGTTTCCATGACCCGGCCGAGATGAAAGTCGTGATGGCTGATCATGGAGTAATAGTCTTTGCGATGGCGGACGATCTCGGCCGGGCGGCGAGGGAAGCCTGCCAGCCGCTCGTCGCGGATCATCATGTCGCCGTTGTCGAACGGATGCTCGGGCAGGAAATTGTCCGGCAGGGGCGGCGGACAGGCGTCGTACATCGTGTTCCAGGGCGCGGGCGCGGTGCGCGGATCATGCGGCGAATGCAGGGCCAGATAACAGAACCAGGGCTTTTCGCGGTCGGCCGACTCCACGAAACGCACGGCCGCGTCGGCGAAGAGTTCAGTGCTGTGGCCGCTGACGATGGTCTCGCCGTCGGCGAACTTCATCCATTGGCCGCGGTAGTCGCCGATCAGGTCGTCGTGGAAAACCCGGTGGGTTTCGGCAAAGCCCCGGTCGCGGGGATGGCCGTCGTTGTGCCACTTGCCGACGTGGCAGCAGTGATAGCCCGCTTGGCTCAGAGCCATGGGCAGGGTGACGATCTCGCGCTTGAGCGGCTCGCCGAACCAGCGGCAGCCATTGCGGAACGCGGTCCGGCCGGTCAGAAATTCGCCCCGGCCCGGGGTGCAGACCGGCACGGTCGTATAGGGGCGCAGGAAGCTGCCCCGCTCGGCCAGCGCGTCCAGGTGTGGAGTGGAGATGTGCGAATTGCCCAGCGCCCGGATGGTATTCGGCGTCTGGTCGTCCATGATCATGACTAGCAGGTTGGGACGGCGGGACATGAACTTTTTCCTCCTTTTTTGGGAGAACCTTTTTTGCAAAAAAGGTTCTCCCAAACCCTTTCCAAAAAACTCTCATAACTCGCTTCGCGCGTCCGGCCGGTTCAGATGGGCGACTTTGGCGTTTTCCGCGTTCGTAAGCGGTGAGCGCTGAAGCTGTCCATCTGAACATTCGAAACGGCGAAGCCGGAGAGAGTTTTTTTGAACGGGGGGCTGGGGGAGAACTTTTTTTGCAAAAAAAGTTCTCCCCCAGCTTTCCCCTAATTGCATTTCCCGTCAAAACGAAACTTGGTTTATATAAATATATCCCATATATTAAGGATTAAGGAATGGCTAGGAGCGGTGAAAGGATGGCAAAAACCGACTTTTCGCCCGCCGCCGGAGCGGCCGCGCTGCGCGAATACCTGGCCGGCGTGCCAGAGCAGCGCCATCTGCGCCTGCACCGCTGCTACGCCCTGACCGTGCCGCCGGGTTGGGAGCAGCGCGAACCTCGTTGCGTGCACGATGGGCATTTGATTTATATTCGCGGCGGCCGGGGCGTTTACCGGATCGACGGCGAGGAACTGCCGCTCCAGGCCGGGGGCGTCGTCTTTCTGCACAAAGGCGTCTGGTTCGCCCACGATCACGACCGCCGCCACCCCCCGCGCATCGCGCCGATGCGGTTCGGATTGTATGACAATCGCACCGGCCGGCCGGTCGACGTGCCCGAGCGGCCAGTGGGCTTGGCGTTGACACCGACCGATCAAGGCGTCTTCGATTTGCTGTGCGCGCGTCTATTCGCCCATTACCGTGCGGCCGGCGACCGGCATACGCCGGTCTGTTCGTCTCTACTGCATGCCTTGCTATGCGAAACTGCCGCCGAAGCTGAGCGGCTGGCCGCCGGGGCCAGCGCCGATCCGCGCATTGAAGCGGCCCGGCAGTATCTGGCCGACAATCCGGCCCGGCGTACCAGCCTGGGCGAACTGGCTGAGCTCGCTGGATACGCGCCGGATTATTTCGCGCGCAAATTTCTGCGCCAGGTCGGACTCTCGCCCAAGCAGTACCAATTGCGCGAGGCCATGCGGCACGCGCGGTTCCTGCTCTCGGCCGGCGGCCTGAGCGTGGGCGATACGGCCATGGCTTTGGGCTACCCCGATCCTTATACTTTCTCCCGGCAGTTCCGCCGGGTGACGGGCATGGCGCCCTCCCTGGTGCGCGACCGGCCGGCGGGAGATTGAGAAAGGAAAAATTCATGGGCCAGACGAATCATTTCGACCAGGCCGCCGCGCGCTGGGACGAGGAGCCCCGGCGGGTGGCGCTGGCGCGCCGATTGGCGGCGGCGATTGCCGAAAGAGTGCCGCTGACTTCGGAATGGACGGCGTTGGATTTCGGTTGCGGCACGGGCCTGGTGACGGTCGAACTCGCGCCGCGCGTCGGCCGGATCGTCGGCTTAGACTCTTCGCAGGGGATGATCGACGTTTTGCGCCAAAAGACCGAAGCGTTGGGCTTGGTGAATCTGACGGTCGAACGGGGTGAATTGGAAACCGCGCCCCTGCCGCTGGGCGGCTTCGATTTAATCGTCTCGGCGATGGCCATGCATCATGTCCGCGAAACCGCCGCCGTGCTGAAACGCTTTTCGTCACTGTTGAGACCGGGCGGTTTCCTGGCCGTCGCCGACTTGGACGCGGAGGACGGCAGCTTTCACTCCGGTTCAACCGAGCCCGTGCCGCACAACGGCTTTGCCCGAGAAACGCTGGGCGCGCTGGTCGAGGCCGCCGGGTTTGTAACTCCGGATTTCATCACCGCCCATCTGGTCAACAAACCCACCGCGGCCGGCGAGATGCGGGAGTATCCGGTCTTCCTGATGACCGCGCGCAAAGGGTGAGTTCAAGCCCCGTCAAACAAGCTAACTCCAGGGGGAACTTTTTTGCAAAAAAGTTCCCCCTGACCCCTTCAAAAAACTCTCATCCAACTTTGTCATTTCGCGCGTTCAGATGGTCGAACGCCCCCTCTCTTCGGGAGGGGACGGGGTGGATGGCAGGGCAGCGGCGGTTCTCTGGAGTTGGGCGTATTTCGCGGCGTTACGCTTAGTGCGCAAATATCCTGACCTATGGGTTATGAATCCATAGGTCGGCGTTTGCGTTCTACAGAAAGCTGGCCGGGAATCAACTGGGGGCCAAGCTCAAATATTCGTGTTCGATGGCCTGCAAGAGGGACGCATCGCGGGCCGCATCCAGTCCGCAGTGTTGGGTCAGGAGCGCCGGCAAGCCTTCGCGTTCCAATTGCGCCAGGAACTCGACGTCGGGTTGGTAGGAAATGCCGCTTTCGTCAGTGGCGCGAAACCGCAGGGCGGCGGCGATCACCCGGACGAACGGGGCCGGGTCGCCGCCGGCGGTCTGGACCAGCCGCAACGCGCCCAGGCAGCGGTCGTCGGGCGCGAGCTTGCGGCCCAGGTCGCGGCCGACGCGGAAGACCGTGTCGCCCAACGCCCGGTTGGCGAACCGGCGCAACAGGTCGGCCACATGCTCCTCCAGGTCGGCCAGAGTGAAGGCCTGGGGATAGGTCCGGGCCAGAGCCCGGGCCGATTCGCGCATGACGGTTTCCACCGCCGGGCGGACGGCCGGATCGGCCAGGCACTCCCAGATCAGTTTGTGCCCAGCCAGAAAGCCCAGGTAGGCCGCGGCCGCATGGCCGAGATTGTGGATGAATAATTTGCGGTCCACGTAGGCTTCGAAGTGGGCGCAGAGTTTCAGGCCCGCGATCTCCGGCGGCGGGCCGATAAAGGCTTCGCGGTCGGCGATGATCTGGTTGTAGGCCTCGGCCCAGACTTCGAGCGGGTCTTGCGCGCGGACGGCCTGAGGCATGATCGGCACCATCTTGCCGATGCTGGTTTCCACCAAGCCTATCCGCTCGTCCAGCGGGTAACCGGCCGGCAACAGTTCCCGCAGCGCGGCGCGGGCTTTTTGGGCCACGCCCCGCCAATTCTCGCAAAACAGGATGGAGACCGGCGTTTGACGTTGGGCCAGCCCGGCGGCCAGCGTGGGCCAGATTTTAGGCAATACGCCCGCCCCGACCGAGGTGCCGATCAGGTCCGCCTCGGCCACGGCCCGGGTCACGGCCGCGGTATCGCCGGCGGCCAGCCCGCGCACGTTGTTTACCGTCAATTCGGCCGGCGCGCCCGGCGGCAGGTCGTCCTTGATCCGCACGACATATGACCGCCGCGCATTCAAGGCCGCCACCACCTCGGGCAGCGCGTCGACGAAACACACCTCATAACCGGCCCGGGCGAAGATCTCGCCCACCAGGGACCGGCCGATATTGCCCGCGCCGAATTGAAGGAATTTTTTCATGGCTGTCTTTTCGTTATGGGAACCCACAAAAGCGAGTCGTTTTTGAGAGAACTTTTTTGGAAAAGTGCGTGCCGCACACGCAGCAAACGCTTCGCGCCCGCGGCCGGTTCAGATGGGCGAATCGCGCGTAAGGGACAGGCGTCGAGTTTATCCATCTGAACGCTCGAAACGGCGAAGCTTGGCGAGAGTTTTTTGGAGGGGCCCGGGGAACCTTTTTTGCAAAAAAG
>CAYMGG010000355.1:0-6391 GCA_964389915.1 uncultured Planctomycetaceae bacterium
CATCTCCGGCGGCGGACGCCTAAAGCTGGTACAGTTCGGCCTGCGGTCGATAGAGCCGGGCGAACTCGCCGTCCTTTCGGATCAGGTCGGCGAAGCTTCCCGCCTCCACGATCCGGCCGGCGCGGAAGACCAGGATCGTGTCCACCCGCCGCACGGTCGCCAGGCGATGGCTGACGATCAGGCGGGTGATTCCATTCGGCGCCGCAAACAGACTCTCGATCAGCGCGGCTTCGGCCAGGGCGTCCAAAGTGGCCAGCGGCTCGTCCAGGATCAGGACCGGCGCGGGACGGTAAAACGCACGCGCCAGCAGCAATTTCTGCCACTCGCCCGGACTTAGTTCGGCGCCGGCGGCGAACTCCTGGCCCAGCGGCGAATCGAGGCCCGCGGGCAAAACCTCGAGCCGTTCGAGCACGCCCGAACGCGCCGCGGCGGCGCGAATCCGCTCGCGGTCCAGCCCGGCCGCCGGATCGCCCAGCCCGATGTTTTCCGCGGCCGTCAACTCGAAGCGCCCTTCGCTCTGCGGCAGGACGGAGAACCGGCGGCGATAAGCGGCGGCCGGCCACTCCCGGATGTCCCGGCCGGCGAGCCGGACGCGGCCTTGGTCCGGGTCGTACAGGCGCGTAAGGAGTTTCACGAAGGTCGACTTGCCGCTGCCATTGGGGCCCACCAAGGCATAGCTGCGGCCGGGGGCGAGCTCGACCTCGATCTCCCGCAGGGCCGGCCGGTCCGCACCGGGATAGGCGAACGTGACCCCCTCGAATCGAAAAACGCCGGGCGCCGGCTCGGGAAGCGCGGCGGCGACGAGAGCTTCGATCCGCTCCTCCCGCTCCATAAAGGCCACGTACTGTTCGAGGAAGAGCAGATTGTTGAAAAGCTGCACTCCCGCGTCAACCAGGCTCTTGCTCTCGGCCTGCAGTCGACGCAGCGCTTGAAACAGCATCATCAGCCCGCCGGCGGTGACGCTGCCGGCCAGAGCCCGGCCGGTGACCCACCAGAGCAGGCCGAAGGTGCCCAGCAACGTGAGCCCGGCAAAGCCGAATTCGCGCAGGCTGCCCTGGAGATGGTCATGCGCACGCCGGCGGTCGAGCGTTCGCTGGAGATCCCGGAACCGTTCCAGAAACAGCGGCCCGATCCCCAGCAACCGCAGCACGGGCGCAAACCGGGCCGAGCCGAGGACGTCGGCGAAATACTCCATCCGCCGCGAATCGGCGGTCCATTCCCGCCAGTGACGGTGGACCTGACGGACGTGCGCCCAGCCCCACAGCCCACCCGGCACGGCCAGCAACGCCAAGAGCGGGAGCACGACCCACTCGACGGTCGCGACGACATAGGCCGTGCCGGCCAGGACCACCAGGCTGGCGGCCAGGGCGCCGAGCGCCTGCCAGATCTGCGGCGGTCGGTACGGCGCTTCGTTGAGCACCCGGTGCAGGGCGTCGAAATGCTCCGGCCGCTCGAATTCCGCCAGGTCCAGCCGAAGGCTTTTGGCAAAAACATCTCGGCAGACGAGTTCGGTTATTCGCCGCCCCTGGACCTCGGCGACGTGGCGGTGGACGCCTTGAAGCAGGGCCTGGAGCAGCAGGACTCCCAGCAGGGCGAGAAACTTGCCGCCCAGCGCCGCGGCGGCCGCCCCTTTTCCGCCTTCGGCCACGGCCTGGACCAGCAGGTCGGTGGCCTGGCGGATAAGGTACAGGCTGCCCACCGCCGCCAGCCCCTCCAGCAGAATGACGCCCAGGAGCAGACCGGAGAGCCGCGGCGCGGCCTGGAAGCAGAGCCCCAGGCTGGCCCGTAAAACCTGGCCGATCCGGCGGCCGCCGAGGCGGGCGGAGTCTTCCGGCGCCGGCCCGCTCATGGTTCGGCCCGGGCCGCGAGGTGGGGATAGGGAACGGCTCGGCCGCCGACGACCGCAAACCCGGCCTGGCGTAACTCGGCCTCGACGTCTCCGGCGGCGAAATAGTGGAGAAACCCGCCGGCCAGGGTGTCGCCCGGTTCGCAGAGCGGTCGGCCGAGTAGACGGCGCCAGCCGTTAGCCACCGCCAGGGCGGCTTGCGCTCCCCGGTCGGGTTCGTACCGCAGCAGATAAGAGAGAAACAGAATCCCTCCCGGCGCCAGGTTGCGCCGGCAGGCCGCCAGCAGGTTCAGCCGATTCGCGCGGCCGCGGATCCCGCTGTACAGGCCCCAACCGAGCATGATGCCCCCCGATGCCTCGGCGGACTCGGGAAAACCGCTATAAGGCATGGGCTCGATCCGCAGGGCCAGCCCCTTGGCGGCCAGGAACCGGTTGCCGAGTTCCCGCAACTCGGCCTGAGTTTCGAACGCCCTCACCGACCAGCGGCCAGCAGCCAGCGCCAATGCCTCCCGGCCGCTGCCCGCCCCCAGGATCGTCAACGTGGTCAGTTCGGCCCCGTGGCCTTCGAGCATGGCCCGCTCCCAATCCCAGAGCCCGGCCTCGATATGGGCCGCCTGGTGGTAGAGGGGATCGTGCCGGTAATGCAGTCCGTCCAAAAGCTCCAGGTCCGCATCGGAGAGCAGCCCCAAGCCCAAGGCGGTCCAACCGCGGCGGGCCCAGGCATACAGGCCGCGCAATCCGCGTTCGCCCAGATGGTATCCGTACGGCAGCATCGGCATGTGCGCCCCCAGAACCGCGTGCCCCGCTCAACCCGGCGTCAGGGCGGCGGCCTCGGCCGCCACCCGGGCGGCGACCTCGGCCAGCCGGGCGTAATCGTGCGGCAAACGCAATCGCCGGCCGGCCACGCCCCGCGCCAGCCGGCCGCAGAATTCGAATTGCTGCTGAAGCCGGGTCGGATTATTTACGCAGCTATTATAGGGGTTTTTAAGCAACACGGTCAGAAAATCCGCGCCGCCAAGCGGCGTCAACTCCGCAACCGCCGGCGCCGGCTCGGCGGCCTCCAGCCAATAGACCGCCGCCAGCGGCACCGGCGTTTTACCGTCCGGCGGGACGGCGTAGACATGCTTGCCCAAATCGACCGAACGGCAAGCGGCCAACGGGAAGCGGGCGGCGAAAACCGCCTGCGAGGGAGGGCAGAGCTTCAGCACCGGCAGCCCGCGAGGGCAGAGCACCGCCTGCGCCTCGCAAACCGGCGCCAGCAGATCGTCGGCCAGCAGGGCCCAGCCCCGGGTCATCAGCTCCGCGGCCAGGGTCGATTTGCCGCTGCCGCTAGGCCCGAGCAGGGCCACGGCCCGTCCGTTCTGGGCCAAGGCCGTGCCGTGGAAGACCTCCCGCCCCTTGGCCAGCAGACAGAAGGAGAGCGCCGCGCCGAATAGGGCCAGGATCGTTCCCGGCCGGCGCGGGTCCAGTTCGCACCGGATCACCCCGCGCTCCGCCTCGACCTCGGCCCGGCCGCCGTCGCAAGCCAGGCAGTGGACGGCCGGCTCCGGCCCGGCCAGTTTTCCATAAGTCTCCAGATCCGGCCACGGCAATTCCAATACCGGCCGGCCCGCCGGCCAGTCCGCCCCCCAGACCGCACGCCGGACCGTCACGTCCGCCAAAACGGCCGCAGGGGACCGTTCGGGTGGAAAATCAGCCAGCAGCGGGGCAAAAAAAGGCGAGTCGGCCAGCGAGGCGTAAATATCCTCAGGCAGATCGATGGCGAGTTGGTGCAGCCGGATCCGGAACATAGGCTCGAGGCCTGCGCGGTGGTGAATAAAGCTTCGGTCTGTGGCCGGCGGGCCCATTAAAACCGCGTAGCCGGCAACCCCTTGCCGTCATTTTTCGCGCCGCCCTTGGTGCCCGTGGTCTGCGTGAGCTTGCGAAAATCGCCCAAGTCGGTGATTTGCGGCGGGCGATAAGGTTGGCGGGCATTGCGCTGCGGCTGGGTCATGGTTGGTCCTTTCTGCCCTGGCACGGTGACTGACGGCCCGACGCCCCCAGCCATACTTTAATTATAGTCTCCCGCGGGTCGGGGCGCAAGCGCCGGCGGCGGGCGTTGCCGCCGGCGCTAAACCGTAATTTTCAAACATGGTTCAGCGGTCAGCGATTTCCGCCCAGGCGACCTCCCCGGGCAGCCGCCCCGTCCGGGCGCAGAAGGCGGCCGCCCGGCCGGCCGCTTCGCCGGTGGCCACGGCCGTGCCGGTACAGCGGTAGCTGGCGTGGGCCAGCCAATCCCCGCTGATGCAGCGGCCGGCCATCAGCAGATTGCCCACCTCCCTGGCCACCAGCGCCCGGTAAGGGATCTGATACCGGCGGGCCTTCACTCCGGCATTGCTGAGGCCTTTATCTTTTTGCGGATCGGGCGAATGGACGTCCACCCCGAAGCCGCAACTGCAAACCTGGTCCGCGAACTCGGCCCCCCGCTGGAGATCGTCGACCACCAGACGGTAGAGGCCGTGGAGCCGGCGACCTTCGCGGATGCCGATCTGTTCGGCAGTGGCGGCCAGGGTCGTGCCCGCCCAGCCGCCGCCCAGGGTCCGCAGCGCTTGCACCACGCGGTAGATCTCGGCGCGGCCGCGCAGCGTGGCCTCGGTGATGGCTTGGGCGTCCAGGGCGCTGACGCGGTACTCATGGTTGATCATCAGCGCGCAGAGATTGCCGGCGACATGGAAGATGGTCGGCCGGCCGTAGGAGAGGGAAATCCCCAGCTGCTTCATCAAGGCCTGGAACTTGTCGATGCAGGCCTGATGGTTCGCCCAATCGGGCGCCTCCTGGTCGAAGAACGAGATGTATTCGGCGATTTGCCGGACGTCCTCCACCGCAATCAGGCCCATCAGCGTGCAGGGCTGGAACTCGCCGGCCGGGCCGCCCAGATCGTAGCCGCAGCCGGCCATGGCGCCCAGGTCGCCGTCGCCGGAGCAGTCGACAAACAGTCTGGCCGGCCACAGCTCGCGGCCGGATTTCGACTCGGTCAGGACGTGCGTGATGCGGCCGCGGTCGCCGCGCACCGCGTCGACCACCCGCGTATGCAGCCGGATTTTCACCCCCGCGCTCTGGCAGAGGCGCTCGCAGAGCACCTTCATCGCCTCGACGTCGTAGCTGTAGGTCCGACGGAATTTTCCCCGACGGGCGCCCATTTCGACCAGCGCCTCGGCGATCTCGGTCGCGAGCCCGGGATTGTCGCCCTCGAAGATCCAGGTCAGCTGGCCGGCGGTCCAGACGCCCCCCAGGCAACCGTGGACGTCGATCAGCGTGGTCTTGGCCCCCCGGCGGGCGGCGGCGAGCGCGGCGCCGATTCCGGCCGGCCCTCCCCCGCAGACCAGCACCTCCGACTCGGCCAGCGCCGGCAGTTCCCGCGCCTCCTCGTACCAGGCCCGACCGGCGGCCTTGGGCGTCACGACTTTACATTCCTGCTCTGACATGGTTCGTCCTTTACATAATGGGTTGTACCGCAGATATAAACCAGTCTACCATCCCGACCGGCGTTTGCGCTTGCATCCGCACGCTGATATTTTGTACGATCATGCTGTTATTTAAATATTATCGTTAAAGGCAAGGCGGAATGGGCCGCAAAAATATTCCCTTAAGCACCCGGTCACGCCAAATTGTCCGGCTGTTGGAGGCGACGGAACGGGGCTTGGGCCTGAGCCTTTGCCTGCACGACCGCTTGCAGCGGGCCATGCTGCCCGGCTACTGGCAGTGGCACCACAGCCCCGCCTGCCAGCCGGTGCGCGCCGAGAATATCGAAGCCTGCAAGCAATTCGACGGCAAAACCGTCCACCGCAACCTGGCCGATCACCCCCAGGGCCTGACTTACGCCTGCCCCTGCGGCGTGCGGGAGATCGCGGTGCCGATCATGGCGGGGGATTTTTTCGCCGGCGTGCTTTTCGCGGGCGGCTTCGCGCCGAAAGCGGCCGCGGCGCCGGATTTCGCCCGGCAACTCGAAGACTGCCGCCATCTGCTGCTATGCGTGGCGGAAAAGATCGGCCGGCTCATGGACGAGCCGGCCGCGACCGCGCCGCTGGGCCAGGAGCGGCGACGGGAGATCATGGCCTGGATCGAGGAGCATCTCGACCGGGTCCCCCGCCTGGACGAACTGGCCGCGCGCCTCTGCCTCTCGCCCTCGCGCACCAGCCGGGCGGTGCGCGAACTGTTCAACCAGAGTTTCACCGAACTGGTGCAGACCACCAAGCTGAACACCGCCGCCTACTGGCTGGCCACCGGCCGCCTGACGATTACCGAGATCGCCCTGCAACTGGGCTATTGCGACCAGGCCCACTTCACCCGGCTCTTCTCGCGCCACTTCGGCCAGAGCCCGGCCAGGTACCGGGCCCACGCCTATCAGGTCTCAGAAACCCCGCCTGACCGGGCCGGGGAACTCCGGGCCGGCGCCCCGTGGCCGCGCCCCGCCGCAACCGGAGGGGCTAATATCAGTTCAAGTTAATGAGCGTCGAATAGGTGCGAAATCCATCCGCGCCGATTTTGTCCATCTGAACGTTCGAA
>CAYMGG010000356.1:0-6377 GCA_964389915.1 uncultured Planctomycetaceae bacterium
CGCTTCGACCAGGTCGACGGCGATGACCGCCGCCACGTGCGCGCGAAAATCGTTGGAGACAAACCCCACCCGCGGCCGCCGGGTCGGGCGGACCGCCGGCGGCGCCCGCTTCAGGCTGGGCGCCTGGAGGGCCGGGCCGAAGAAGAACAGGCCGAACTTGCGGCTGCACTCGAACAGCAGCTCGTCGGAGGCGTCGAGGCAGATCAGGCTGAAGGTGTCGAAGACCTTGGCGTAACCCTTGGCCCGGGCGAGGACTGCCTGGCGCAGTTCGTCCAGCCCTTCCCAGTCGCAAATCTGCAACTGGGCGTTGGCCAGCTCCGCCTGGGTCCAGGGATCGTCGTCCAGGTATTTCTTCAGGAGCTCGACCAGGGCCACGAAGCGATAGTTGTCCTTCAGCAACCGGACCAGCGTCAGGAAGCAGGAGCGGTTCTGCGGCTCCAGGGCCAGGGCCCGCTCGAAGGCCTCGATGGCCCCCGCCGGATCGTTCAGCGTCAGGCGGGCGTTCCCCAGGACCAGGTAAGCCGGCGCATAGTCGGGCTTGAGGGTCAGCGCCCGCCCGCCGCACTCGGCCGCCGCCGTCGGATTGGCCTGTAGATTCCGCAGCTGCCCGAGACTGCTCCAGAAATTGAAGCGCGTCGGAGCCAGGCCGACCGCGCGCAGCAGCAGTTTTTCCGCTTCGGCCAAATCCCCCTGGGCCATGACCAGGTTGGCGAGATTGTTCAGCGCCGCCGCATCGGCCGGGTCGTGCCGGAGGGCCAGCCGGTAGGCTTCGCCGGCGGCCTGATCCTGGCCGAGCGCCCCCAGCGCCCGCCCCAGATTGTAGGCCGCGCCCGGAAAGTCCGGTTGCAGGGCGAGGGCCCGGCGGAACGCCTGCTCCGCCTCCGGATAGCGGCCGAGTTCATGCTGATTGGCGCCCAGGTTGGAAAACACCGCCGGTTCGCGCGGGGCGAGCCGGGCGGCGGCGGCGAAAAGCGGTTCGGCCCGTTCGTAGAAACCGTTCTGGTAATAGAGCACGCCGAGCATGTGCAGCGCGTCGACGTGCTGCGGCTGCTGGGCCAGGATCTGCATGTAGGCCCGTTCGGCTTCGGCCTTGCGCCCGGCCTGGTGATGGAGCAGCGCCGGCTGGATCGAGAGCGGGGAAAGGGAAGCCATTCCATCCTCGTTTGGGCTCGGCCGCAGGCGAGCGGGAACCAAGGTTTACGGGAAACACTCTCTTTCATTATCGGCCCGATTCCTGGCAACCTTTACCGGAATCGCCCCGCCCCATCTCTTCACGCCCCAGGCACGGCTCCCCCGCATGAAAGGGGCGATTGTCGGATGGGCTTTCCTCCCCCGGCCCCCTCCCCGTCGAATCGGTGGGGCGCGAACTTTAGACACTTCGAATTCGGTTATCTGAACGTTCGAAAAGGCGAAGCCAGGCGAGAGTTTTTTGGCGGGGTCTGGGGCAGCTTTTTTGCAAAAAAGGCGCCCCAAAATCGGTTGCTATTAACTTGAATTGATATGAAGCGATTTGGGCTTATTGTCGGCTCATTCCCAAACCAGACGATGAAACGGGTGAGACCCGCAAACCCCGGGGGAAGGCGCGTCTAGCGCCTTCCCCCGGGAGCGATTGCCGGCCATCGCGGTCTGGGGTCCGCGGCTAGAAGAAGGTCAGGTAGCGGTCGATCTCCCACTGCGAAACCTGGCGGTGGTACTCCTTCCACTCGTCATGCTTGAGCTTGATCAACTCGTCGGCGATCGGCCCCAGGGCGCTCTTGACGACCTCGTCCCGTTCGAACTCCTCGACCGCTTCGATCAGCGTCTGTGGCAGAATTTTCAGCTCTCCGCGCTTGGCCTGCGGATCGTAGAGGTTGCGCCCCATCATCGGCTCGCCCGGATCGATCTGGTTCTCCAGCCCGTCGATGCCCGCGGCCAGATAGGCGGCGAAGGCCAGATAGGGGTTGTTGGCCGCCGAGAAGGAGCGGTCCTCGAACCGGCCCGGGCCGGGGCAGCGCAGCATCTGGGTGCGGTTGTTGTCGCCGTAGCTGATCGAGGCCGGGGTCCAGGTGAAGCCGGAGCGGTTGCCGGTCAGGGCGCTGCCGATCTGTAGGCGCTTGTAGCAGTTCACGGTCGGGTTGGTCACCAGGCTCAGGGCCCGGGCGTGCTTGATCACGCCGCCGATGAAATGATAGGCGAACTTGTCCTGGCCCAGGCCGCGCGGATCGTCGCCCTTGGCGGCAAAGACGTTCTTGCCCTCCAGGTTGGCGACGCTGAAGTGCAGGTGCGCGCCCGAGCCGGTCCGGTCGCCGAAAGGCTTGGGCATGAAGGTGGCGATGCAGCCGTGCTTGAGGGCTAGGTTCGAGATCATCATCTTGATAAAGGTGTGCCGGTCGGCGGTGGTCAGGGCGTCGGAGTAGTCGTAATTGATCTCGTACTGGCCGTTGGCGTCCTCGTGGTCGGTCTGGTAGTTACCCCAGCCGAGGGTAAGCATGCACTCGTTGATCTCGGTCAGCACGGGCAGCATCTGGCTGATACCCTTGTAGTCGTAGCAGGCCTTGCCGAGGGTGTCGACGCCCTGGTCGTCGGCGACCATGATCGAGCCGTCGGCCCGGCGCTTGACCAGGAAGAACTCTGGCTCCATGCCGGCGTTGAAGACGTAGCCCATCTGCCGGAACTTATCCAGCAGGCGCTTCAGGTTGCCGCGCGGGCAGTAAGGATGCGGTTGGCCGTTGACGAAGATGTCGCCGGCGATGCGGGCGATGCCCGGCTGGTAGGGGATCAGGGTGTAGGAGCGCGGGTCGACCCGGCAGAGCATGTCCGGGGAGCTGGCGTTCTGGCCGCTGCCCCAGACCGCGCCGCCGGCGAAGCCCGCGCCGCCGAAATAGACGTCCTTGACGTAGGCCGCCGGCACCATCTTGACCTTGGCCGAGCCGTGGATATCGACGAACTGAACCAGGATGTACCGCACCTCGTCGCGTTGGAGCTTGTGGCAGAGCGCGTCGAGCTCCTTCTGATCCGGGCGGGCGGTGATGTCCAGGTAGGATTCGATTTTGGTCGCGGCACTCACGGTCGTTCTCCTCTTTATCAGGCGGTTGAGCATCAAATCCGGAATCGCCGGTCCTTGCCCACCAACGGCAGGCCCGTGGCCCGGGCGGTTTCAATCGTGAAGGCGCGCAGGTCCTCGGGCTCGAGGTTGCCCACGTCGGTCTTGCCGCAGCAGCGGGCCAGAATGGCCGCCTCCTGGAAGACCGCATGCAGATAGTTCTCCAGCGCCTCCGGCGCGGTTGAATTCTCGGCCGAGCGGACGGCGATCAGGGCCGACTGGCCGATCAGCGTGGCGGTCGCGCCCAGGGCCAGGACCTTGGCGATGTCGGCCCCGCACTGGATGCAGCCGAAGTAGACCAGGTCCAGATCCTCCTCGCGGTTGAGGGCGCGGATCCGCTCCATGGTCTCGGTCAGCATGGCGATGACCGGCGCGCCGCTCTCGTCGGGCCAGGGCGATTCCTCGTGCTCGTTCTCCATGCAGAAGACGGTCGCGAAGTCCAGGCCCGCATCGAGCGCGGCGGGGATGATCCGGGCGGCGTTCTTGCGGCAGACGGCCACGCCCACCGGCGCCCCTTCCGTCCGCGCGCGCAGCTCTTCGGCGGTTTTGGCCAGGTCGCGGGCGGAGATCTCGGCGCGGGTGTCGGGGATCAGTTCGATCGCGTCGGCCGCTCCGGGAGCGAGCTTCTGATCCGAAGAATACGGAACCGTCCGGATCACCTTGATCCCGGGCGTCAAGGTCAGGGTTTGACCGGCCTTGAGCCGGACGGCCACCCCGCCCCGGCCGGCCCCGGCGGCCAGGACCGCGCTCTCGGCCGCGTCGGCGCCGACCGTGCCGTCGACGATCACCGGCCCGGCCAGTTCCAACGGCCGGACCGCGCGCCGGCCGAGGAGCGTCCGGGTGCGGCACTCCTCGCGGTAGGGGTCGATGACCAGCCGCGTCAGGTTGGCGGGCAGAAACACGATGTCGCCCAGGAAGGGCATGGCCCCCAGCGGCTTGGGCCGGCTGCGGCGCATGCGCAGCTTCTCGGCCAGATCGAAGAGCAGATTCTCCTCGTCCGGCCGGCTGGCCATGGCCTCGATCTGCTCGCGGATGCGGCGCGGATACGGGTGCGGCACTTCGTTGGTATTGGTCGGCTGAGCGGTCATGGTTCACCTTGTCAGTGAGAAAAACCTTCATTAGGCTTGAGAAAACTTTTTTGCGCCAAAGTCGGCTCAAACTCCTTCAAAAGACTTAATCCGGTTTCGCCGGCGGCAATGGTCAGTCGATCGGCTGCGGGGCCGGGTCAGCCCTAGAGATCCCCCGAGACCGAAAGCGCTCCCTCGCGCGCCAAAGGCAGGCCCGTGACCTCCGCCGCCTGGGGCGAGAGGGCCACCAGATGCTCCCGGTTGAGCCCGTGAATGTCCGAGACCCCGCAGGCCAGGGCGATGGCGGCCATCTCCGTGCCCATGCTCTTCAGGAACGAGGCCACCCGGTCGGCGGCGGCGTCGATCTCGAGCTTGGCGACCAGCTCCGGAGTCTGGGTGGCGATGCCCCGGGGGCAGCGGCCGGTGTGGCAGGTCATGCAGCCGGTGCAACCCATGGCCACCAGGGTGGCCGTGCCGACCGCCACCGCGTGCGCGCCCAAGGCGATGGCCTTGGCCGCGTCCACCCCGTCGCGGATGCCGCCCATCTGCACGATCTGCAACTGGCCGGCGCAGCCGATCTCCTCCAGCCCATCGACGGCCTGGACGATGGCCGCCAGGGTGGGGATGCCCACGTTGTCGGTCACCACCGAGGAGCTGGCCCCGGTGCCGCCTTCCATGCCGTCGACCTCGATGAAGTCGACCGTGTCCTTGAGGGCGATCTTGATGTCGTTGCCGATCCGGCCAGCGCCGATCTTGAGGCTGATGGGCACCCGGCCGGAGGTCACCTCGCGGAATTCCTGGATCTTGATGATCAGGTCGTCGGCGCCGAGCACGTCGGGATGGCGGCTGGGGCTGCGGATGTCGATCCCCTGGGGCAGGCCGCGCAGGAAGGCGATCTCCGGCGTGACCTTGCTGCCCATCAGCTGGCCGCCCAGGCCGGGCTTGGCCCCCTGGCTGATGTAGATCTCCACCGCGTCGGCCTGCAACATGTCGTGAGGCGAGAAGCCGTAGCGCCCCGAGAGGCACTGGTAGATCATCTTGTCGGCGGCCTTGCGCTCCTCGGGCAGCATGCCGCCCTCGCCGTTGTTGATGGCGATGCCGGCCAGGCTGGAGGCCTTGGCCAGGGCGATCTTGCAGGGCTTGGAGAGCGCGCCGTAGCTCATGGGCGCAATCAGGATCGGCAGGTCCAGGCGCAGGGGCTGGGTGGCGAACTTGTCGCCCAGCACGGTCTTCAGGTTGCAGCGCGAGAGGGCGTGCTTCTGGCCGGCCATGGCCTCGGGGCTGACCCGAAAGGCGATGTCGTCAAAGGTCGGGACGTAACGCGAGGAGCCGAAGCTGCGCACCCGGTAGCGCCCCAGGTCGGCCTTGACGGCGATGTCCTCGACCAGCCGCTTGTCCCACATCGGCCCCTCGGGAACGGTGATCTTCTTGGGGTTGAGGCGCTGCTCCTGCTTGGCGTAATGCAGCTGCTTGCCGGCCGACACGATTTTTTTGAAAGCCGGCGGGCACTTGAGGCCGAATTCGGCGAGAAGTTGCCGGATCTCCTCCAGCTCCTCGGCGCCCACCTCGGCGTATTCGGCGTCGTCGCCCAACGATTCGATTCGGCCGCCGGCGTAGATGCAGCCGCTAATCATGTTCTGGCCCAGCCCCGCGCCGCAGTCGTCGCAGATGATGAGCCGTCCGCCCATCATCATGTAGCCGGCCATGAAATTGGCCTTGCCGCCGGCGATGATCGTGCCGTCCTTCATCATCGCCCCGGCCCGACTGCCGAGGTTGCCCTTGACCACCAGCCGGCCGCCGCGCAGGCCCACGCCGGGGATGGCCCCGGCGTTCTTGCCGACCACCACCGTGCCGGCCATGAGGTTGTCGGCCACGCCCCAGCCGGCGTTGTTCTGGATCTCCAGGTCCAGGCCGTCGCAGAGGCCGCCGCAGAAATAGCCGGCGCTGCCCCGGACCTTGATCCGGGGCCGGCCGATCACCCCGACGCAGATCAAATGGCGGGCGTCGGGATTGCGGATCTCGATCTCGGCCTCGCCCTGCTTGGCCAGGGCGCGGACGGTCTGGTTGAGCTCGGTTATGCTGACAGCGCCAGCGTCGATAACTGCCATGTCTTATAGGCTCCGGGAAAGGGCTCGTAGGTGTCCAGCGGTGCGCCCGGGAAGAGCCGGTTGAGCGAGACCTCCTCCGAGGCGACCGCCACCAGGCCGTCCGTTTCCAACACCACCATG
>CAYMGG010000357.1:0-6353 GCA_964389915.1 uncultured Planctomycetaceae bacterium
CAGATCCGCATCTGTCCGCCCTCAATCTCTTGTGAAAATATTCGTGTACTGTGATCCTAGGGTAACCGACTTTTTGCCGGGCGTCTTTTGCGCGAAAATTTTTCCCCCGGGCCCCGGCAAAAACGTTCAGCTACTCTATCAGGTTGATGCGTTCAGCCCTGAATCGCCCGCCTCATACCTTTCTTTCAAATGCCTAATCCTGGATTTGCCAATCTCCACAGCGCGGGGGCAGAGTGCCAGGAAAGGCCTGGGAGTTTTTTTCGTATAGGTAGGCTTATTGAAATTAACCTCTACCCCCGCCGCCAACCTGATAATCATTACTTACTGTCAGAATTGATGTTCCGTCACGCCTAGCTAATCCCGACAAAACCCTACAAACTTATTTAAGCTCCAGTTTGAATTGTTTTGTGGAGGGAGTATTAAATATTTAGGAGGGTTTTGCGTGGAAAATTTCGTCCCTAATCGCGAGTTGACATGACCGTTCTACCCCATCACGACTCAACCTGGGTGGCGTTCGAGCGCGACGAAGCGCTCAAAAACCTGGCCGCAAAGCAGGCCGGCTTTTTCACGGCCACGCAGGCCCGCGAATTGGGCTATACCTACTCGAATCAGAATTACCATGTTAAACAAGGGAACTGGCGGCGGGAGGAGTACAGCATCTACCGCCTGCCCTGGTATCCGGACCATCACGAAGCCAAGCTGACCAAATGCTGCCTTTGGAGCCGCAACCGCCAGGGGGAAATCCTGGGGGTGGTCAGCCACACGAGCGCCCTTTATTTCCACGGGCTCTGGCCGCAAGAACCGGCCCTGGTCAGCCTGACTGTTCCGCCTGATTTTCGCAAAAAGCCGCCGGAAAACATTCATCTGAACAAAGCGGAACTGACGCCGGCCGACTGCCAGCCCCGCGGGCTGCTGCGGGTCACCACTCCGGAGCGGACCATTGTCGACGAGCGGGCCTTCCTGGCCGAGCAGGGCCGACTGGCCGAAATCTGCGAACTGGCGATCGACATGGGGGTTCTCGACCGCTCCCGCGCCGAAACTCGCGGCTGGCTGCCTGCCGCGCCGCAATATATTGCCCCCCTCGAAAAGGAGATTGCCATGCCGGACGTGGAAATCGTCGCGCCGCTCGGTCCGGCCGCCACGCCGCCGCCCGCCCGTCCCCTGCGTGGGCGCGAGTTCGCCACCCGCGTCCGCCGCCGCGCCCAGGCCGGTTTCACCCTGGTGGAGCTGCTGGTCGTGACGGCCATCATCTCGGTCCTGGCGGCCATGCTGCTGCCGGTGCTGGAGAAGGCCCACCAGGCGGCCTACACCACCGCCTGCGCCAACCAGGAGCGCCAACTCTTCCTCATCGCCGACGAATACCGCAACGCCAACCGCCTGTGGCCCCACTATTACACCGGCGTGGACAACTCGTATTGGTTCCAGTCCCTTTTTCCCAACAAAGGCTCGGTCGGCAATTACATGACCGGACCTTGGCGGACGGGCACGAAGCACGATCCGGATTACAAGCTGCTCGACTGCCCGGCCAACAAAGATGCATGGCCCAGCGGCTGGTGCGACTGGCGTAACGTCAATTTTTGCGTCAATGCCGTGGGCGGCGGCAAGGTGCCGGGCTGCGGCGGTCCGCTCGAACCGCGCAAGGCCTCGGCCATGCCCTGGACCGTGGACGGTTCGGCCGTCTGCTATTGGGACAACACCACCATCATCAACTATACTGACTTGGTCCATAGTAACGGCCTCAATACGCTTTTCTTCGACGGCCATGTCCGCTGGCTGCACGGCTCCATCTGCAAGGACATCCTGCTGGACCAGGCCCACGGCGGCAACGGCGATTGGCCGTAAACCCGGCCCGCGCCGGCGCCTCCCCAGAGTCCGACCGTCATTATCCAGACCAGCCAAACCCACAGGCTCACCTAACCCGGAGGAAATCCCATGACCCGTAGCATGTCCGCCCAGATCCGACTCGCCTTGGCCGCAGTTCTATTCGCCGGACTGCTGGCGCTCGTTTCACTCGGTGCCGCTCCGGCCGGCCAAGCCGACGAGGCGGCCCCCGCCGCGACCGGTCCGACCTTTAGCGGCGACACCAATCGCCCGGAACTGAGCACATTCGCCTGGGGCGAAAAAGTCGAGCTGACCTTTGCGGGCGAGAACTATCCCGCCGACACCAAAGACCTCAAATTGAGTCTGCGCGCGGTGGACGCCCTGGATCAGGAAGTAGGCAAGACCGAACTGCCGCTAACCGTGGCCGCCGACGGCAAGTGGCAAACGACCTGGGCCCCGCCGGCCGACAAGATGGGATTCTTCCGCGTCCTGGCCAAACTCTCCACCGGCCAGGTTCTGCCCAAACTCTTCTCCCGGCCGGAAGGTTTCATCACCTACGCCATCGTCCCCGATCCGGCCAAACGCCCGCTTTATCCGCAGTCCGAAACCTTCTTCGGTTTGCAGGGCGGATTCAATAAGCAGGTGCAGGTCCTGCCCTATCTGGGCGCGCGCTGGCTCCTGGGCGGCTACAAATGGCGCGACCTGGAAAAAGATAAGCTGGGCGAATACGGCGAGAAATGGCGTGCGGCCCAGGCCAAGGGCGAGGCCTTGCCGCCCCGCCACGGCGACGGCTGGTTCGTCAATACGCCGGAGGGCGAGAAGCCCTGGACCACTTACATCGTGCCCAACCTGTACGGCTGCGACCTCAAGTTCGACGACGTGGTGACCGTTCCCGGCACGCGCGGCGACAACAAGGCCCCCGGCGCGCTCACGCCCGAGGGTGAAAAGTATTGGCGCAACTACTGCCGCGAGGTCGGCCAGGCCCTGCCCGCCCATTATCCGGCCATGAAGCCGCACCTATACGAGATCACCTGGGAACCGTGCTATCCCTGGGGCTACAAGGGCACGCCGGAGCAGCTCATCCGCATCTACGAAATCGCCTATCAGGCCCTGCACGAGGTCGACCCCAACGCCTGCGTGATCGGCCCTTGCGAGGCCAACATCAACAGCCAGGCCACGGCCGAACTGCTCCAAAAGGGCCTGGGCAAATACCTGGACGGCTTCTCCAACCACCCCTATGTCGGCCTGCCGCCGGAGAAAAACAACCTCCACCTCACGATCCGCTCGGGCAAGGAGAAGATGCGCCAGATCCTGGGCAAGGTCCTGCCCCTCTACGGCACGGAACAGGGCTATCCAACCGAGGAGAAGGTCGAGCGCGAGATCATCCAGGCCCGGGGGCTGGTCCGGGCCAACCTGATCATGCTGGGCGAGGGCTGGCAGTTCAACTTCGCCTTCTACGCCGTCGACTATCGATCCGGTGCCGAAGCCGGCTACGGTTTCTATTACAACCTCGACCCCAAGCGCAACTGGGGGCCGGAGAAGTGGGCCCCCAAGCCGGTTGCGGCCGCCTACTCGGCCATGACCTATCTGCTGGAGGGGCACAAGGCGGTGGAGTGCCTGGAGTGGCTGGGCGACACGGCCCTGGGCTATGTCTACGAGCGCCCGGACAGCCTGGTGCTGGCCCTGTGGGACTTCGGCGACGCGCCCCGGCCGGTCGTGCTGCCCGTGGGCGCGCCGCAGGTCACGGTGTACGACTGGATGGGCAACCCCCGCTCCGTGGCCTGCCCGGGCGGACGGCTGGAGCTGACCCTGACCGGCGAACCGCAATACATCACCGGCGTCTCGCCCCAGGTCTGGGGCTCAACGGCGCACAAATATCTCAAACTCGCCCAGCCGCGCCTGACCGGATTCCCGGGCGGAGAGGCGACCGTCAACGTCACGGTCGCCGCCGCGCCGGACCGGAAACTCTCCGCCCGGCTCAATCTGACGCCGGACCGCAAGCTGGCCGTGGCCCCCGCCGGGCAGGATTTGGAACTGGCGGCCGGCGCCACCCGCGAAGTCAGCCTGAAGCTCAGCCTCCCGGCCGACGCCCGGACCGGGCTCTACTCCTACGCTCTCACCTTGGAGGAAGGGGGCACGCCGCTGGCGGCCGCCGGCGGATTGCTGGAGGTCGCCGCTCCGGTCGCGCTGCAATCGGCCCTGCCGGCCTTCACCGCGGACGGCAAAGCGCAATTGCAGGTCACGCTCAAGGAAGCCGAAGGCCGGGAACGCCAGGGCGTGCTCAAAACCCGCCTGCCGGGCGCGCCCGAGAGCAGCCGCGAGGCGGCCTTCAAGCTGCCGGCCGGCCAGGTTGCTCAACTGGATCTGGATTATTCCGGTCTGGATCTCTCGCCTTTGGTGGCGCGGGATCTGGAATTGGTCGTCGAATTGGACAACGGTTATGCGATCAAGGAAACCCGGCGGATCAATTTCTGGAGTGCGCCCCGCCTGAGCCAAGCGCCGCAGATTGACGGTCAGCTGGGCGATTGGTCCGCCTGCCCCGCCCTGGCCTTGCGCGGTGCGGAGATGCTCCAGCGCACCCCCGAGTTCTATGCCGGCGACGCCGACAGCTCGGTGCAGGTCCGCTACGCCTGGGACGCGCAGGCTCTATATGTGGCCTTCGAGGTTCGCGACGACGCCTTTGTCCAGCGCCAGACCGGCTTCAACACCTGGAAGGACGACTGCCTGCAACTGGCCCTCAATCTCGACCCGGGCAAGGACTACGTCGAGACCGGCAACGAACTGGTGGACCGCGGCGAACGCCAGCGCTACAGCGAGATCGACCTGGCCCTGACCAGCAACGGGCCCGAGGCTTACCGCACCCGGACTTTCGACCAGAAGGATTACCCCGTGGGCCTGATCCCGGCGGCCGAACTGATGCTCAAGATCGTCTCGACCCCGGCGCCGGACGGCGGCGTGGTGGTGGTCTACGAAGCGGCCATCCCCTGGAAGACCTTGGGGACGTCGACCGCCCCGGCGGCCGGTTCGGCCCTGGGCGTGGCCGCCACGGTCAACGACCGCGACTCGCCCGAGCAGCGCGACCCGTCGGCCCTGGGTTTCTTCCCGCTCAAAAATCCCCGGGAATTCGGCCGACTCTGCCTGGGGCAATAAATTAATCCGCGGGAGGGAGCGGTCGCCCCCTCCCGCGGATTTTAGTACTCCGCTTCTGCCCCCGTCCACTTCAGGAATCCGCCCATGCGCCCATTCCATCAGGCCCGCCCTTGGCCATCAGCTCCCCACCGGTTCGGTCGTTTGACGCCCCAAGGCCTTGTTCTATGTCTGTTCGTATTGCAGTTTGTTCTACCCGCCCTCAGCGGCGCAGACGAAATCGTCTTCTCCGGAGTTTTGGGACAAAGCGAGGAGGCTGGCCAAGCCCTGCCGTTCCTCGGAGCGGAGGGCGTATTTCTCGACGACGCTGGGCGACTGTGGACACTAGCCGGTGATCGGCTATACGGGTTCAAGCAGAACGAGGGCGAATGGCAACTGACCGAACAACGGGCCGCCCCCGGCGGCCTGCGCCTGGCCGCCTTTGACGGGGAGACCGTCTTCGCCCTCGGCCCTGACCGCAAGATCTTCAAGTGCAATCCGCAGGTCGACAAAGCTTGGGGGGAATTCACCACGCTTGCGCCCGAGATCGCGGACAAACTCAAATCCCTCGCGGCCACGCCCCGGGATAATTCGACCGGCTGGGGCGAACGGGCCAAGCTATTTGCCCTGAGCGACAATCGCGTCTATGGTTTTTCGCCGACCGGCGAAGCCCGGGGCGAACTTCTGGCTCTACCCCGCCCGGCGGACGCCAAATGGGATTACCTCACCCTGGGGTTGGAGCCGCACTCGGGCGACCTGCTGGCCGGGGGCTATTGGCCGGAGAACCGGGTCCACCGTTTCGCGCCCGACAGCCGGGAACTGCTCAACGCCCATTGGCCCCGGACCGTAAAGGGCTATGCCGAACGGCTGACCGTTGCTGCCGGCCAAGCCTGGGCGGTGTGCGGCGGCGAGGCCTGCGCCCTGCCCGACCAACTACTGCGCGAAGACGACGCCACTCGCGTCGCCGGTGGCTGGACCTTTTACGGTTCCGGCTTCGACCGCCTGCCCGACGGCCGGGCCTGGATCGCCTCCTCACAGGGCTTGGTGGAATTCTCGCCGCGCGGCGAGCCGACCGGCCGGCGCCTGGGCGGGCTGCCGGGCGTTCGCTGCCTGGCCGTCTCCGCCGACGGCACGCTGGTCGCCGCAGCCGAGGACGGCGGCCGCTTCGTGCGCCTTTGGACCGACGACCGGCCGAACGAGCCGCTCCGCTGCGCGGGCAACGAGCCCTGGCGAGTGGGCGCGGGCTGGACCGGCCGGGCCGCGGCCGTGGCCTGGGCGGGCGACTCCTTCCTGGTTCTGGACCGGGCCGCCGGCCGGCTCTGGCGCTTCGATCCCTGGCATACGGCCTGGAAGGAAGAGCCTTGGCGGGCCCTGACCCCGGCCGGAGCGATCCCGGCCCCGCAGCC
>CAYMGG010000358.1:0-6339 GCA_964389915.1 uncultured Planctomycetaceae bacterium
CGCTACCCGTTTAATCAATTTTTCTTCGCCGAATTACGCAACGCTACACAGGTGCAGGAGGCGACCGACTCTTACCGGAAAGAGATGGATGTTCTGGGGCAGTTCTTCAGCGAGTGCTGCGTAATTGCGAAAGAAGCAACCGTCACCTCGGCGGCCCTCTACCAGAAATATGTGTCATGGGCCTACAGCAACCACGAGCCTGAACCCAGCCGAAAAGCCTTCGGCATGATGCTCCAGGAACGGGGTTTCCATCCGTCGAGGAGCAAATCGGCAAGGCTGTGGCAAGGGATTGGGCTGAAGCCATCGCTCCTGGAGGATGAAGACGAGGATATTGGGGAAGCCGACAACCCCTCTTCATGTCCCGAAACTCCCAACAAAAGCGCCAAGGGTGACGCGTTTGTGACGCATGGTGACGCGTCAAAATCGAAACGTGTCACCCATCAAGGCATTGTCAATAAACCACTTACATCAGTGGGTGACGCATGTGACACGTTTCAGGGGGTAAGTTCAAATAAAAGCGCGCGCGCTATAACGGGTACGCGCGATAGGGAAGAGATTTCCCTATATGAGAAAAGTTGCGGAGAAACGCGTCACCACGCGTCATGCGTCACCCGCTCAGATTCTGAACACACAGGCAACGTTCTCCCATTCCCAACGCAATGTGCTATTCCGGGATCAACCCTGAGATCCGATGCTGACTCGTCGGCTCGGCTTCCAGACGAGGACAGCGAGGCGGCAGACCCCTCATCCAACAACGCCAATGAATCCAATTACGAGCGATGGGAGGTCGAATGACTGCAGCCTTGGCAGCACCGAAAGAGCTCACTCACACCGTTGAGTCCATTCTCGCCTGCGTCAAGGAACTGGGCTTAGGCATGAGCGTTATCGATGGCCGGCTCGTGTTGGAAGGAAACCTCAGCCTGCTCTCTCCGGACGAGCGTGAATCCATCAGATTGCGCAAGGCGGCTCTCATTGAACACCTGATGGCACAAGCGCCTGTTCTTCCACACAAGCCCTTGGGCATGTGGGTCGCGAATGACCTTGAGCATTGGACCACGGACGAACCGCACTACTGGGCCGAGACTGTCACCATCGACGGCAAGAAGTTTGTCCGCGTAACAGGCACCGTGATCGCCTGGTTCAAGGATCGCATCGCCAAAGCCGAAGCGGCGTGCGCCGCCGGCAAACTCGACCTCGATGCCTTCGGCGCAATCATCAAGGCTTTCTGCCCGGTGTATGAGTTCGCGGTAGAGACCGGACTCATTCCCGACCCAGTGACAAAACAGGTCAGGCAGGCGGGCCGGGCGCAGGCCACGGGTCCTTCCCGGGAAAATTCCTTCTTCCCCCGGCGGGAAGTGGGCGCCGGGCAAGACTTTGTTGGGCAAACGGAAAAAACAGGAACGGCCCTAGCGGCCGCGAAATAGGAGATCCCCATGACCAGCACCGCAACACCGAAATCATCGGGCCTGAAGGTCGAATCCTGGCCCCTGGAAAGCATCAAGCCCTACGAGCAGAACCCGCGCGTGAACGGTGATGCTGTTGAGGCCGTGGCCAACAGCATCAAGCGATTCGGCTTTCGCAGCCCCATCATCGTCGATGCGAAGGGCGTGATCGTGTGCGGCCATACCCGGCTCTTGGCGGCGAAGAAGCTGGGCCTCACCCACGCCCCTGTGCATCAGGCAAGCGATCTGGCCGAGGACGAGGCCCGGGCGCTGCGCCTGGCGGACAACAAGACGGCCGAGATCGCAGACTGGGATTATGACCTTCTGCCGCTCGAGCTGTCCGCCCTGCAGGATCTCGATTGGAGCCTGGGCGATCTTGGGTTCTCCGATGAAGAGCTCGCGCGGCTGCTGGGCGAGGGAGCGGAGTCGGCGGAGGGGGCCACGGAAGCGGATGCGGTGCCGGATGTCGATGAGTCGGAGCCGCCGGTCAGCGTGGTGAACGAGATCTACCAGCTGGGCCGGCATCGCCTCCTGTGCGGCGATGCGACCGATGCGAAGGCCGTGGCGCACCTTCTTGCCGGGCAGCCCATCGATCTAATGTTCACGGACCCGCCCTACGGGGTGTCCTACGCCGACAAGAACAAGTTCCTCAATGCATCCGACAAGGGGAACCGCATCCAGACGGAGATCGAGAACGATCACCTGACGATGGAGGAGACAGCGCGCCTGTGGACAGCGGCGTTCAAGGCGTGGGCACCGCACCTTGGCGACCATTCGGCTTATTACATCTGCACGGCCAGCTCCAATGGATTGCTGCCCCTCATGCTGGGCACCATGGAAGATGCCGGCATGCCTTACCGGCACCAGCTCATCTGGGCCAAGAACGTGCATGTCCTCGGCCGCAGCGACTACTGCTACAAGCACGAGCCGATCCTGTACGGGTGGGCGAAGCGGCACAAGTTCTACGGCGGCGGCGAGCAGAAGTTCAGCGTGTGGGAATACCCCAAGCCTACGGCCAATAAGCTCCACCCCACGATGAAGCCGGTTGCCCTCATCGAGAACGCCATTCTGAACAGCACTGACAAGGGCATGCTCGTGGTCGACCCCTTCCTCGGGTCAGGGAGCACACTCATCGCGGCCGAGCGGACGGGGCGCGTGTGCATGGGCACGGAGCTGGAACCGCGCTACTGCGATGTGATTCGCCAGCGGTGGGCCGAGCATACTGCCGGGACGGGGTGTGACTGGAAGGAACTGACGCCCCCTATCGATTCGTCGGAGGGTGCGAAATGAACAGTAGAACGATACTACTCAGCCTTCTGGCTTTCGTTGTTCTTCCGCTGCATCTCGGCCCATGTCTTCTTTCCGAAGATGAAGAGAGGGGTAAGGAGCGGCAGCACACCGCCCAGGAGAGGCAGCATCTGGGTTGCGTTTACATTGGGCTCGTAAGGCAGGAACCGCCACAGGATGAAGACGCCTGCACCGTAGATGACCACCAGGAGCCCGAGGTAAATCTTCCAGAAGGGTGTATTGGGGCAGCGCCAGGGCAATGCGGCCAGGATGTAAACGAGACCAATGGTGAATATGCAGAGGCTGATCGCGCCGCCAAAGGTATCGCCCTTGTGCATCAACACGCCGCCAAGTGCGGCAATCCAGGCAATGCCGCCAAGGCTCCCGAAGGTCCAGCCCATTCGACCACCACGTTCGTTCGAGTTCATGACCAATCCTCCGAGTCCATACACCAAGTTTATCGCAGTGGCGGGACCGGTCAAACAGGAACTCCATGGGAGGGCGAGCAATGATCTACCTGGCGAGCCCTTTCACCGACGACAGCCCCTCTGTTGAGGAAGAACGCTTCCACGCCGTCTGCGCCTGCGCCGCCGAAATGATGCGCGCCGGCATGCACATATTCAGCCCGATAGCCCACGCCTATCCAATCTCCCGGCACGGCCTGCCCGGCGACTGGGCCTATTGGGAGGCCTATGACCGGTCCATGCTCGCGCGGTGCGATGAGCTGATTGTACTGCGCCTGCCCGGCTGAGAATCGAGCACCGGCGTGCAGGCCGAAATCCAGATTGCCCGGGAACTCGGCATCCCGGTCAGGTTCGTTGATCCCATTGACTCAGAGAAAGAGAGGAGCACCCATGACACTTGCTGTTGAAGATCGCGCCATCGACGCCATCACCCCTTACGAAAAGAATCCCCGCGTCAACGACCAGGCGGTCGATGCCGTTGTCGACTCCATTCGAGAGTTCGGCTTCAGGCAGCCCATCGTGGTCGATCCCGAGGGTGTGATCATCGTTGGGCATACGCGACTGAAAGCCGCACAGAAGTTGGGACTGGAAAGCGTCCCCGTCCATGTGGCCGACCTTCCTCCCGAGAAGGTGAAGGCGCTGCGCATTGCTGATAACCAGACGGCCACGCTTGCCGAATGGGACTTCGAGCTCTTGCCTCTCGAAATCGCGGCCCTGCAGGATCTCGATTACGACCTCTCGCACCTCGGCTTTGATGAGGAGACCCTCGCTAAGTATCTGGAGGACGCGAAGGGCGGTGGCGATGAAGAAGCGGAGGTGGAGGCCACGGAACTGGAATCCGTCAAGCCCGAGGCCTTGTCGCTTATTGAAGACTGCGACCGGGTGGTACTGCAGTTCTCCGGGGGCAAGGACTCCACCGTCGCGCTCAACTGGACCCGGGGCGTGTGCGAGAAGATGAAGAAGCCGCTTGAGGCGGTGTTCGTTGAGACGGGCGCGGAATTCCCGGACCTTACCACCCACATCATCCGCGTCTGCGAGCGGACTGGCGTGAAGCTCGTGCTCCTCAGCCCCCGCCAGAACATCATCCAGTACTACTACGGCAAGAAGCAGTGGCCCGACTCCCTGTACCGGGACTGTCTGCATAAGTTCATCAACGACCCGGTGAACCGCCATATCCGGCAGTACGAGGGCGAGAACGTGATCTGCGTGCGGGGCGGGCGCAGCGACCAGAAGACCTCGGTCAGCAAGAGCGACCTCTACCAGGAGGTGAAGGACGGCGAGCGTGTCGTGCGCTTACTCAACCCCTTCTTCGGTGTGGACAAGGAGGAGTACGAGCGCGCCCTGGAAGAGGTGAAACCGCTTCTCTGGCGCGGCTATGAACTGGGATTCGTTCGTACGGCCTGCTGGATGTGCCCGTTCCAAAAGCACGAGCAGTGGGACCGCCTCAAGGAGCATTATCCGCTCCTGTGGGAAGAAATGCGCCGACTCTACCAGACCCTCGAATACAAGCAGTACAAGGGCGACAGCACCCGTAAGCGGTTCGTCGAATACTGGAAGGCACACGCAAAGTGACATCAAAACGCGACTTGATCCATGCTCGCCCCACAGCGAAGACACAGGCTGGACCTTTGTTTGGAGAGGAGAGCCATGAAGAACGTATTGGTATCAGCTTGTTTGCTCGGCACCCCATGCCGCTGGCACGGCCGGGCCGTTCGGCCGTCATCGACCGTGCAGAAATTCATCCGGGACAATCCGAAGGTGGAAATCGTTCCTGTCTGCCCGGAGGAACTTGGGGGCCTGCCCACACCTCGCCCACCAGTGAAGAGCCGCAAGGGGCGGATCTACGAAACGTGCGCCGACAAGGCGAAGCGCAACGACGTGACCGGCAAGGAGGTGACCGTTGCCTTCCAGGCGGGAGCCGAGGCAACGCTTGCCATTGCCAAGAAGATGCGATGCAAACTGGCGATCCTGTGCCGCAACAGCCCCTCGTGTGCCAGGACCGGTGTTGCCGGCAAGCTTCTCGGGGAAAACGGCATCGAAATCATCAACACCTTTTAAGCATCAAGTTTGGATTTGCTGCGGTCCTAACCCCGTCTCCATGTCTGACACTGCGCAATGGTGCGCTTTAGGAGGACGGAAGATGGTTTGCTTGTTGATGAAAGAGACGGATGCATTGAAGGCGCTGCGGGAATTCATCGGCCACGATCAGATGCGGGTGCTGGCGATGAACTGCCGGAGCGAGGAAGGCGAGTGGTTCAAGGACCGGCTCGCGGAACTGGCGTCCTTGGTCGAGACGATGCCCAAGACCTACGAGACGGACGGCCAAGGCGACAAGGCAGTGGCGCAGCTTCACTACTTCACCTCGGGCTGGGATTTCTACATCACCGAGAAGGATGTGAACCCCGGCCAGCATCAGGCCTTCGGCCTGGTGGCCGGCTGCGAGGTGGAGCTGGGCTCCATAAGCATCGCGGAACTGCTGTCCTGCGGAGCGGAGCTGGATCTGTATTGGGAACCCAAGCCCATCGGCGCGATTCGGGCTGAACTCGCTAGCCGCTGAAGGGAGGCAACTATGGAAACCAAGGAATTCGACCAGTCTGCCTGGTGGGCTTACGCGGGAGCCGAGTCCTGGCCCACAGGCGAACCGCCGCTGATTGGGACCGGTACTTTTCCAAACGGTGAGGAGTTCGAGCTGGTTCTCGATTGTACGGGAGGATGCCTGGTGCTTGATGACGAGCAGGCTGAAGCGGGCGGGTATGTGCTTGAGCTTCCCTTCCCCACGCAGGCGGCGGCGCGCGCCTTCGCCGAGGGAATTGGGGAGCCTGGCCACAAGCTGGACCTGTTCCTGCTTGGCTTCAAACCGGCCTAGGGGAGCGTGGACCCCGTGTGGGAGCCGCCCCGACCGCCCCGGTCGCTTTTTTCAAAAAAAGCATCGGGGCGGGCATTTTCAAAACCTCAATGACGTGGAGAGCTTTTGGAAACAAAGCCATTTATGCCTCGAAAAAGCTGCAAATTTGGAGTTGCTGGTCGCCAAAACGCATGGCTGATGTCTCACACGCGCGGCGCAAGGGGCGCGGCGCAAAACGAAAAAGGAGACGGAAAGATGGCCAGTAAGAACGAAAAGGGACAGACGGCGGCGGCGGTTTGCG
>CAYMGG010000359.1:0-6321 GCA_964389915.1 uncultured Planctomycetaceae bacterium
CCGGGCCGGCAGCCGCAACCCGGTCTTCATGCTCGACGAGCTCGACAAGCTGGCGGCCGACTACCGGGGCGACCCGGCCGCGGCCCTGCTGGAGGTGCTCGACCCCGAGCAGAACCACGCCTTCGTCGACCATTATCTCGACGTGGCGTTCGATCTCTCCAAGGTGATTTTCATCGCCACCGCCAATCAGCTCGACCCGATCCCGCCGGCGCTGCGCGACCGGCTGGAGGTGCTCCAGCTGCCGGGCTACTCCGAGGAGGAGAAGCTGGCCATCGCCCGCCGCCACCTCTGGCCGCGCATCCTGCGCGACCACGGGCTGGAGTCCGGCCGGCTGAAGCTGGCGGCCGGCACCTTGCGGCGGCTGGTGCGCGACTACACCCGCGAAGCCGGGCTGCGCGACCTGGAGCGGCAGCTCTCCTCCCTGGCCCGCAAGGCGGCGGTGCGGGTGGCGGGCGGCAAGCGCGGGGCGGTGCGGGTGGCGGGCGACAAGCTGGCCGAATTCCTGGGCCCGCCGCGCTTCTTCGGCTCGACCGCCCGGCGGACCGAAGCCAGCGGCGTGGCGGTCGGGCTCTCCTGGTCGGCCTCCGGCGGCGATGTCCTCTTCATCGAGGCCACGCGCATGCCCGGGTCCAAGGGGCTGATCCTGACCGGCAAGCTGGGTGAGGTGATCAAGGAATCGGCCCAGGCGGCACTCTCCTGGGTGCGGGCCCACGCCGGCGAGCTGGCCATTGCCGGGGATTTTTACGAGCACTCCGACCTGCACGTGCATTTTCCCGAGGGCGCGATCCCCAAGGACGGCCCCTCCGCCGGCCTGACCTTGGTGGCCAGCCTGATCAGCCTGTTGACCGACCGGCCGGTGAAACCCCGCCTGGCCATGACCGGGGAGATCACCCTGCGAGGCAAGGTGCTGCCCGTGGGCGGGATCAAACAGAAGATGCTGGCCGCCCGTCGGGCGGGCATCCGCGAGGTCATCCTGCCGGTGGATAATCTGCCCGACCTGGAAGAGCTGCCGCCCGAAGTGCGCCGGGATCTCAAGTTTCGCCCCGTCTCCGACATTGCGGCCGCACTGCTTTTGGCGTTTCCTTCAGCCAAGTTCACCTTTGAAGGCAAGAACGGGACAAAGCGGAAAAATGCTCCAGGGCGGCGGCGTAAAAACTAGATTTACGAAAAAAATTGAAACATTTCATTACTTGCCTCTCACGGTTTTTGACATAGAATAGAAACATCAAAGGCAATCACCGGCCATTGATGGGTATTTTGCATCGCTAAGGCTGGATTTTGTCGCCATTAAAACCGGGTATTCGTGGCGAGCGGTCAAGACGGGTGAGTCTGATCTCTGGAGTGGGCGCGTGGGTTACCTGCTGGTCTACAAGAACGGCGACAATCGCCCCCTGGCCATGCATGAGGTCGGGGCCGAGCTGCAATATATCGGCCGGCTGGAAACCTGCGAGATCCAGCTGCTCGATCCGGCCGTCAGCCGCAAGCATGCGGTGATCGTCGCCAAGGGGCTGCTGGCCGGCATTCGCGACCTGGGCTCGGCCAATGGGATCACGGTAAATGAGCACAAGGTCACCGGCTCGGCCCGGCTGGCCAACGGCGACCGGATCGGGGTCTGCGGGTTCACCCTCGAATATTACGACCATCGGCCCTCCGTGCCGGCCGGTATGAGGCTTGTTTCCTCGTCGCACGCGACCTCCGGTTCGGGTCTGCATCCTTGCGTGACCGAAGTCCACGGAAAAAACGATTTGCCCGGGACGCCGCCGATCAAATTGCCTTCTCCTCCCCCGATCACGCCGGCGCCTGCGGCCTTGGCCGCGGCGCTCTCTTCAGGGGAGCCGGCCGACCCGCCGGTTGCGGCCAGAGACGCGGCCGTTGCGCCGGTGATGGCGGCGCCAGCGCCCGTCGAGCCGGCCCGTTCGATAGAAAAGCACGAAACACCCGTCATCCGGGCGGAGGCCGGCCGTCCGGCCCGTCCAGCCTCGGACGCGCTACGGCGCCCGCCGCCAGAGCCGGCGGAAAATGACGAGGAGAACGAAGAAGAACCGCAGACCACCAGCTATGCCAACGGCGGTGAGGATGCGGCCCTGGCGGTCGGCGAGTTCGAGCAGGCCGACGCCTTTGAAGACATCGAAATGGTGGGCGGCGGCGGGGAAGGGTTGGAGCGGCTGACCCTGCCGGAGCCGCTCCGGCTGGCCATCGAGCGGCGTCTGGCCGCGTTCGCCCGGCTAGACGCCCTGGAGGAGGACCGGCGCCGGCTGCTGGCGGGCGAGGAACTGGGCGAGGAGGTGCTGGCCGAACTGCGGCGGCAGACCCGCGAAGCCCAGTTGCCGCCCTCGATTGATCGGGCGCGCGCCCTGTACGAACGTCTCTGCCAGAAGCGCGAGGAGCAGGTGGCGGCGGTGGCGGCCGATCCGGCCGCGGCCCTTTCGGCTCCGGCCGAGGCCGCGCGCGAACTGGGCATCGCCCAGTTGGAGACCATCATCAGCCACGCCGAGTTGCTCGAACCGGCCCTGGCCGAAGCCGGGGATCTGGCGCTCGGGGAGCCGTTTCGGCTGGCAGCCGACCGGCAGGGCCTGGACACCCGCCGGCTCTTCGCCCTGGCCTTCTACCAGCTGGCGCTGGAGGCGGAGCTGGCCGCGGCCGCCGAGGTCAAGGCCGGCCTGAAGGAGGGGCTCGACCGCCTGAGCCATGAGTCGCGGGGGTTCTTCGGCCGGTTGCGCGGGGCGGATCCGGATCAGGCCGAGCGCGAGCGGTTGCAGGAGCAGGACCGCCAGTGCGGCGCCCGGCTGCTGCGGCTGCGGCGGGAGCTCTCCGGCCTGCTGGACGACCAGGTGGCGGCCTTCTGGGAGGCCTACGGCCAGGCGGCCCGGATACTGGTGACCGCCCCGCCTGGCGGCAGCGACGAGACCGTGCTGCGGGCGTTTCTACGCTACGGCCTGCTGGGGCACGGCCCGTGCTTCCAGGCTCCGGAGCTGACCGGCCGGTTGCTGGCCGAATGCGCCGAGGCCCGGACCGAGTGGCAGGACGGGACGCGCGAGACGCACCTTCTCTACGCCGATGAGTACATTCAGTTTGCGGCCCAGGGGCGGTTCACGGCCTCGCCCGACGAGAACCTGGAGCTGAGCGAGCGCAACTCGCCGGCCTGGAAGGCCGACAAGCTCCGCCGCCGGCTGATCCATTCGCGCCTGCGGATGGTCATCCTGGGCGAGGTGCGCTCCCGTCTGGCCCGGGACGTGACCGAACTGGAACGCGAGCAGGCCCGGCTGGAGGACCGGCGGGACAAGCTCAGCCATGGCGATCCGGATTACAAGCGGCTCAAGTCCGAGCTGGGGCAGCAGATCCAGGGGGTCAAGGTCAAGATCGGCCGGCTGACCCGTTCGCGCGAACATGTCGAAAACGTGCTGCTGCCCCGGCTGGAGCAGGTCTGCGAGGAGTCCGAGTGCCGGCTGCTGGAGGCCGGGGCCTCGCCTTCGCCGCGCGAGATCGCCGTGAAGGAGGCCGTCGGCGTCCGCCGCGTCACCCGGCTGACCGCCAACCTGAAGGAGGTCTTCCTGCCGCTGGCTTTGCGGGAGCACTACCGGCCCGAGCAGGGGCTGGTCAACGGCCGGGCCGAGATGCTCAAGGAACTGGCCGCGCTGGAGAAGCTGGACCCGGCGATCTTCCTGGAGCCGCTGTTCAACGTCAAGAAGCGCGAGCACCGCATCTACATGCGCTTCTGTCCGGTCATTCTGCTGACGCCGGGCTGCGGTTTTCTGGGTTACGCCTGGAATCCGCGGGCCGGGGCCGAAACCGGCCGGCTGGTGCTGCCGGGCTACTGCCCGCGCAGCGGGCTGCGCGAACGGATGCTGCACCATCTGCTGGCGGACTTCCGCTGGAATACGAGCGTGGCCGAGGCCGGGGTGGACATGCTCAACAGCGACACCCTCTCGGCCGCCTACGCCACCCTGCGCTGGGAATACCGCCACCGCGCCCGCGAGGCCCGCGAGAAGGCGTCGGTCTACCTGGAGGAGACCGACCGCAAGAACTGGCGGCGACATTACGGCCTGTATCTGCAAAGCGCCCTGGAGGGCGGCCGGCGGCTCTGCCACAAATGCCCCGAGGCCCACGCCGTGATCCTCAAATATCTCGACCTGCCCGAAGGGGTCGAGGCCTTCCGGCGCTGAACGCCCATGCCCCCGAATGATGCGGACAGTTTGAAGGCGGCGCTGGCCGGGTGCCTGCTCGGCGGCGCCATCGGCGACTCCCTGGGGCTGCCGGCCGAGGGGGTCTCGCGGCGGCGGCTGGCCCGCTGGTATCCGGGGCCCTGGCGGCAGCGATTCCTGTTCGGCCGCGGCCTGGTCAGCGACGACACGGAGCACGCCTTTTTCGTGGCCAACTCGCTGCTGGAGGCCGGAGCGGACGCCGGGCTTTTCGCGCGGCGGCTGGCCCGGCGGCTGCGCTGGTGGCTGGCGGCGGTGCCGGCGGGGGTGGGTTGGGCGACGTTGCGCGCCATCCTGCGTCTCTGGGTCGGATTCGGCGTGGAGCGAAGCGGCGTGGTTTCGGCCGGCAACGGTCCGGCCATGCGCGCCCCGCTGCTCGGGGTGTTTTTTCACGACCAGCCCGAACGGCTGGCGGAGTTCGTGCGCGCCTCCACCCGCCTGACCCACGTCGATCCCCGGGCCGAGGTCGGGGCGCTAGCCGTGGCTCGGCTGGGTGCGCTGGCCGTGCGGGCCGGCGGCGGAGAGGTGCCGTATGCAGCCGCCCTGGAGTCGCTGCGGGCCTGCGGCCCGGCGGACGCGGAGTGGAACGCCCGGCTGGACGAACTGGCGGCGGCCTGGGAGGAAGGTTCGACGGTCGCCGCTTTCGCCGACCGCCTGGGTTTGGCGCGGGGCGTGTCCGGCTATGTCTACCATACCGTGCCCGTGGCCGCTTATGCCTGGCTGCGGCATTGGGGCGACTTCCGGCAGGCGCTGGAAGCCGTCTTGGTTCTGGGGGGGGATACGGACACGGTGGGGGCGATTGCCGGCGCGCTGGCCGGCGCAAGCGGCGGACAAGCCGGGCTGCCCGCAGATTGGCTGGCCGGGATTTGCGACTGGCCGCTCTCCCGGGCCGTGCTGATCCGGACGGCCGAGCGCCTGGCCGGCGCCAAACTCCGGTCGGCCGGCGGGGCGGCGGCGGTGGGCTACTGCTGGCCGGCGATTCCGATTCGCAACGCCTTCTTTCTGTTAGTGGTGCTGCTGCACGGTTTGCGGCGGCTTTGGCCGCCCTATTGAGTTGACGGCGCGACGAAGTCGAAAAGAATTGGCAGGTGGCCTGAGAGCAAGGTAGAATCATAACCAGAGGGCAAAACCTGCGCGTAAAAGGCTGGACCAGTCCAGCCTTTTATCGTTGCGGTCCCCAACCATCCGGACGAGGAGCGGCATGAGTCATGCTTCAATGCGGCTGCGCTGCAACGGCCAGCCGATCACGCCCCGCGAACTAGCGCGCGGCATTCGCGTCAATTACGTGGCCGGCGCGATGGGCAACATGTGGGTGGCGGTGGCGCTGGGCATGCCGCTCATCATGCTGATGGAGTCGCTGGGGGCCAGCGGCTTCATGATCGGCCTGGTCACCACCCTCCAGCAGCTGGCCATCCTGGGCCAGATCCCGGGCTCGCTCTACGCCGAACGCCTGCCCGAGCGTAAAACCTTCTGGGCCCGCCTGGCAGTGTTCCACCGCCTGCTCTGGTTCATTCCGGCCCTGCTGCCCCTCTTCATGCCCGGCGGTCCGCAGCTGACGGCGTGGCTGATCCTGGGCGTGGTGGGCTTGAGCTCCAGTCTGGCCAACGCCGCGGCCGCCTCCTGGTACAGCTGGATGGCCGACCTGATCCCCGACTACATGCGCGGCCGCTTCTGGGGGCAGCGGCAGAGCTGGGTGACCCTGGCCTTCCTGGCCGCGATGGGCCTGTCGGGCTATACACTCGACCTGTTCGGCGGCGAGGGCGGCAGCCTCTACCGGGGCTTCGCCCTGGTCTTCGGCGCGGCCGCCTTCCTGGGCACGGCCGACATTCTGGTCCACCTGGGCGTGCCCGAGCCCCGGCCCAAGCCGGCGCGGCCGGCCGCCAACCTGGTCGAAAAACTGCTTTTGCCGCTGCGCGAGGCGAACTTCCGCTGGTTCACTCTGGCCTACGCCGCCTGGTTCTTCACCATCGGCCTGGTCATGCAGTTCGGCAACGTCTATCTCAAACGCGATTTCGGGGCCACCTATTCGCACCTGGCCATCCTGATCATCGCCAGCTCCCTGGGGACGATCCTGCTCAGCCCGGTTTCGATCGTCACGGAGCCCGAGGGCATCTACGGCCTC
>CAYMGG010000360.1:0-6311 GCA_964389915.1 uncultured Planctomycetaceae bacterium
ATCATCTCCATCCGGGCCGGCATGCTCCTGCCGGCGCTGGAAAAAAGCCTGGAGCAGGCCCGGACGATCCAGTGCACCAGCAACCTCAAGACCGTCTTCCTGGCATTGCGCGGATACGGCGACGACTACACCGACCTGATCGCGCCCAACACCTGGGTCTATGCCCCCAGTGTTCCCAACGGCTACTCCGGCTATGTTGACTGGCTGCAACTCGTCATTTACTCCGGTCACCTGCCCGGCGGGGTCAAAGCCTCCATCAGCTGGGGCGGCCATTACCGCAATGACGCCTGCGTCTGCCCCAGCCGCAACCGGGCCGGCTACAAGGTGACCTGCGGCGGCTACGCGCTGAACAATTATTCGCCGATGTGGACCACCAGCATCGGCGGGTGGAAAGGCTTCAAGTTCGACCGGTTTAAAAAACCTTCGCAAAAACTCCTGGTCACCGACGCCGGCAGCATCTCCAACGGCGGTTTCGATCCCATGACCATGGACGCCACGAGTTTCGCCGAATACCGCGCCGACTACCGCCACCAGAACCAAATGAACGCGGTTCATGTGGACGGGCACGTCGGGCCCTATTTCGATCCGGCCGGGGACTATTCCCAGCTCAATTTCCGATTCTTCTCGGTCGACGGCTAATGGTCTTCCCGCCAGGGAAAAGATTCCCTTGGCGGCGCACGGAAGTATGCGGCCGAGCCGCAACTCGGCCGGGTTCATAGCCAGTTCACGACAGGTTCACGAATGCTCGCCCGGCCCAAAACGCTTGGTCCGGATCGAGGCCCATTGTCCCTTGGAGGAGTCGCCATGCCCGTAAATTGCCACCACCGCCCCTTCCGACTTTCCCGCTGGCGCGCCTGGTTGTTGGCCGCGCTAAGCCTGGGGTTGGCCGCCGCCGGCCCGGCGGCGGAGAGCTATCCACTCAATCCCGATCATTTCATCGTTGACTGGCTGGTGGGTGGCCCCTATCCCAGTTACGAGGCCACGCCCGCGCCCACCGGCTTTGCCGAAGACCTGCTGGCCAACCTGGGCGGAGAGGCCAAAATCGAACCCTACGCGGGCCAGCAGGACAAAGCCGTCTTTATCGCCGACAAGGCGAAACTAATTGCCGGCATCGGTTCGACCAACGAATGGGGCTTCACCGAAACCAAGACCTTCGACGTCGCTTGGCGCGAACTGCATTGGCAGGCCGACCAGGCCAAAAAGGAATCGCCCGACATCGTCTCGCTCGACAACCAGTTTTCGCCGATCAACGACAACCTGGTGGCTTACGTCGCCTGCTATCTGGTCTCGCCCGGCGAGCTGAAGGTCCAGTTCCGGCTGGGCAGCGACGACGGCTACAAGCTCTGGGTCAACCACGAATACGTGGGCGGACTGGACATCTGCCGGGGGATCAAGCCGGACGACAACATCCACCTGGTCCAGCTGCACAAAGGCCTGAACCCCGTCCTGCTTAAGGTGGTCGACCGCCGTTACGGCCACGGCTTCTGCCTGGCGGTAACGGACGGCAAGGGCAATTCGATCCCCGAGCTCTCCGTCCGGCTCGACAACCCCAAGGTGCGCCTGGCCCGGGAATGCGCCAATCTGGAGACGGTCGACGCACTCGACGAAACCGCCTTCGGCGGCCTGGGGCTGGCGGGGGCCGAACCCTACTTCCCCGGCCGCCACAACGCGCGGATCGGCCTGGCCCTGACCCAGACCACCGCCGCCGAAGGCGAAGTCCTGGTCACAGACGCCCAGAGCCGCCCGCTCCTGCGCCAGAACTTCGCCCAGACCCTGGAGCCGAAAAAGGCCTTCTGGATCGAGGCCCCGCTTGAGGTGACCACGGCCGGCCGGCTGACCCTGGCGGCGGTCATCAAGGAAAAAGGCACGGGCCGGCTGCTGGGGCAGTTGGAACGGCAAATCGAGATCCTCAGCCCCGAAGCGATCAGTCAGAAGCTGGCCGCCGCGCGCGACGAACTGGCCGCAGCCGACCAGCAGTTGGCCGATCTGCGCCAGAAGCAGGCCGCCGCCGAGGCCCAGATCAAGGCCGTGCGCGCGGAGATCGCCGGCCAATACGCCGCGGTGGAGAGTCAGTACGCCGCCCGCCGGGCCGCTCTGACCCAGCGCTACGGCCCGGCCGGAAGTTCGATTTCCGAGCCCTTCAAGCCGGAATCGACCGAGCGGGCCGAGCTCTGTCTGAACGGGGACGCCTGGGAACTGGCGCCGGCCAAATGTCTGGATTGGAAGGAACAGAAATTCGACCGCAACGCCGTGCCGGCAAAGGGCTGGATTTCGGCGCGGGTGCCCAATCTCATCGTCGGCTCGTATTTCCGCAGCTGGCACTTCCCCGTCCAGGGCAAGGGCGACAAGTTTTACGGTCCGTCCGAAACCATGCCCTGCGGCGGCGACTTCGTCCTGCCCGACGTCCGCACCGCCAACGGCGTCTGGTATCGCCTCAGCTTCGAGCTGCCGGCGGGCTGGGAAAAACGCCAGCTGACCCTGCGGCTGGAGAACGCCATGGTCGACGTCCGGCTCTTCGTGAACGGCCAGTTGGCCGGCGAGGAGCTGGCCTGGTGCGGCAGCCGCCGCTTCGCCCTGCCCGCCCTGCGGCCAGGCGGCAACCGGCTGGAGATCTACGTCGGCAGCGCCCGCGCCTGCGGCTATGCGGCCAACGGCTTCGGCCTGGAGCGCTGCTGGGGCTTGATGGGCGACGTGCAACTTGAAGCGGCCGCACCGGTCCGGGTGGACGAGGTTTGGGTCCAAACCAGCGTGCGCGACGCCCGGATCGCGGTCCAGACCTGGTTGCAGAATGCCGGCCCTGCGACCTCGGCCGAGGTGGAGCAGTATTGCGTGCGCGCCGGGCAGATCCAGAAGCGCATCGACCGGAAGACCGTCGAACTGCCGGCCGGCCAGACGACCGAAGTGACCCTGGCCGCGCCCTGGACCGACCCCGAGCTTTGGGGGATCGGCGGCGAGTACGGCGAACCGACCCTGTACGACCTGGTGACCGACGTCAAGGTCGGCGGGCGGCTGGTCGACCGGCACGTCCAGCGCTTCGGCTTCCGCGAATTCTGGAGCGCCGGCCATCATTTCTATCTGAACGGCAAGCGCCTCTTCCTCCAGGGCGAGAACGGACATTTCCATCAAAACATCCGCCGCCAGCTGGAAACCATCCTGCCCCTCCTGCGGGCCGACGGCATCAACCTGATCCGCGCCCACCAAGGCTCGCCCGAAGCCTATAGCGCCCCCGAGTTGCCCCGGCTGGCCGACGAGTGCGGTATGCTGGTCTGCGCGCAGATGTATCCGCTCCTCTATCCCGGCGCGACGAGCAAGGAGGCCTACTACAAGGCCCACGGGGACAAATTCATGCCCGTGGCGGAATTTTTGCAGCAGCCCATCCACGCCGAGAACCTCAAGAACTTTGCCCGCTGGGTCAGGCTGATGCGCAACCACCCGAGCGTGATCGTCTACTCCACGGACAACGAAATCTTCACCCAGGCCTGGGACACCAAGGAGCAACTGGCCTTCAACATCCGCAACGACCAGCTGGGCGCAGTCTACGGCCAGTACGTCAAATCCCTCGATCCGACGCGGCTGATCACCCGCGACGGCGACGAGGGCACCTGGGGGCATAAAGGAAAATGGCAGGAAGAGCCGCCCTGCGACACGGCCAATTACCACTACCCCGACTTCGTGATGGACGATTTCGTGCGCAACTGGGAGACGGTGTACGACGGCCGGCCGGTCATCTTCGGCGAGACGCTCTATCACAGCTACGGCGCCTGGGACGGCTGGGTCGGCGCCCAACCCGGGCAGGTCACGGCCAAGGCCAACAAGGTGCGCGAGGTGGTCGGCGTCTACCGCGACCTGGAGATCCCGGGCGCGGTGTTCATGGGCCTGTCGCTGGACGGCTTCATCGAGCTCGATCCGGCCGGCTGCGGACCGTGGAAGCTCACCCCCGAGCTGCTCGCCGAGGGCAAAGCCAATCGCTTCATCAAATCCATGCCGCGCTATCCGTTCCTCCCCATCGCCTGGCCCTGTCTCTCCGGGCCGGGTCAGAAGCCGGAATTTGCCGGCATCACCGCCGGCATGCACGGAGAAAAGAGCATCAACTGGTTCGATCCGGGTGCGCCCTCGCACGTCCGCAACGCGGTCAACGACGCCTATCGCGACACGCTCCGGCCCATGCCGCCCCTGGCCGCGCCGCGTTCGGCCGAATTGATCGTGCATCTGACCCGCGCCGGCCAGCCGGTGGCGCACCAGGCGGTCTTCCTCCGCCCCGCCGCCAACCAGGCCGGACCGGAACTGGGCGTGGAGACCGACGCCGCGGGCAAGGCCTGGTTCCTGGCCCCGCAGAGCGGCGCTTACGAACTGAGCGCCGGCCCGCTGCGTCGGCGGGTGGAACTGACGGCCCCGGCCGAAGCGATGCCCGCGCCCGGCTTCGCCCATATCCCGGTGCTCGAAGCGACCCTGGAGTAACCGAACTGAATTTGGCCGGCCGTTGGAAAAAGCCCTTTGGCGCAGTTCCCCATAATAAAGGGGCGATTATCGTGCGGGGTCTCCCTCCCCCTCCGGGGGAGGGTCGGGGTGGGGGAGGCGACCGGGAGCGTAACTGGTCTTCTCCCTCCCCCAACCCCCTCCCGGAGGGAGGGGGAGACGTAAGCAGCGGCCGCAGAGGTCTGCCCACTTATTCGCGGGGAGCTATATTTAGCCCCACACACAGGAGAAAGATATGAATCTACGTTTAGTCCTCGTCGTGGCCCTGGGTTTGTCGGCCGGCGCTTATCTGCTCGGCGCGGCGGAGACCCCGACCGAAGATGCGAAAATCGCCGAAGCCCGGGAAAATTACCGCCTCTGGCTGGAGACGGAGAAAATGCTCCAGACCCGCCGCAAGGAGATCTCGGCCCAGGAACAGCTGCTGGCGGCCAAGGAGGCGGAATTAAAGAACTATCAGACGGTCAAGGCCCGCAATGCCGAATTGCTGGCCAAGCTGGAGAAGTGGGCCGCCGAAAAGAGCGCGCCGTGAACGCGGGCCGGAGCCGGCGAGGGCCGGCGATCCGGAAAATATTTTTAGCGCCATTGATCCTGGCCGTATCGGCTTCCTGGCCGGCCGCGTCCGCCGGCCAGGAAACGCTCCTGGATTTCGCCTCGATTCAAGGCGCCAAGCGGTGGAACCGAATTGACAACACCTGGGAATTGGCCTGGGGCGGACCAGAGCCGCTCTTTGCCGATCGGGCAGTTTTCGCCCAGGATTGCGATCTCGCCCTGCCGGCCGGGGAAAAGCTCGAAATCGCCCGCCTGCCCCGCCCCCGGGCGGACGTCCCCTTGACCTGCGCCGTGGAGATCGATCAGGCCGCCGGCGGCGTTCTTGATCTGATCCTGGCCGATGCCGCCGGCGCAGAACTCGGCCGGGGCGCGGCGGCCTTCGGACGTAACGGGTGGCTGGTCCTTCCCTTGGCCGGCCTGCCGGCCGGCCCCGAGGCCCCGGGGAAACGGGCCGAGATCACGCTGGCGGCCACGGGCTCGGGCCGGCTGCATCTCAAACGGCTGGCCGTCTATCAGACCTTTGAGCAGGCCTTCGGCTTGGACGGCCCGGAACCCATCCAAGGCCTGTATTACCGCGATTTCGGGCCGACGGAAGGCCGCACCCCGCCCCTTTTGCCGGGCAATGTCCAGGACCATCGCACCCACGAGTGGCAAGCGCCGCGCGGTGCACGACGGGACGGCCTGGGCGTTCTGGAATTGGACAAGCATTATCATCCTCTGCTCTGCGTGCCGCTGGGCAGCCTGAACGGTCTTGGCCTGCCGTTGCCCGTGGCCGGCGGCGTCCGGCTGGCTTGGCGGGGCTGGGGGCATTTCGCCCTCTGCCTGGCCCCGGAGCAGGGCCGGCAATTGCCCCCCGATTGGGGACCGAAAACGGCCGACTGGTTCGCGATTTCCGCCGAATTCGACGTTGCCAAACTCGACACGGACGGGGACGGACGTTGGGCCGGGATTCGGTTTTACGACTGGCAGGCGGCCAACACCCTAGCCCAGAATTACGGTAACGGCGGGCTGGACTACCTGGCGGTCCTGCCGCAAAATCGCCTTGATCTGCCGGAGGAGGTCCCGGGGGAGTGGAGTTTCATTTATCGAGTCCGGGACGGTGCGGACCAGGAGGCGCGCTTTGCCAGCGACCGGCCGATCTCGGCTCTGGGGCTGGCCGCGGCCGGAGCGGGCCGGGTCCGGCTCTGGTGGCGGCGGGCAGGCCGCTGGGAGCAAGCCGGCGAGATCGCCGACAGCCTGTACCTTAACCGCTTGCCGCTCCTGGCCGAGAGCCTGCGCTTCACGCC
>CAYMGG010000361.1:0-6308 GCA_964389915.1 uncultured Planctomycetaceae bacterium
TCAGATGGACAAATTCGGCGCGGATGGATTTCGTACCTATTCGACGATCATTAACTTGAATTGATATAAGGCAACTTGAACCGAAGTTATCTAAACCGGGACGGTAGGCGGAAAAATGCGTTTCGGTGCGCTTGGAGCGAAGCTTTTGAACTCACTTGGGGGCGGCGTTCGCGTCGCCCCCGTTTTTTTCGCCCGCCACTTCCGGGGAGGATTCGGCTTTGGGCGTCCGGCTGCCGGCGTAAAGCTCGTATTCCAGCAACCGGCATTCGAGTTTGGCGTTCCAGAAGGGAACCCGTCGGCGGGCCCGCAGGCCGATCTTCTTGGCCAGCTCGAGATTGCCGGTAAAGACAAAGCCGGTATAGCCCGCGCAGCGCTGCTTGAAATAGTCGCCCAGCCGCGCATAGGTCGCTTCCAGTTCCTTCACCTCGCCCAGCCGCTGACCGTATTCGGGATTGAGCATGATGATGCCCGGCCCGGGCGGGAGGGGCGTGGCCGCGAAGTCGCAGGTGCGGAATTCGATCAGCCGGTCCACGCCGGCGGTCTGGGCGTTCTTCTGGGCGGCGCGGACCGCGGCGGGGTCGATGTCCGTGGCCACGATCGGGGCCACCTCCCGCTTGGCCACGGCCCGCGCGGCCCGACGGGTATCCTCGTACTCGCGCAGGTCGAAGCCCAGGATGTGCTTGAAGCCGAACTCGTCGCGCAACAGCCCGGGCGCGCGGCCCTGGCCGATCAGGGCCGCCTCTATCGCCAGCGTGCCGCTGCCGCACATGGGCGCGACGAAGGGGACCGAGCCGTCGTAGCCCGACTCCAGGACCAGGGCGGCGGCCAGATTCTCGCGCAGGGGCGCGGAATGCGGCAGGCGGCGATAGCCCCGGTCGGCCAGTTTGCGCCCCGAGGCGCTTAAGTAGAGCCAGGCGCGATCCTGCTTCCAATAGAGATTGACGATGGTGCCGCGTTCGTCGGGGCCGGAATCGGGGCGCGAACCGCGCCGCTCGCTCACCCGGTCGACGATGGCGTCCTTGAGCTTGAGGTTGGGGAACATCGTGTTCTTGATCGATTCGTGCTCCACCCGGCTGTCGACGTGCAGATAACCGTCGGCGGGCACGAGCTCCTCCCAGGGCAGCGACCGGGCCCGGCGGAAGAGCTCCTCGGCGCCGGCGCAGGGGAATTCATCGAGCAGCCATTGGACGTTGAGGGCGGTGCGCAAGTGGAGGCAGAGGCGCAGGCAGTCGCGCAAGGTGCCGGCCAACTCCACGCCAGTGGCGTGGCGCTTCTGGGGGGCGAACCCCAGGGCGACGACCTCTCGCTCGACCGCTTCGGCCAAGCCCCGGAAGGTGGTCACCTGAATCGGTCGAATCCGGTCCCAGTGCGTAGCTTCAGCCAAACAGAATCCCCGGATTGGTCATGGCCCGGCGGGCGGTGTCTTCGGCGATGCGCCCCTCCAGATAGAGGCGCTTGATCGCGGTGTCGAGACTGACCATGCCCAGTTTGGCCTGGGTGTCGATCACGCTGGCGATCTGATGGGTCTTGCCCTCGCGGATCAGGTTGGCCACGGCCGGCGTAGCCCGCATGATCTCGCAGGCCAATACCCGGCGGCGTCCCTCCACCGAAGGCAAGAGGAGCTGGGCCACCACCGCCTGCAAGACCGCCGCCAGCTGGGCACGGACCTGGTTCTGCTGGTGCGGAGGGAAGACGTCGATCAGGCGATCGATGGTCTGGAGCGCGTCGTTGGTATGCAGGGTGGCGAATACCAGATGCCCGGTTTCGGCCGCGGTCAGGGCGGTGGCAATGGTCTCCAGGTCGCGCAGCTCGCCGACCAGGATCACGTCCGGGGCCTGGCGCAGGGCGTGGCGCAGGGCGGCGGCGAAGGAGAGGGTGTCCAGGCCCAGCTCGCGCTGCTCGATCACGCTTCTGCGGTTCTGGTGGAGAAACTCGATCGGGTCCTCGATGGTGATGATGTGGGCGTTGCGGGTGCGGTTGACCGCGTCGATCAGCGCGGCCAGGGTGGTGCTCTTGCCCTGACCGGTGGCGCCGGTGACCAAAACCAGGCCCTGGCGCAGGGCGGCAAACTCCTCGACCACCGGCGGCGTGCCCAGTTCCTCCAGGGCGGGGCTCTTGGTCGGGATCAGGCGCAGGACCGCCCCCGGCGCGCCGCGCTGCCAGAAGGCGTTGCCCCGAAAGCGCAGCCGCTGGTCGTAGGTGATCGAAAAATCCAGCTCGCGCTCGCGCTCGAAGCGGGCGATCTGGTCGCGCTGGAGCATGCCGTTGACCAGCTCGCGGATCTCATTTACTGCCAACTTGTCGTCGCCCACCCGGCGCATCTCGCCGCCCACCCGCAAGACCGGGGGCAGGCCGGCGGTGAGGATCACGTCCGAAGCACCGACCTGATTGGCCTTCTCTAGAATGACGCCCAGATCAATGGCCATCGGCGGCCTCTCCTTAGTCGAGTCAACCCAGTATAGCCGCGAGCCGGCGCCGGAGAAAGCCAAAAGACGGCCGAGGTTTAAGGCGCCGGACCTTAGCCCAGTACGTTATAAAAGGAGGGTAATCGGGGCGCAGGTCTCCCTCTCCCTCCGGGGGAGGGGGAGGCGTGAAACGCGACCGCAGAGGCTTACCCGCTTATTCGCGGAAAGCTATGTTTAAGCGGCAGTTGAAAAAGGCCGGTTAACGCCCTACTTCTCGCGGAAGATGCGCGAAGACGGACGGCGCGGCGCGGGCACGGGCCGTTCGGCGGGCGGGGCGTCCTCGAGCGACTGATAGGCCAGCAGATTGGCGTATTCGCCGTTCAGAGCCACCAGCTCCTCGTGGCTGCCGCGCTCGACGATCTGGCCGTCGCGGAAGATGAGCAGCAGGTCCACGTGCCGGACCGTGCTCAGCCGGTGGGCGATGACGAAGGTGGTCATCTGCCGGCTCTTGACCAGGTTGTCGATGGCCCGCTGCACGGCCCGCTCGGATTCTGAATCCAGCGCCGAGGTGGCCTCGTCCAGGACCAGGATCGAGGGCTCGCGCAGCAGGGTCCGGGCCAGGGCGATGCGCTGGCGCTGGCCGCCGGAGAGCATGACCCCGTTCTCGCCGGCCGGGCTATCGTAGCCGTTCTTCATCTCGACGATGAAATCGTGGGCGTTGGCCTTCTTGGCCGCGGCCACCACCTTCTCCAGCGGGGTGCTCTGGTAGGCGTGGACGATGTTCTCGAAGATCGTACCGGTGAAGAGAATCGGACTCTGGCTGACCACGCCCACGAACTTGCGGACCGTGCGCATGTCGAGTTCGTTGACCGGCACGTCGTCGATCATGACCAGCCCGTTCTGGGTGCGAAAGAGGCCCAGGATCAGGTTGACGAAGGTGCTCTTGCCCGAGCCGGACTTGCCCACCAGGCCCACGGTCATGCCCGGCTCGATGTGGACGTTGACGTCCTTGAGGACCGGCTGGCCGGGGTTGTAGCTGAAGGTCACGTTCTCCAACTTGACGTCGCCGTTGACCTTGGCCAAGGCGCGCTTGCCATGGTTGTACTCCAAGTCCGGAGCGGCGAGGATCTCCTGCAGGGAGCTGACCGACTCGTTGAAGAGGGTGATGATCGGCCAGACGCCCAGCAGGGCGTTGATCTGGTTCATCAGCATGCCGGTGTAGCTGGCGAAGAGGAACATCTCGCCGATGGTCAGGGTGCCGTCGATCACGCAGAAGGAGGTGACGGCCAGGACGGTGTAGTTGAAGCTGGTCGAGACGCCGGTGGTCAGGGCGTTGAAGAGGGCCACCGTGCCCTCGGCCGCGGTGGACTTCTCGGTCACCTCGTCGGAGCCGATGTCGACCTTGCGCTGCTCGAAGTCCTCGTGGCCGTGCAGCCGGGCCAGGAGCGAACACTGCAGGAAGCTGCTCACCCGGGCGCTCAGGTTCTCGCGGGCCAGGCGTTCGTGGTGGCGGCTGCGCTGGGCGGCCCGGCGGAAGAGGCCGATCAGGATGTAGTAGACGGGCGTGACCAGGAAGAAGATGAGCAGCACCCGGTAGTTGATGTACCCCAGCACCCCGCAGAGGAAGCAGAGGTAGAAGGCGCCGGAGAAGAGGTTGTTGGCCGCGACGTGGGCGAACTGCTCGGTGCGCTCGACGTCGCTGACGATCTTGGAGAAGTAACGGCCGGTCTCGCTCTGGTTGTGATAGGAGAGCGAAAGCATCTGCAACCGGGCGACGATCATGTGCCGCAGGTCGCGGGAGACGCTCTTGACCACCCCGATGTAGTTGACCCAGTAGGCGGCGTGAAACATGGTGTTGATCAGGCTGAAGCCCAGGGCCACGAAGATCATGACGATGATGGAGACCTTGTCGCCGGCCGGCACATAGCGGTCGACGATGATCTTGAACAGGACCGGCACCAGGGCGAAGGGGATGATGTCGATGATGTGGAACAAGAGCGCCCAGAAGACGCGCCAGACGTACTTGCGGTAGAAATCCGCATAAAACGCGACGTTCTCACGCAACGGCCGTTCGGTCTTGGCCATAGGGGTTTTACCTTTGCTCGAAGAAGAGCTCGATGAAGCGGACCTCGTCCACGATGATTTCGCACTGCACGGCGCTGCCGACGCGCAACTGCTCGTTGCCGGCGGTGATGCGCAACAGGGTCTCGTAGTAGATGCCCCCGTTCTCCTGGATGCCGAAGGGCGAGACCTCGGTCACTACGCCGTGATAGACGTTATGTTTGATAAAATTGTAGAATTCGGACTTAATGGTCACCTTTTCGCCCGGATGCACGGTCTCCACCCGCTTCTCCGGCACCCGGCAGCGGATCAGTTTGCCGCTCTCGACGGCGATGGAGACCAACTGTCGGCCGACGTCGGCCAGTTCGTAGGGCTTGACGAAGACATTGATGATCTTGCCCGCGTCCGGGGCCTTGACCTGCAACCGATCGCACTTTTCGGCCAGTTCGTCGGCCTCGACCTTGACCTTGTCGAGTTCGGCCTCCAGGTCCCAGAGCTTCTCGCCCTGCACCAGCTTGCGCTCGTAGAGCGGCTTGAGCTGGCCGATCTGCCGCTCAAGGTGGAAGATGCTGGCCCGGGCCTTGGTCAAGGCATGGCGAAAGCCGGGCAGGTCGGAGAACTCGATCAGGATCTGCCCTTTCTCCACGTTGTCTCCGGACTCGACCTTGATCTCCTTGACGATCCCTTTCTCCAAAAACGAAGTCAGGATGAGTTGGCGGTCGGTTTCCACGATCCCGGGCACGACCACCCGATCCTGAACGCGGATCAGGAAGAGCACGCTCAAGGCGGTCGGAAAGATCATGACGGCGCAGATTTGGGAGAAGCGGTAAAAGGCAGGGCTGGTCAGTAATGGCATGGAACGCCTTTTCCGACTTTTCACCGGACGGCCACTAGTCGCACCGGCGAGAGGTCGGAAGCCAACTCAGGGGAGTCTTTAAACTCCGTCTAAATAATAGATCGACCAATCAATAATGCAAGCTTTCCTCATTCCGATAATACTTTCCTGCTCCAACTGGCCCGAGCATAGATTTCGCGCAAACGCGCATTTTGCTCACTAGAAAGGATTTTGCATAAGCGATTAAGTATCGTATATGACACCGCTTGTAATTATACCTTACAACTCGTCTGGTTTTTTACGGAAGCAGGCTAACGCTCTGACCTAAAAAAATTAGGCGAAAATTGCCCGAATATCGTTTGGTCCAGCAGTGTTATCGGCCGCAAATTTGGGACTAACCAAACCTTATCGCCATCCAAATGCCGGGCAGACAAACGTCAATTCGACGGGACAGGCCGCAGGATGGCGGCTAAACCTTGGCGGGGCTGGCGTCGGCGGGAGTGGCGGGGGCGACAACAGCAACCTTGGTGCGGCCACTGGGCCGAATGGCGGCGATTTCGACCTCCAGTGGATCGCGGCGGAGCCGGTTCAATCGGCTGAACAGGTCGGCGCGGCTTTCAAAAAAGCCGCCGACCAGGCCCAAGGCTTCGGCGGCATCGCTCCCCAGGATCGAGCGGATATTGGTCGGGGTTATCGGCAGGCCTTCGACCTCGCAAGCCCAGACCGCCAGGCGCAACCGGGCTTCGTTGACCTCTTCGCGCTGAAAAAACGGCACGTACCGATCGCGGAATTTGCGTACCAAGGCGGCGTGACGGTTGAGTTCGGCGGGCAGGGCCATGGCAAACTACTCCCGAGGTCTGATCCTAAGATTGGTGCCGTCAATTTTTACCGGTTAACCGGGCAATTGGCAATTGTGTGTTTCCCGGGTTTGGCGTATATTTTCACGATTCGTCAATATCAATATTATATCGGTCAGCCGGCTTGTCAACTTTAACCGAAAAGAGATT
>CAYMGG010000362.1:0-6262 GCA_964389915.1 uncultured Planctomycetaceae bacterium
AGGTGGCCTAGTTTTGCTCGCCCGACCTGGCCCTGTTTTACTCGCCCGCCGCCACTTTCGGGTATTGCTGGGGGAGTTGCCGGTGACCGCGCCGCTGCCGGCAGTGATTCCGCTCAACCGCCAGCAGGTGGCGGCCGCCGCGCCGGCGGGGCTGAAGGCCCCGGCGGCCGACCGGCCGTATTTTCTCGGCCCGCGGGTGTATATGAAAGTGGCCAAGACCGATTATGGTCCGCGATTCGGCAAGCACAACCACGATCCGGCCCTGGCCGTCTGCGACAACGGCGATCTCCTGGCCATCTGGTATACCTGCGTCAACGAGCCGGGAACCGAGCTGGGCATTCTGGCCAGCCGGCTGCGGGCCGGCGCGAGCGAAAGGGACGAGCCCTCAACCTTCTGGGACACGCCCGACCGCAACGACCACGCTCCGGCCCTGTGGAACGACGGGCACGGCCAGCTCTATCATTTCAACGGCAACTACGGGCTGCCCGGCTCAGTGGTGCGGACTTCGACGGACAACGGCGTGACCTGGACGGCCGCTCGCCGGCACAGTTCATATGCCCAACCCGGTCAGCCGATCTTCCGCACCGCCGACGGCGTGATCGTGACCGTCTGCGACGGCGGCGCGCAATCCTCCGAGGTGATAATCAGCCGCGACCGGGGCGAGACCTGGATCTCTCCCGCCGAACCGCATTCCGGGCAGACCGATTTCAAGCCCGGCGGCCAAGGGCCCAATATCGCCGGCATCCACGCCGGCGTGGCCGAATTGCGCGACGGCCGCTGGCTGGCCTTGGGCCGGTTCGACAAGGCGGTTTTCCAGAACGCGTTCGGCGACCGGCTGCCGCTGAGTCTTTCGGCCGACCAGGGACGCACCTGGACCTATGAAGCCAGTCCCTTCCCGACCATCTCCTCCTGCCAGCGGCCGACGCTGCTGCGGCTGCGCGAGGGGCCGCTGCTTTTCTTCTCGTTCACCGCGCCGATCGTGCGGCACGAGGATCCGGACAAGAAGCCGGGCGGATATATTCCACCAGAGAAGCGGCCGGGTTTGACCGTGCGCGACGGCCAGGGGAAGGAATTCACCGGCTACGGGCTCTACGCCGCGCTCTCGTTCGACGAGGGCAAGACCTGGCCGCAGCTAAGGCTGGTCAGTGACGCCCGCGAGCCGCGCCAGGAGGCGCAGACCGACGGCGATCCCTTCACCTACGGCCCGACCACGGCGGAGTGGATCGGGTATCTGGCCGCGGTCCAGGCACCCGATGGCATGATCCATCTGATCAGCAGCAAAAACCATTATGCCATGAATTACAGTTGGCTGACCGAAGGCGCGGCCAACCCGGGGGGATCCAAATGAAGCGCCGAGGCTAGGCTCTGATCAGGGGGAATTTCCGTCTGGCTATGGGGGCAAAAATTAGGGTCTGGACAAACCGGGAGTGAGGCCGCCCCCAGAATGTTGAATGCAGGTTCACGGGGAACCGTCACGGCTGGGGCAGTGCGGGAATCGGCCTTTTTTCAATGTCGATTTTAGGGGGGTGACTTTTTTCCTGCGCGAGAATGCGGTTTCCCACAGCGGCGGAAATTAGCCGAATTATGGTCTTTGGTCTGAGTGCGCAAGCCTGATCCCGAGGGGCCGCTCCTGGGCGCCCTTGTCCCGCAGGCCTGGCCTCGATCGAAAGGCTCAATAGCAACGGATCTCGAAGACGCGGGCGCTGCGTCCGCCGGCGTGGATCTCCTCGATCGAGAGTTTAACCGCTTCCGCCGGACAGGGGGAAAATTCATGTCGGCGTAAGCGCTTGCGATTGTCCGAGCACGCCGCAACCTGCACCCAGCCCGCGGTTGTCCGGACCCAGACGGAGTACCGCTTCACGAGATAGTCGACCGGCTCCGGCGCGGGATGATTCATGTCCAGGTCGGTGTCGAAGACGATACGCACCGACGAGAGCTTGCGCGGCGTGTCCCACGACAGGATCAGTTCCTGCGCCCCCGCCGCCGCCGGATCGGAGATCCATAGGTCGGGGAGCCGGTCGGTATGCGAGACGCCGCTCGTTACGTTCTGCGGCCGATAGGGGTGTTGCGCCGGCGAAATCTCGACGCAGGGCAAAGGGATAAAGTCGCGACTCTCGCAGCCAGCGCGACCGGTGCGATTGCGGCGCACCTTGTCCCACTCGACGGGAACGGCGCCCGGAGTGAGAAGGATGGGCTTGCGGGCGAGATAGAGGTTCTCGTCCGAACCGGGCTGCGGGGTGAGATAACGATCCGGGGCGTACACCGCCGTATAGCAGCCGTACGGTTCGCCGGCGGAGCGGAGCCATTCGATTTCGCCTTCGGGCAGGAGGAGAACGGCATATAGCCCGGCGGCGAGTCCCGCGACCTTCGTTTCCCAGGAAACTTCGTGCGCCCCCGGTTCGAGCCGGAGCTCGAGTTCGGCGAGGGGCGAACGATGGGAAAAGTGGTTCGGGTGCTCGCACGCGGCCAGAAAAAGCCGAATGCTTACGGGAGAAGCGCCGGGATTGCGCAGGGGCAGAACCAGAGTGTCGATCCGCCCTTCCGTGACGGGGAAGGAAAGCGCCCGGCCTTGCTCGACCCGCAGATACTCGTCGCCGCGGGCGAAGCGCAGCGGCAGTTCGCTGCCGGCTTCAACGTGCGCGCTGCGCGCGTGGTCGGCCGGATCCTCGTTGCGCACGCCGGGGATGAACGAACCGTCCTTGAGTATCTCCTGCTGAACGTCGCGGTAATCGCCCTCGGCGAGGGCTCGGGTCGTCTTGTCGCGCCGGTGGGCGAGGGCGGCGGCGACGCCGACGGCGTGTCCCATGGTTCCGATCGTCGCCTGTAGGCGCGTCGCGCCCAGGGCCACGTGGGAGACGCTGATGTCGCGGCCGACGAGCCAGAGGTTTTCCAGATCCCGCGCATACAGGCAGCGCAGGGGCACCGTGCAGATCCAGGGAAAATGCGCGTGGATATTCGGCTTCAGGCGAGATTTGAAGCCGCCGGGAACGTGGATGTCGATGTTCCAGCCGGCGTAGGCGACGGCGTCGTGAAAATTCGTACGTTCGACCACGTCCCGCTCGCGGAGTAGATAGTCGCCCACGACGCGCCGGCTCTCGCGCTTGGCGGGCGCGACGCTCACGTTGTCGAGCGAATAATACTCCATGCCGCGCGCGGGGTCGTTCTTTAAAAAGGCCCATACGCCGTAGAGGCATTTCAACAGCTCGATACGGATCGACTCGTATTCGCCGATCGGATCGTTGTGGTCGCCGGCGTATTCGATCCACCAGAAGCCGATCTCCACCGGTCCCCGCTGCATGTCGAGGCGGAACGGGAGATCTTCCGCCTTCGTATATTCGTAGGCCCACGGCGGTCGGACGAAGGCGGTCTTGACCTTTTTAGCGCTCGCCCGGAAGAGGACTGAGGCGCCCATGATTCCCTGGTCGGGGGCGTCGGGGGCGAGGATCTCCCCGAATTCGGCGCGTCCCTCGCGACCGGTGCGGAATTCGCAGCCGGCCAAGGCCGCCACCACGGCGTCGCCGCTGGCGTCGACGAACTGGCGCGCCGAAAGGCGGTAGTTGCGTTCCGTCCCGCCCTGCGAACCGTAGATGGCGGCGACTCGACGGCCGCCGCAGTCGACGGCGTGGACGCGCAGTTCGGAATAGACGTCGACGCCGGCTTCGCGGCACCAGAACAGCAGGGCCGGGCTTGACAGCGTGCCGCGGTAGAACGGATCCTGGGCGGCGAGAATCTGCTTGAGCTCTTCCACCGGCCCACCCTCGCGCATGTGGGCGAACTGACCGAAGCAGATGGCCCCGTCGATGGAAACGCCGATTTCGGAGCAGGCATTCCCGCCAAGACCGGCCTTGTCGTCGGCGAGAGCGACAGAGAGGCCCCGGCGCGCGGCCGTGACTGCCGTCACCACGCCGCCGATGCCGCCGCCCACCACGACGAGATCGTACTCTTTCCGCGCATATTCCATGGCCGTTCCTCTTTCATCAGGCCCTATGGGCTGCCCCTTCGCGCTCTGCCGTCGGTGCTAGGCGAGCGTCCCGCACTGAGAGGGAGTATAGCGCATAGAGCGGTGCGGGCAAGGATTTGCGCTTGCACAAATTATGTAAAAAGTTATATAAAAATAGCATGATGCCGGCCCCCGTACCTGCCCTCTACGCCCGTTGGCTGCAACTCGACGCGCGGTTGCTCTGGTGCAACGACGTCGCCCGCGACGTCACACCTGAGATCCGTAAGCGCGGTCGGGAAATCGTAAGCGGGCATACGCACAGCCACATCTTCTATGTGAAACGCGGCACGGCCGAAGCTGAAATGGACGGGCAGATTTACCGGGCGGGAAAGGGGGAGTGGCTCGTCGTCGAACCGCGTCCGCGGGTGTTGTACTTTTCCCCGCGCTGCCGCGTGATCTCCATCGCCTTCGACGCTAAATGGCCGGACGGCTCACCCTGGCTGCTGGCCAGCACGACGCTGCGGGGCTCGCGGTACCGGGAGATGCTGTCGCTGGCGCATGCGCTCGTGCGCAGCAAGCTGCGGATCAGCCGCAAGCACTGGGACGTGCGCGGCGAGTTCGTCACGGCCCGGCAGTATTTTTCCCTTCAGGGGCGGTTCCAGGCCTTTCTCGGGGTTCTGGGCGAAGCGCTCGAAAAGGAAGGCGCCTATCTCTCCCGGCAGGACGATGCGGATGTGCGCGTCTCGCTCGTCAAGCGCGCGGTCGAACGGCTGCTGCCGGGCGGACGCCTGAATCGTCCGGCGCTGGCCGCCGAGGCGGGGCTGAGCGTGGCGCAACTCGATCGTCTCTTTATCCGACAGATCGGGGTGTCCTTGGCGCGTTATTACCAGGGGCTTCGCTGCGAGCAAGCGAAGGCGCGACTCCAGCTATTCACCACCCGCATCAAAGAGGTTGCCTATGAGATGGGCTTTTCCAGCTTGCCGCACTTCTCCGCATGGTTCACCAAACATGCCGGCACTCCGCCTCGTCGCTGGCGCAGCGAAGCGTTGGCCCGCCTGAACCGAAAAACCAAACGGCCAGACTAGCCGAGAGTTTTGAACTGGACGGTGAGACGATTCGCGGCAATGGCGAAACGCCGTTTGGAACAAGGTTGCATTTCAACGCGAAGTCTCGGGTCTTTCTATGTCTCTACTATTTGGAGCTTGCGCCGGCCAAATCGCCATCGGTACGCATTTAGGCCGCAAATCGGCCTTCCGGCGGGCGGCGGCGCCCGCATTCTTGTGCCGGCCGGGAACCTAGACCGCGGAAGCTGGGCGGTTCGACCGACCGGGCCAAAGGCAGGAGAACAGCCAGCCGCAGGCGAAGGTAAGGCCGACGCTGATGGCGGCGTAAAGGACGCTGTGAACCGGTAGATTCAGGCGCTGGATCAGCCAGACGCCGGAGATGCCCGCGCCGATGCCCAGCAAGGCTCCGGCCGAGTTGCCCCGGCGGGTGAACACGCCCAGGCAGAACACGCCGCACATCGGCCCGGCCAGCAGGCCGAGGATAGCCTGGAACTGATCCCACAGGGATTTGATGTCCGCGCGGGCGAACTCCACGGCCAGAGCCGTGCCCGCCACGCCCAAGATTACGGAGAAGAAGCGCCCCAGGTTCAGATATGTGCGGTCCGAGAGCCGGTGGCGGAAGTCGAACCGCTGGATGAAGTCGGTTACGATCACCGTCGAGGTGCTGTTGATGCTGGTCGAAACCGTCGACTGGGCGGCGGCGAAGAGGCCGGCGATGATCAGGCCGCGGATGCCGGCCGGCAGCTCCTGGGCGATGAAGAGCGGAAAGATGCCGTCGTTCTGTAACCCGGGCTCCAGTCCCTGCGGATGCTGTTGATAGAAGACATAGAGCGCGGTGCCGACGAAGAAGAAGAGCACGCTGGCCGGAATGGCCAGCCAGGCGTTGACCAGCACCGCCCGCCGGGCCTGATTCTCGTCGGGCGTGGCCAGATAGCGCTGGAGAACGGCCTGGTCGGAAGTATATGGTACCAGGCTTTGGAAGAAGCCGCCCACGAACATGACCCAGAACGAGGTTTCGGCCAGACTGAAATTCCACGACTGGACCAGGGTAAATTTGTTGTCCCGCCAGGCGGTCGAAAAGAGCTGGCCGAAACCGCCGTCCAACCCGCCGACTACGAACCCCACGCTGACCAGCGCTCCGGCCAGCAGCACCAGGGTCTGGAGCGCGTCGGTCCAGATGACCGCCTCCAGCCCGCCCATGGACGAGTAGGCCACGCTGATCAGGCCCATGATCAGGATGCAGGCGATGATGTCCAGG
>CAYMGG010000363.1:0-6248 GCA_964389915.1 uncultured Planctomycetaceae bacterium
GGCCAGGCACCAGCGGACCAGGGCGTCCTGCCAGGAGTTGGTCAGCTCCTCGGGCGACAGGGAGAAGCGCAGCAGAAAGCCATAGAGCGGGCGGTTGATCGAGGTCCAGAGGAAGATGAGCAACCAGACCGTGCCTAGGGCGGGCAGGGTCACCAAAAGGCCGGCGGCCAGGTTGCGCTTCAGGGCGCGGATCAGTAAATTCACGTTGTCGACTCCTCGGTGCGGCTCCGGAGCGTCCGGGCGGCGGATTATTGAAAAAACATTATAAGCATTACTGTCCTACTTGACAACTTGACATTCGTAATTGAGCGGCTATTATCGTATGTTTCCAGTTTCCATTGTAGTTGCAATGCTCGGGTTTCTCGGCCGCCCGCCGAACTGATGAAGAAGACAGCCATGGTGCAAGAAGCGGTCCGCAAGTCCGAAACTTTGATCGAAGCGCTTCCCTACATCAAATCCTTTCATAATCGTTTCGTGGTCATCAAGATAGGCGGCAGCGCCCAGGAAGACGAAACCGTCCTGCGCAAGGTCTTCACCGACGTCGATTTCATGCTTGCGGTGGGCATGCGCCCGGTGGTGGTCTACGGCGGGGGCAAGAAGATTTCCAAGGCCATGGGTTCCACCGGCCGAAAGCCGGTCTTCATCCAGGGGCAGCGGGTCACGGACGCCGAAACCATGGCCGTGGTCAGCCGAGTCTTGGTCGACGAGGTCGGCGGCGAGTTGCTGCAGATTCTGGAGAGCTGCGGCGGGCGCGGCCAGCTGCTCAACGGCCGGGACCACGGCTTCCTGCGGGCCATCAAGAAAACCCTCCCCGATCAGCCGGAGATGGACCTGGGCTTTGTCGGCGAACCGGTGGCGATCGACGCCTCCGACGTCTTCGCCATCATCGAGTCCGGCCGGGTGCCGCTGGTGGCGCCGGTGGCCTGCGGCTGCGGTCCGGATTCCGGCAGCCTGTACAACATTAACGGCGACACCGCTGCGGCCCTGGTGGCGCGCGACCTGCACGCCGAGAAATTGGTCTTCATGATGGACATGCCCGGCATCTGCCGCGACCCGGCCGATCCCGCCTCGCTCCTGCCGCACCTGACCAAGGCGCAGGTGCTGGAGCTGTGCGCCGAAGGCGTCATCAAAGAGGGCATGATCCCCAAGGTCGAGGCCTGCCTCTATGCCCTGGAAGGCGGAGTGAAAAAGGCCCACATCGTTCCCGGCGGCCAGGCGCACGCCCTGCTGCTGGAAATTTTCACCACCAAGGGCGTGGGTACGGAGATCGTTCTATGAACACCGCGGAGATCGTCGCGCTTTTCGATAAGCACGTGGTCGCCAACTACCGGCGGCTGCCGGTGGCCATCGTCAAGGGGCAGGGCAGCTGGGTCTGGGACGCCGAGGGCAAAAAATACCTCGACCTCTTCCCCGGCTGGGGCGTGGCCGGGCTGGGCCACTGCCATCCGCGCGTGGCCGAGGCCGTCGCCGCCCAGGCGCGCAAGCTGATCCATGTGGCCAACACCTTCTACAGCGAGGAGCAGGGCCTCTTCGCCGAGGTGCTCAGTTCCCGGGCCTCCGGCCAGAAATGCTTCTTCTGCAACTCCGGGGCCGAGGCCAACGAGGGGGCGATCAAGCTGGCCCGGCTGCACAGCCAGCCCCGGCACAAGGTGATCGCCTTCCGGCACAGCTTCCACGGCCGGACCTTCGCCGCCATCAGCGCCACCGGCCAGCCCGAATACCAGAAGGGCTTCACCCCCCTGGTGCCGGGCTTCGTCCACGCCGACCTGAACGACCTGGCCGGGGTCGAGGCCCTGGTCGACGACCAGACCTGCGCGATCATGGTCGAGCCGGTGCAGGGCGAGGGCGGGGTTCATCCCTGCACCCCCGAGTTTCTGCGGGGCTTGCGCGCGCTCTGCGACAAGCGGAAGATGGCGCTTATCTTCGACGAGGTGCAGACCAGTCCGGCCCGGCTGGGCACCTGGTTCGGCTACCAGCATTTCGGCGTGGAGCCCGACATTCTGACCACGGCCAAGGCCATCGCCGGCGGGCTGCCGCTGGGCCTGCTCATGGCCAAGCCGGAGATCGCCTCCAGCCTCAAGCCCGGCACCCACGCCAGCACCTTCGGCGGCAACTCGCTGGGCTGCGCGGCGGGCCTGGCCGCCTTCCGGGCGATGGAGGAGGAGCGGGTGCTGGCCAACATCGCCGCGCAGGGCGAGCATCTGGACCGGCGGCTGGCGAAGCTGGCTCGGGAGACCGGGGCCGTGGCCGAAGTCCGGCGGGTCGGCTTCATGATCGGCGTGGAGCTTAAATTCCCCGGCGCGGAGGTGGTGGCTGCCTGCCAGCAGGCGGGGCTGCTGCTCAACTGTGCGCACGAGCGGGTGCTGCGGATTCTGCCGGCGTATAACATTTCCCGGGCGGATCTGGACGCGGGATTGGACATCCTGGCCGGCTGCCTGGCTGCGGCCGCCAAGCGGGCGGAGGTGGGCGCATGAGGCACTTTATCAACATCCTCGACTATTCCCGCGCGGAGCTGGGCGAGCTTTTCGCCGTGGCCGAACGGCTCAAGGACCGTTACCGGCAGGGCATCCGCGACCTACCCTTCGCCGGCAAGCTGCTGGGCATGTATTTCGAAAAGCCCTCGCTGCGCACCCGGGTCAGTCTGGAGACGGCCGCCGTCAGCCTGGGCGGCTCGGCCATCTGCCTGGAGACGGGCGGCGAGATGGCCGCCCGCGAGCATCTGAAGGACCAGGCCCAGGTGATGAGCCGCTTCGTCCACGCCGTCTCCATCCGCACCTTCGGCCACGAGATCGTCCAGACCTTCGCCGCGCACAGTTCCGTGCCGGTCATCAACGCCCTCTCCGACTACTCCCATCCCACCCAGGCGCTGGCCGACCTGCTGACCCTGCGCGAGCATCTGGGCGAGCTGGCCGGAAAGACCCTGGTCTTCGTCGGCGACGGCAACAACGTCGCCCGCAGCCTGGCGGCGCTCTGCGCCCGGTTGGACATGCGGTTCGTCTTGGCCTGTCCCGACGGTTACCGGCTGGACCAGCCGTTCCTGAAGGGGCTGAAGGCCGCCGAGCCGGCGGCGCAGGTGGTCGAGACTCCCGACGTGGCCGCCGCGGTGCGCGAGGCGGCGGTGGTCTACACCGACGTCTGGGCCAGCATGGGGCAGGAGGGGGAGGCCGCGGCCCGGGCCGAGATCTTCGCCCCCTTCCAGGTGAACGCCGCCCTGATGGCCAAAGCGCCCAAGGGCGCGCTGGTGATGCACTGCCTGCCGGCCCACCGCGGCGCGGAGATCACCGACGAGGTGATCGACTCGGGCGTCTCGATCGTCTACGATCAGGCCGAGAACCGGATGCACATCAACCGCGCGCTGCTGGCGGCCCTGGCCGGGGACGGCCAGTGGGGCGAGTGGCGCTGAGAGCGGCGCCGGTCCGGACGCTGCCGGCGTTTTTTGCGATTTTCAAATGCGCGCCGGCGGTCGGCGGTATTATCATTCGGCGAAGCTGTTTTCGACGCGACCATCAGGTCTAGACATCTACGGAGGGTGGCGCCGCGTGACCAATGCGCAGGAAGACTTCTACGAGCTGCTCCACAAGTCGCGCCTCCTGGTCGTGGACGACGACGAGGATCTGTGCCTGCTGATCCAACGCCTCTTCGCCAACGAGGGCTACTCCGCCGTCGACGCCGTGCACAACGGCCGCGACGCCATGACCCGGATGCTCGAGGCCGCCGCCGAGCAGAATCCCTACGATCTATTGCTCTTGGACCTGCGCTTGCCGGGCGACACCTCCGGCCAAGAGATCTACCGCTCCCTCTGCCAGAGCGTCGACATCTCCGTGGTGGTCCTGAGCGTCGTCGACGAGAAGGAGGCGATCGTCGACGCTTTGAAGAGCGGTTCGGTCGAGGAGTACCTGATCAAGCCGGTCGACCTGGAGGTGCTCTTCCTCAAGTGCGAGCGGATCCTCAGCCGCCGCCTCTTCAACCGCCAGGTCCATCGCGCCAACCGGCGCAACCAGATGCTCTTCCTCAACATCCTGCAGGTCATGGCCAAGGTGCTGGAAGCCAAGGACCCCTACACCAAGTTCCACAGCGAAAAGGTCGCCAAGTACTCCCGCCAGATCGGCGGCCGGATGGGCTACGACGGTCGGCAGCTGGAGCTCCTGCAGATCGCCGGCATCCTTCACGACTTCGGCAAGATCGGCATCAAGGAGACCGTGCTCAACAAGCCCGGCAGTCTGACCAGCTTCGAGTACGAAACCGTCAAGCGCCACCCCCTGATCGCCAGCGCTATCCTCGAGCCGATCGAGGAATTGCGCTACATCATCCGCGACATCCGCCACCATCACGAATGGTGGAACGGCCAGGGCTATCCCGACGGGTTGCAGGGCGAGGACATTCCGCTCGGGGCGCGCATCCTCTGCGTGGCCGACAGTTACGACGCCATGACCAGTTCGCGTTCCTACCACGAGCCTTTGGCCGAGGACGAGGCCCGAGCCGAACTCATCCGCTGCAAGAACGTGCAGTTCGACCCGCAGGTGGTCGACGCCTTCGTCATGGCTCTCGACGACGAGCGCTTGCGGCGCGAAAAAATGACCAAGCTGGACGAGCGGCGCGACTGACGAGCCGGTGAAACGCCCCGAGGTCAATGCCGAAAGTCATCGTCCCTCTCTTGCCTTTTCGCCGCTTTTAATAGTTGTTTTGCCCAATTCGAGGTGATTGTCCGGCTCGTAACTTCCTGTCGCGATTTACGATAGCCGCTCAGCAAGCGATTCTTAAATTGTCAAAGCCGTTTTAAGGCATTTTCTTGACGGCGCAGCCGAACCGATGCGCGGATTGCGCCTTTTTTTGTTTCTGATTTTAGGAGTCAGCCCATGGCCAAGCGCCGCCCCGTCGCCGATAAACGCCTGCCGTCCGGCCTGCGTCCGGTCAAGATTACTCGCGGCTTTACCCAGCATCCCGAAGGTTCGGTTCTGATCGAACAAGGCAATACCCGCGTCCTCTGCACGGCCAGCGTCGAGGACGGCGTGCCGCCCTTCCTGCGGGACAAGGGGCAGGGCTGGCTCACGGCCGAATACTCGATGCTCCCGCGCAGCACCCACACCCGCACCCCGCGCGAGGCGGCCAAGGGCAAGCAGAGCGGCCGGACCCTGGAGATCGGCCGGCTGATCGGCCGCAGCCTGCGGGCGGCGGTGGATTTGACCAAATTGGGCGAACGGACCGTCACCATCGACTGCGACGTGCTGCAAGCCGACGGCGGCACGCGCTGCGCCAGCATCACCGGTGGGCTGGTCGCCCTGCTCGACGCCCTGGCCTGGCTCAAGCGCGAAAAGGGGCTGAAGACCGAGCCGCTCAAGCATCATGTGGCGGCGGTGAGCGTGGGCATCGTGGACGGCGAATTCGTCCTCGACCTGGATTACGAGCGCGACCACCGTTCGGCCGTGGACCTGAACGTGGTCATGACCGACGACGGCCGCTTCATCGAGGTGCAGGGCACGGCCGAAGGCGAACCCTTCACCGAACGCCAGTTCACCCGCCTGCGCCGTCTGGCCGCCGGCGGCATTGCCGAGCTGGTGGCCATTCAGAAACGCGCCGCCAAGGGGCGCTGAGCATGCGCCAGTTGCTGCTCGCCAGCCGAAACGCCAAGAAGTGCGCCGAACTGGCCGAGATTCTCGCCCCGGTCGGGATCGAGCTACTTTCCCTAAAAGACTTCCCGGCCGTCGGCGAGGTGGCCGAGACCGGCGCGACCTTTGCCGAGAACGCCGCGCTCAAGGCCGAAACCGTGCGTGACGCCACCGGCCTGTCGGTGCTGGCCGACGATTCCGGACTGGAGGTCGAAGCGCTCAACTGGGCGCCGGGAGTCTACAGCGCCCGTTTCGCCGGCCCCGAGGCCGACGACCTGGCCAACAATGCGCTCCTCCTGGCCAAGCTGGACGGATTGCCGCGCGAAAAACGCCGGGCGCGCTTCGTCTGCACTCTGGCCCTGGCCCGGCCGGACGCCGAAACCCTCTACTTCACCGGCCGCACCGAAGGCGAAATTCTCACCGCGCCGCGCGGCGCCAACGGCTTCGGCTACGATCCGCTCTTCCTCTCCGCCGACCTGAACCTGACCTTCGCCGAAGCTCCCGGCGCGGCCAAACACGCCGTCAGCCATCGCGGCCGAGCGCTGGCGGAGTTCACCGCGTACCTCTCCGGGGGAAAACTTTCTTTATAAAGAAAGTTTTCCCCCGACCCCTTTCCAAGAAATTTTCATGACTCGCTTCGCG
>CAYMGG010000364.1:0-6157 GCA_964389915.1 uncultured Planctomycetaceae bacterium
GACCGCCAGCTCATTGCCCTATATCGCGCCGATCGGCAAGCCGGCCGGTTGACCGAGGCCGAGGCCGCCGACCTGGTGGCCCGCTGGCTTCTGCCCACGGACGTCAAGTGTCACGTCTGGGATCGGAGTTGGCCGGAGACCAGCACCTGTCTGATGTTGGGCGGCTGCGACGAGCACGGCGACGTGGTCTGGAACGAATTGACCCGGCTCTTCATCAAGACCCACCATCGCCTGGGCCTGATGACGCCCAAGCTCAACTGCCGCTTCAGTTCGGAATCGCCGCGCGAATACCTGGAGTTGCTGGCCGATGTCAATCTGGCCGGACACAACCATTTTGCCCTGATCAACGACGACGTGCTGATTCAGGCCAATGTTCGTCAAGGCAAGACCGAGGCGGAGGCCCGGCTCTATGTCAACGGCGGGTGCCAGGAAACCATGTGCGAAGGCGTAGAGCACAGCGCGGGAGCGTATTATTACTTCAACCTGATGACAATTTTGGATCATTGCCTCCGGCCGCGGCGCACGGAGATCTCCGCCTTGGCGCCGGCGGCGGCCGCGCTCGTGCCCGCACCGTTGCTGGCCGCGCCGGATTTCGAAAGTTTTTATCACGGCTTCATGGCGGCTTGGCGGCAAGCATTGGAAACCGGCGCGCGCTGGCGGACGGACCTCGGCCGCCAGCAGTGGCGTAAGCATCCCTGCCCCGGCTATTCGGCCGGCCTGGCCGGCTGCATCGAGAGCGGGCGCGATTACACGGCCGGAGGCGCGAAGCATAATCCCGGCGGCATCACCCTGGTGGGACTGGGTTCATTGGTCAACAGCCTGCACGCGGTGCGCGTGGCCGTGTTCGAAGAGCGCTGGCTGGCTCTGCCCGAACTGGCCGCGATCCTGGCCGCCGATTGGGCCGGCCAGGAGGCGCTGCGGCAGCGTGTTCTCTCTCTGCCGCGTTACGGCCAGGGCGACGCCCGGGTGGATGAGTTGGCCGCCCGGCTGTGTCGAGAGATGGCGGCTTTCGTTTGCAGTCTGGACAATGAGCGGGGCGGCCGCTATCAGCCCAGCTTTTTCGTCTATTTCACTTACATGGTGATGGGGGCGGCCGTGGGCGCCACGCCCGACGGTCGGCGCGCGGGCGAGCCGCTCTCGCAGGGCATCGCCCCGCACCGGGTCCGCGCCCCGCAGAGCCTGACCGACATCCTGACTACGCTCGGTCGGATCGATTTCGCCGACTATCCAGGCAACGCCGTGCTCGATGTTCAGCTCCCGGCCGGCGGCGGAGTGCCGGCCAAGGCCATGGCCGCCTTCATTCGGACCTTCGCCCGGGCGGGCGGGCCGACCCTTCAGCTAAACGTCGCTTCGGCTGAGCGGATGCGAGCGGCGCAGGCCAAGCCCGAGGAGCACCGCGATCTGGTGGTGCGCATCTCCGGCCTTTCGGCCTGCTTCGTCAGCCTGGCCAAGGGGGTGCAGGACGAGCTCATCGGGCGGGCGGTGATGAAGGTCTAAGCCTCCGTCAGCCGTGGGAAGCTAAATAAAACAAAACCGCAGGGCGGGATTGCTCCCGCCCTGCGGAACTCAAGCTGTGGCCGACTCCGGCTCATAGCGGCGGAACAAATAATAATAGAAGGCCGCGAATTCGCGAAGCAGGGAGTAGGGCTCTCTCAACTCCGGATCCAGGCGGGCGCAGGCATGGTATACTTCGGGAACGCCGAACGCCTTCAAGGCCAGACGCGCCCGCAGTACATGGTAGTATTGAGTGACGATGATCGCCCGCGTCAGGTTCCGTTCGCGCATGACCGCGGCGGCATAGCGGGCCGTGCGATAGGTATCATAGCCGCTGACGTCCGCCAGGACGGAGGTTGGCGGAATTCCCCGTTCGTAGAGATAGGCCTGCATGACCAGCGCTTCTTCGTAACCTTCCTGCCCCTTGCCGCCGCTGACAATGACCAAGGGCGCCAGTCCGGCCTGGTAGGCGGACAACGCCCGCTCCAACCTTGAGCGCAGGCGAGGGGAGGGCTCACCGTTGGGTTCGACCGTGTTGCCAAGCACTACGATCACATCGGCGGCGCCCAGGTTGTCCCGGCAGCCGGTGACCAGCAAAACCCCGGTATGAAGCATAAACCAAGCGCCGCCCAGGGCGCCGAGTATACCGGCGGCTTTTCGCGTGTAGCGCTGAAACTTCTCGGAGGTCAGTGCCGGGATTGCCACACGGTCACCTTGCGGCAGGCTTCCATCTGTAGTGGAGACTGCATTTTGTGGGTTAGGCGCCCTTGATGGCCAGCATCTTCTCGATCGGCGCGCGGGCCAGTTCGGCCGTCTTCGGGTCCACGCTCACCACCGGCGCCAGATCCTCCAGGCACCAGAGGATCTTTTCCAGCGTGATCAGCTTCATGTTCGGGCAGTCGGCGACCGGCGAGGCCGACCAGAACTCCTTGCCCGGATTCTCCCGCCGCAGGCGGTGCAGCAGGCCGCATTCGGTGGCGATCAGGAATTCGCGGGCCTGGCTTTCCCGGCAGTATTTTAAAATGCCCGTGGTGCTGGCCACCGCGTCGGCCATGGCCACCACCGCCGGCCGGCATTCGGGATGGGCCACCAGCAGCGCGCCCGGATGGCGCGCACGCTCCGTTTGGACGTGCTCGGGCAGGACGCGTTCGTGCGTGGGGCAGAAGCCGTTCCAGAGGATTAGCGGGCGGCCCAGCTGCTGGCTGACATAATGGCCCAGGTTACGGTCGGGCACGAAGGCCAATTCCTGCTCGGGGGGGAAGGACGCCACCACCTGCACGGCGTTGGCCGAGGTGCAGCAGACGTCGCTCAACGCTTTGATCGCCGCCGAGGAGTTGACATAGGTCACGATCTTGGCCCGAGGATGCTCGGCCTTGAACTCGATCAACTGTCTGACTGTGGCCATGTCTGCCATCGGGCAGCCGGCGTGGTCGTCGGGGATGAGCACGGTCCGGCCGGGGCAGAGGATGGCGGCGGTTTCGGCCATGAAGTGGACGCCGCAGAAAACGACAACCGAGGCGGCCGTGCCGGCGGCGGTCTGTGAAAGGCCCAGGCTGTCGCCGACGTAGTCGGCAATGTCCTGTACCTCTTCGCGCGTGTAGTTGTGGGCCAGGATGACCGCTTTACGCTCCTGCTTCAGCTGCTTGATCCGGGTGGTCAGATCAGTCGATGCGATCACGGGCGGCGATCCTTTGCGAATAGCAGAATTGCGGTCGATTGTCCCTAATTCCCGAGAGCCTTTTTTACATAAAAGGTTCCCGGCTCTTCCAAAAAATTCTCGCCGGATTCGCCCATGCATTTGTTCAGCAGGGCAAGGTCAATATTGGCGGAATCCAAACCTGTCCGGCGTTATCGACTTGATAGAACCGCGAAAGCCTTAACGCGGGGCAACTCTCCGGGGTTTTGCCCGTCAAGCGCCGAGGCCGGCGAAGCCAGAGTAAGGTTTTTTAAAAGAGTTTGAGAGAACTTTTTCCTAAAAAAGTTCTCTCAAACTCGAATGAACTCCGCCGCGCTCCTTGGCATAAATCGGTCCAAAACTGGCGAATCAACCTTTGCGCTTTGTCCGCCGCTCCGGCGAAAAGTTCGCCCCCCAGGGTTGTTCGCGTTTAAGCCGAGTCCCCAGGGCTCGGTAGACGTCGGGTAGATCGAAATGCTTGAGCACGCCACGGGGCAGGGCGGAAAGCGGCCAGGCGAAGACCGGCGTCTCGGCGATCAATTGGTAGCTGGGCAGATAATGGAATATCCGCGCCGAGGGCCGCGACGGATGGAGCAAGGCGGCGAAGGTCACGATGAGCGAGCCCAGGCCCCGGCCGACCAGTTCCACCGCCGGCACGCCGTTGGCCAGCAGGCAGTCGATCACCCGCAGCAGATCAAAGACCCTTCGTCCGAAATAGCTCTCGCCCAGCCGGTCATGCTGGGCCGCATAAAGATAGTCGCTGCCGTAGGCTTCGAAAAAGCCTTCCGGCTGGCGGCAGGTCAGGGCCCGGGTCTCGCCGATGCCGCGCGGGTCCACGACCAATAGCGGCGTCTTGCCTTTGAGCAGGGCCTTGGCTTCGCGGACCTGCTCGACGTCGGCCAGGCCGCTTTCGTGCCCCACATATAAGCAGACCTTTTGTTGGGGCAGGCGCAGGGCCCAGGGGTGCTGGCCGTGCATGGTGACGAGCGCCTGAATCCCGGGTTCGGTCTCCACCGCGAACTGTTGGCGCGGCATTTTTTCCAGTGCCGGGCAGGTTCCGCAGAGCATCCGGTAATGGGGCGCTGCTTTTGCGGCCGGCAGGGTCAGAACCTGACGGACCGCGCGGAGCAGGGCCGGTCCGGTCGGTCGGCCGCGCGTTTTGGCCAGCGCCCGGGCAGTTTCGGCCGTGAATTCGAAGACCCGCCGGCTGCCGGCTTTTTTCGTCTCCCCGCCGGGCAGGCAATAGAGCGCCGATTCCTCGGCCTGCTTTACGCCTTTTTCTTTGGTCGCGCCTTTCAGCCGGGCGTGCTTAAGGAAGAAGGCGTACATGGCCTCGCGGTTTTCGATTCCGTAGCCATGCCCCTGGGGGCCGGCGAAATACTCCGCGCTCCGGCTGCCCAGCAGACGGTGGATTTTTTGCAGGTCGGCGAAAGCCTGGCGCGCGGCCCGCTCGTCGAAGAAATCGTCGTACTGAGCCAGCACCAGGGTCGGCCGCGGCGCATGGCAGATGAGCGCGTCGGCCAGGTCCAGTCCTTCGGCCAGTAGGCGGGGCGGACTCTGCTCCGCGTCGCGGGGCAGCTCGTTCTCCAGGTCGGCCAGGTCCGTGCTGGTGTGGCAGCTGGGCGCGGCTATGGTCAGGCGCGGGTCGAGCGCCGTCACCCAGGAGGTGAGGGTGCCGCCGCCGCTGTTGCCGGTCACGCCCAGTCGGGTCTCGTCCACCTCGGGCCGGGCGGCCAGCACGTCCAGCGCCCGCAGCGCGTCCCAGACGCGCCAGGTGCCGAAGAATTCGCCGTTCAGGGCCATCTGATTGCCCAGCAGATTATGACCGGGGCAGAGGCCGGGCACGGGCTGGCCGTCGGCCGGGTAGAACTGCCGCCGCTCGCCCTGCGAGATGGGGTCAATGATGAAGACGGCAAAACCCTTGAGCGCCAGTCCCTGGCTGAACGCTTGATAGTTGGCGCAGGCCTTGCCCTCCTGGCTGTGGCCGCACAGGCCCAGCACCCCCGGCACGCTCTGGCCTTTTGCCAGCGGCCCCTTGGGCAGGTAGAGGTTGCCGGTCACCAAAAACCCCGGCCGGCTCTCAAAAACGATTTTCTCCAGAATATAGCCGGCGAATTCATCCCGGCCGGTTACGCGCGGGTCCACCGGCGTGCGTTCCGGAAAAGGCGCAAAGCAGCGGCGGAAGGCGTCCCGCACCCGGCGGACGTACTTCTCCGCGTCGGCCCGGGTGCGCAAGGCGTCCAGCCGCGCCCGCCGTTCGGCCGCCACTTCCTTGGAGCGTCCCACCAGATACTCTTGCACCATGTGCCCGTAGCGAAGCATGTTCCCCTCCTGCCGCGGTCTACTCCACGGTCACGCTCTTGGCCAGGTTCTTGGGCTTGTCCACGTCGCACCCCCGGGCTTCGGCCACGTAATAGGCCAGCAGTTGTAGGGGCACGGCGCAGACGATGGAGTTCATGATCCCGCTCTCGGCCCGGACATAGATCACGTCGTCGGCCAGATTGTGGATGCGGTCGTCGTCGTGGCTGGCGATGGCGATCACCTGCCCGCGCCGGGCCTTGACCTCCTCGATGTTGCCGCAGACCTTTTCGTAGCGCCGTCCCTTGAGGGCGATGCAGAGAACGGGCATGTTCTCGTCGATCAGGGCGATCGGGCCGTGCTTCATCTCGGCCGCGTCATAGCCTTCGGCGTGGATGTAGGAAACCTCTTTCAGTTTCAGCGCGCCTTCCATGGCCAGCGGCCAGCCCGTGCCCCGGCCGAGGAAGAGGAAATTGCGGCTCTCCTTGTATTTGAGGGCGATCTGGCGGATGTAGTTGCCGGTGGCCAGCACTCCCTCCACCCGCGCGCCCACGCCCTGCAGATCCTGCAGCCGGCGGCGGGTCTCGGCCACGTCCAGCGTCTGGCGGACCTGCCCCAGGCGCAGCGCCACCACATACAGTCCGGCGATCATGGCGGTAAAGGCCTTGGTCGAGGCCACCCCGATCTCCG
>CAYMGG010000365.1:0-6128 GCA_964389915.1 uncultured Planctomycetaceae bacterium
GTCACAGTCAGCCTGAGCCGCACCACCGAGAAAGGAACCCAGACCAAACTTGAATTCCAGGCTCCGGAATGGATCACCGACCGGCCGTGGCGGCAGGACTTCGCCCTGCGGGCCTTCAGCAATCGCGAGCCGGAGCATTGGGCCAAATGGTTCCCCAACCAGCCGCCGAGCTATGTTTGCGAATACGGCGACGACGACGGCAACGGCCTGCCCAACTGGTTCGAGCATTACTATTTCGGCCAGTGGACGGGCGTGGACCCGGCCGCCGATCCGGATCACGACGGCCGAACCAACCGCGAAGAGCTGCTGGACCGGACCGACCCGCGCAATCCCCCAGCCGTCTATCCGGCCGGCTTCACCTGGGACGCAGAGCGCGATTTTCGCCCGAACGACGAGACCTGCCCCATCCCCGACGCCCTGGGGGCCCAGGTCTGGGACTTTGAATTCTTCTCCATCCGCGAACGGCCGGGGAAGTTCGTGCCGGCCGGCCTGCTGGTGCGGCAGATTCCGGCCTGGCTGGAGTGGGGCGGTTCCTGGTCGTTCGGCATCGGCAAACCGAACGCCGGCGCGCTCAGCTTTTTCGGCGAAGCCGATTCCGCCTCGGCTCTGCTCTGGACCAGCCCGCTAAACGGCAAGGTCAAGCTGACCCTCAAGGCCGTCAGCCAGGCCGATCAGAATCTAGTCCTGCAACTGGAACGCCTGACCCCGAATGAGTCCTTGTGGAAATGCGAAACCGAGCCCAAGGCGGAAGCGGAGTTTTCTTCGGAGCTGAGCGTTACACGGGGCGAACGCTTGCGCCTGTCGGTGGCCGGCCAAACGGGTAAGCCGCGCTGGCAGGCCCAGATCGCCTGGTCGCTTACCAAACTGACGGCCGAATAACGGCCAACCAAAAATCGGGGAGGCGGAAATGAAATTCACCCATTGGAGAACTCTGGCCATGTGCGGAGCTATGCTGGCAGGAACGGTCGCGGCGGCGGCGGAGTCCCGGGTCTTCGCCCACTTCATGATCTGCATGCCCTATAACGGCGAGGTTTCGGTCGAGGCCTACAAGTATCAGATCGCCCTGGCCCAAAGGCACGGGATCGACGGCTTTGCCCTCAATTGCGGCTCGTGGGAGAAGGACCCATACTACATCGAACGCTCGACCCTGATGCACGAAGCGGCCAAGCAGTTGGGCACGGACTTCAAGCTCTTCTTCTCCATCGACACCGCGTCGAAGATTCCGGTCAAGACCACCGCCCTGGACATGATGCGCCGTTTTTATAATCACCCGAACGAATTCCGCCACCAGGGGCGGGTGGTCCTCTCGGCCTACACCTCCGAGGCTTATATCTCCGAATGGTCAGATGCGTCTGCGGCCCTCAAGGCGGCGGGATACGACGTCTGCTTCGTGCCTTTCGTCTGGACCGCCAATCACACCCTTACCCCCAGCTATGACGGAGCGTTGAACAGTCTGGCCGCCATGCCGAACCTGGACGGCTATTTCCTCTTCGGCATCGACGCGCCGGTCTGGGACCTGATCCAGGGCAATCGCAACTGCCGCCGAGCCACCGCCAAGCATGGCCAGCTGTACATGGCCACCGCCTCCTTCGCCTACAACAGCGCCAATCTCCGCGACTTTCACGGCCTGCGCGACTATGCGGCCATGTGGGAGAATCTGATCGCGGACCGGGCCGACTGGGTGGAGCTGGTCACCTGGAACGATTTCGGCGAAGACAGCCATCTGGCTCCGGCCGCCCAGTTCCCCGGCCCGTCCGGCCGGCCCAATGGGATGATCATCGATCACGACGAATCCTATCTCGACTTTACAGCCTATTGCAGCGCCTGGTTCAAAAGTGGCACGCCGCCGCCCATTCTTCAGGAGAAGATTTATTACTTCTATCGCAACCGGCCGAAATGGCTGCGCCGGGTCTATGACGAAAAGAAACAGGTCTGGACGGAACTGCCCGACCAGATCCACGACGATGTGCAGGACAACCTGTACGCCACGGCCCTGCTGAAGGAACCGGCGGAGCTGACCCTGGCGGTCGGTTCGGCCCGGCAGACCTTTGCCCTGCCGGCGGGCGTCTCGCATGTGGAGCTGCCTTTCCAGTCGGGCGTGCCGACCTTTGAACTCAAGCGCGCCGGCCAGTCGCTTCTCGCCGTGAACGGCAGCCAGGAGATCGTCGGCCAGCCGACCAAAATCAACAGCCGGCTGGGCTATCGCTACTCGAACAAAGTCTGGAGCGGCGCGTTCTGCCTAGGCGAGGCGACCCGGCTGGAGCCCGCGGCGTTGCCGGCGGGCGAAACCGGGCGGAAGTTCACGGTGAACCAGCTGCCGGCCGGGACGTACAATCTCCGCGTGCATTATGCGAACGCCACAGCCGACTGCCGCTGGACCCTGAGCGCGGACGGGACTGAACTCAAGCAACACTGTTTCCCCGTCTATATGCCGCCGACCGGCGGGCAAGGCACGGTCGCGTTCCTCTGGTCTTTGACCGAAAAGACCACGACCCTGACCTTGCGGCGCGAAGCCGACGATCTGGGCGAGGCGGAACTGGAATTTATCGAACTGGTGCCCGTGGCCCCGGTGGCGTCGCCCGCCCCACGCGCGACCGCAGTTGAACCCGAACTGGTGGCCATTCCGGCCGGCTCGTTCGTCATGGGTTCGACCAGCGGCGAACCGGACGAGGCCCCGGCCCATTCCGTAACCGTGTCGGCCTTCCAAATGGCCAAACACGAAGTCACCAATGCCGAATTCGAGCGCTTCACCCCGGAACATCGCCGCTACCGCGACGAATACTCCTGGCGCGACACGGACCCGGTGATCTACGTCAGCTGGCGCCAGGCCGCCCTGTACTGCAACTGGCTCTCCCAGCAGGCCGGGCTGCCGCCGGCCTACGATTCCCAGACCTGGGAGGCCAAACTGCGGGCCGGCTACCGCCTGCCCACCGAGGCGGAATGGGAGTATGTCGCCTCCGGCCGGGGCGAGGGCCGGCGTTATCCGTGGGGGGACGCGGCGCCGGATTCGACCCGGGGCAACTTCCAGAGCACGGGGACCACGCCGGTCGGCAGCTTTCCGGCCGGAGCCAGCCGCGACGGCATCCTGGACCTGGCGGGCAATGTCTTCGAATGGTGCACGGACTGTTACCATCCCTACGTTGCCGCGGCGCAGACCGACCCCTGCCCGCTCGAACCTTCGCCTTACCGGTCGATCCGGGGCGGCTCCTGGGGCTATTACGGCGCCAGCCAGCGCACCACGGATCGCGAGTTTAATTCCCCGGTCTATCCCGGCTTCTATTACGGCGGCTTCCGGGTCGTGCTGCCGGCCCGCTAAGAGGGGGTTTTAAAACAGCGGATCGGGCGCGCAGTCCAGGAGCCGAGCCGCGAAAGGCGATAGTCGAAGTGCGGTTTGGCCTACTGAGACTAACGCCGTAAGCGGCGGGGCGACGCCGAATCCGCGCCCGAGACCACTTTTAAAACACCCGCTAAGGAGAATCGTCCCGATGAGCACCCAGATCGCCTATCTCGAACCCCGCGCTTCCGCCAAGCAGTTGGTGGTGAACGCGCCCGGCTGGCGCGAAGAAGTGCCGGTCCAGTCTCTGGCCCAATGCCAACTCTACAACACCATGGAGGCCAGGGTGGAGTGGCAGCCCGTGATCGCGGAGTGGGAGCAGTTGACCACTACGTCCGGCGAATGGCGCCTGCCCTGCCGAGTGGAGGTCCCCTTTTACGGGCCGGTCATCCGTTTCGCCCTGGTGGGTCAATCCCGCCCGGAGCTGGGCGCAGTTGAACTGCGGATTCCGGCCGAATCGCTCCTCGAGCTCGCCCCCACTTTCGGCCGGCTGCTGCGGCTGGACCTGCTGCCCGGATTTGCGCCCGCCGCGGCCGGCGAGTCCGGGTATCTGCTTCTCCCCTGCCTGGCCGGCGCACTCCACCGGTTCAATCACCGCGTCAGCCGCGAGGAGCGCATCACCATCTACGCCCGGCAGGAGCAATGGGCCGCGCGTAGCAATTTCAACTGCTTCGGCGTTCAGCGGGACAGCCTGGCCTGGGGCGCGGTGGTGACGGCCGGCGAGTTCGACGCCGAAGCAGTGATCCGTTCGCATTATGAAGCCGAAGCCGGCTACAGCGTCCACGCCGGTCTGGTCTATCGCTGGGAACCGGGCGATCCGCTGCTCGCCGGAGATCGGGCCGTGCGCTATTACCTGCGCTCGCCGGCCGCCGGCGGCTGGGCCGAATTCGCCCGCTGCTACCGCACTTTTCTGCGCCAGGAACGCGGCGTGCGTACTTGGGCGCAGAAGGCGGCCGAAAACCCGAAGGTCATGGATTTCGCCCGCGGCTTTGTGATGAAGATCATGCAGGGCTATAAGCAGGCCGCCTTGGACGGGCGGGGCGCTTACCAGTCGGCCACCTCCTTCGCCGAGGCTCGGCAGATCCTGGAGACGATGCAGGCCGACGGCATCGGCCGCATCACCGCGCAACTGGTGGGCTGGAACCACGAGGGGCACGACGGACGCTACCCCACCCGTTTCCCGATCAACCCGGTCGAGGGCGGCGAAGCGGCTTTCCGCGACCTGATCGCCTGGGCCAGAAGCCAGGGCCTGATCATCTCCCTGCACGACAATATTTACGACAGCCACGAGATCGGCGAGGACTTCCGCCGGGAGGACCTGGTCGTTCTGCGCGACGGCACGCCGTGGCGCAACATTCCCTGGGCCGGCGGCCTGACCTACAAGATCTGCCCGTTGCGGGGCCTGCGCCTGGCCGAACGGGACTTCCCCCGCCTGCGGGAACTGGGTATCGAAGGCAACTATTACCTCGATGCGGTCGCCGCCTTCCTCACCTGCCACTCGCCCGAGCATCCGGCCAACCGCGCCGAGTTCATCGCCGCCATGCGCCGGATCTTCGTCTATACCCGCAACCTGTTCGGCACGCTCTCGCTCGAAGTGCCCTACGGCCCCTACTTCGACCTGATGGACGGGGTTTATAGCGACGACGCCCTGCTCTGGCTGGACCGGTTCACGGATTTCCGCTCTAATTTCCTCGATGAGCTGGTGCCGTTCCTGCCTGTGGCCCTGCACAACAGCGTCCGCTACCAGCGCAGCGGCCGCAACCGGGCCGACGCCCTGCGCACGCTGGCCTGGGGCGCGATGCCGTTCATCGAGGTGGCCGCCCGGCACATGCCCGGCGCGCACGCCATGCCGACCTACGCCGAATTGCGGGAGTACGCCCGCGAGGGCTACCGGCTGTGCTGCGAAGAACAGGGAGATCTGCTGACCGAAGACCTGGAACAGATCGACCTGCCGGGGCCGGATTTGTTCCGCACCCGGTACGCCAACGGCGTCAGCCTGCTGATCAACGCCGGCCCGACCCCGGCGCAAATTGACGGAAAAACGCTCGCCGCGGAAACGGTCGTCCGCGGCGATTGAACGGGAATGCGCACCAGCATGAAAAAAACTTCGTCCGCCTCAGCCCAGGATTCCCTGCGCGGTTTTGCCGAAAGATCGCAAGCCCTACACATGGTCAAGAGCCTGCTGCGGCTGATCCGCGCGGAAGGCTTGACGCCCGGCCGGCAATTGCCCTCGCAGCGGGAGCTGCGCCGGATCTTTGGCGTCAGCAATCACTCCATCTCGGCGGCCATGGCCGTGCTGGCCGACGCCGGCATTGTCGAGCGCCGGGTGGAGGCGGGCACCTTCCTCCGGGGGACGGACCTGGTTCTGCCGCGCGTCTGGTCCTGCGGGCTGGCCTTCTGGCCCTTTGCCGACGGGGACATGCCCTTCTATTCCTATCTTTTCCACGCCATCCAGCGCCGTTTGCTGGAAAAAGGCGTGCGTCCCCGCCTGTATTCCTATACCGGCGTTCCCGCGCCGGCGGCCATGCGGACCGAGGACTTCCCCGGGCTGGCCGAAGACATCGCCGATGGACTGGTCGACGCGGTCATCTGCCCGGGCAGCTTTTCAACCGTCGACATCGAACGCATGCGCGAAGCCCAGGCGCCCTATGTGCATTCCGGCGCCTGGGAACAGGCGCCCACCGGCGTGATTATCGATCAATTGCCTCTGGGCGAGGAGTCGGCCGGTTGGCTGGCCGCGCAGGGCTGCCGCCGGCTGGCGGCAGTCAGCCTCGGCGTTCCCGAAGTCGGCCAG
>CAYMGG010000366.1:0-6114 GCA_964389915.1 uncultured Planctomycetaceae bacterium
GCCGAGGCCCTGGGCCGGCCCCGCGGCCGGAGCGCTCCGGGGCTGGAACTGCTGGCCGCCGAGGTGGCCGCCGAATTTTCGGTCACGGCCGAGGAGCTCTGCGGCCGGGGCCGCACCCGCCGCTTGGCCGCCGCCCGGCAGGCCGCCTGTTTCATCTGCCGCCGCCTGACCGCCCACAGCCTGAGCGAGATCGGCGCCTTCTTCGGCGGCCGCAGCCACGCCACGGTTTTGAGCGCGATCCGCAAAACCGCCGCCGACCTGCCGCGCGACGCCGCCCTGACCGGGACGCTCGCCCGCCTTCTCGCGGCACACGGCGACGTCGCCCCCCTGCAAGACGGCCTTCAGGAAGAACTCTTCTCCGACCGTTCCGAATAAGTACCCGCGACAAGCCAAGCAACGCAACTGCCCGTTCACGCAGCGACTAATTTCGTCACAAAATACGCGCTCAAGAAATTCGGCGCTGGATCAGGATTGCGCAGTTTGTTTCAACGCTACCGCCTAGCCCCCTTCTCCACGAAAACTCTGGCTCTCTACCCGCTCGGGCGCTATTCTGGTTGTAGTCGGACATTCAATATTTCTTCCCGGAGGCACGCCTTGACCGAGCGCTGGGGCGAGAAGATCAGCTGGACAGGCGGCATGCTGGTCGGCTTTATTTGCCTGGCCATCCTGGCCCTGATTTTGCTGGCTCAAGGACGATGGAGTGAAGGCACTGAGGCGCTGCTTTATCTCGCGGGAGGGGCCGCCGGTATCTGCATCTGCTCGCGCCAACGGAGCGCCATCTGCCACGATATCCGATTATTAAGCTATCCATATGCTTTGCTTCTATGCGTTATCATCTTGAATCTATGGGGTTACCCCAAAGGCACTGGCGAAAATCGGTGGCATCCGGAGTGGCTGCTTCTGATCCTGCCGGCTTTCCTGGTTTATTTCCAGCGTCGCTGGCACGAATGCGTATGGCCGGAATGATAGCGTAAGTTACGAACAAACACATAAGCGCAATCTCGGCCGAAATCAAAAACTGGCATTACGCGATAACGCCAGCGCGTCTCCAGGCCAATTCTATTGGTTGGCTTCGCGTTAAGCTGCCCCCCCCCGGCCTTTTACGATTTATGATTTATGCGCGAGGTCAGATTCGCTATGATTGGCGGTTCGGCCCCGAGGAGGCAGGCATGTCCGAAGTCGAAAGCGCATGGTCGGTGGGCGCGTTCCTGGTGGAGCGCGGCCTGCCCGTGCCCCTGGGGGCGAGCGAAACCGTCTCCGGCATCAATTTCGCCGTCTATTCCAAACACGCCACCGCAGTCACCCTGGTCCTCTTCTGGACCGGCGTGGACGATCCGGTGGCCGAAATTCCGCTCGACCCTTCGCTCAACCGCACCGGCCAGATCTGGCACATCCAAGTCCGGCGGCTCGATCCCAGCGTGCGCTACGGCTGGCGGGTCGACGGCCCGCACCAGGCCGAAAAAGGCCATCGCTTCGACCCGCGGCTGATCCTGATCGACCCCTACGCCAAGGCCCTGACCGGCGGTTCGATCTGGGGCGAGCCGGAGATCCGCCGGGTCATCAAGCCCACCGCGGCCGAGAACAAGTTCCTGCGCCGCTGCTGCCTGGCGCCCAAGGATTTCGACTGGAACGGCGACGTGCCCCCGCGCACGCCCCTGGCCGACAGCATCATCTATGAGTTGCACGTGCGCGGCTTCACCATCCACCCCTCCGCCAACGTCACCCGACCGGGCACCTTCCTGGGGTTGACCGAGAAGATTCCCTATCTGCAAAAACTGGGCGTGACGGCGGTTGAGTTGATGCCCATCTGTGAGTTCGACGAGAACGAGAACCTGCGCCACAATCCGCGCACCAAGGAGCTGCTACGCAATTTCTGGGGCTACTCCTCTCTGGCCTTCTTCGCCCCCAAGGCCTCCTACGCCAGCGAAGGCCGCGACGGCAAGCAGGTCAATGAATTCAAGGAGATGGTCAAACAGTTCCATCGCGCCGGGATCGAGGTCTTCCTCGACGTGGTCTTCAACCACACCGCCGAGGGCGACGAGCGCGGGCCCACGGTCTCCTTCCGCGGCCTAGACAACGCGGTCTATTACATGCTCGACAAGCACGGCAAGTACCGTAACTTCTCCGGTTGCGGCAACACCGTCAACTGCAACCACCCCCTGATCCGCGACCTGATCCTCGACTGCCTGCGCTACTGGGTGGCCGAGATGCACGTCGACGGCTTCCGCTTCGACCTGGCCTCGGTACTGGGGCGCGGCCCGGACGGCGAGGTGCTGGCCGACCCGCCGCTTTTGGAGCGCATCGCCGCCGATCCGGTCCTGGCCGACGCCAAGCTGATCGCCGAGGCCTGGGACGCGGGCGGCCTCAACCAGGTCGGGCGTTTCCCCAACTGGGGGCGCTGGGCCGAATGGAACGGCTTTTTCCGCGACCAGTTGCGCCTCTTCTGGAAGGGCGAGCCGGGCCTGGCCAGCGCCGCGGCCAGCCGCATCTGCGGCTCCGACGACCTCTACGCCGCCGGCCGCAAGCCGCATCACTCGATCAACTTCATCACCGCCCACGACGGCTTCACGCTCCACGACCTGGTTTCATACGAGCAGAAGCATAATGAAGAGAACGGCGAGGAGAATCACGACGGGGAGAATTACAACCACTCCCAGAATTTCGGCGTGGAGGGCCCCAGCGACGACCCGAAAATCTTGGCCCTGCGCCGGCGGATGATGAAGAATCTGCTGGCCACCCTCTTCGTCAGCCAGGGCGTGCCCATGCTCCTGGGCGGCGACGAGTTCGCCCGCACCCAGAAGGGCAACAACAACGCCTATTGCCAGGACAACGAGATCAGCTGGGTGGACTGGACTCGCCTTGCCCCCAATGTCGAATTGCAACGTTTCACGGCCGAACTCCTGGCCTTCCGCCGACGCCACTCGACTCTTCGCCGCCGCGACTTCTTCCGCGACGACGGAGCCCTGACCTGGCACGGCGAACGCGCCAACCAGCCCGACTGGTCGCCGGAAGCCAAATGGCTGGCCTTCCTGCTCAACGGCGACAAGACCGGCGGCGAACCCGACGCGCACCTGTACGTCATGTTGAACGCCGCCACCGACTGGCGGCATTTCGAAGTGCCGCACGTCGGCCGCGAATGGCGGCGGGTGATCGACACGGCCAAAACCTCGCCCGAGGACATCTGCGCCGACGAGGCCGCCGCCCCGCGCGTCGGCCATCACCACGGCCGCTACGGCGTGGAGCCGCGCAGCGTGGTGGTGCTCGTCGCGCCGCGATGAGCCGGCCCTGCGTCTAGCCTCTCCCTCCGGCAGGGAGAGGCTAGACCAGTGCGACACTCGCATAATTGCCCGGGGCCGCCTTCTGCGCTAAAACCATTCACAAATCCGATTAAAACCATATTAAATCGACATTATCGGACCTTTTTCTCTGGCAACCGCCGCCCAACAACAACGCAACTTATTTATCATCAAAGAGTAAAATGCGGCGCACGCCGAGCCATATTTATGCTCCGGTGGTCGCCTTGGCCCTTGCCTTGCTCGTCTTCGCAAGTTATGCTATAGGAGTTGGATGGTGCTCTAAACAATGGATGGGATCCGATTGCCAAAGGATTGGCTATGGCTTTATTAATTAATACCAACCTTGCCTCTAATAACATTTCTGCTGCCACGTCCGGCATCCAGGACGTTAGCAAGAGATTGGCCTCGGTGAGCGAAAGCCTCCGAATTAGCGCCAAAAGCAGCAAAGACAACGACAACGACAGCGTGGATATCGCTAACCGATATGCCGCCCAGATTCGGGGTCGGAATGAGTCGTTAAGCAATCTGAATGATGGAATTTCACTCTCGCAGACTGCGACCGCTGGCCTTTCGGATGCCCAAAGCACGTTGCAGCGAATTCGCGACCTAGCCGTCCAAGCCGCCAACGGCGCAAATTCCAACAGTGATCGGACCGCTCTACAGAACCAAGCCACAAGCTTGACCTCGGAACTGGACAACCTCGCCGCCAATGCCCAGTTTAACGGAAAGAGCATATTCGACGGCTCCGAGAGCAAAGTAACATTCCAAATCGGTGCCTCTGCGAACCAAACGCTATCCCTCAATTTGACTTCGGTTGCGAGCAGCCAACTCGGCAATAACGCGCTGACCACCAGCAACGCGGCCGGTTCCATCTCCCAAGCCACGGCAGGGGAGACGAACAACGTCCAGGCCCAGACGCTCTCCATCACCGGCGCCGGAAGTACCCAGCAGGTGAATGTCGCCGCCGGCCAGAGTGCCGCCGACATCGCCGCCAACGTGAATCAACTCCAGGGCCAAACCGGCGTGTACGCCAGGGCCAGCACCACCGCCACCATCTCGGGGGTAAAGGCGGGTATGGCCCAGTTCACGCTGCAAAGCTCCGATTCCCAAGCCGTCACCATCTCGGCCAACGTCAACAGTGACAATGACGTGTCTTCCCTGGTCGATGCAATCAATATGCACGCTGGAGCCACCGGCATCACCGCCAGCATCGACAGCCAAACGGGCGGGCTCGCCCTTTATCAGGGCGGCGGCCAAGACATCAAGATCGGTAATCTGACCACCGGCTCCGGCCTGGACGGAGCCATCGTGCGCGGCGGCCAGTCCGACGGCTCGACCGGTCCGGGTGTCGCCATCGGCGCCGGCACGGCCGCGGCCGCCAGGCAGGTCACCGTCGGCGGCCAGATCGATTTCATGTCCAGTTCTAAATACTCGATTGCGACCAACGGCGATACGTCGCTAATGGCCTCGGCCAACAACGACAGCCAACTGCAATCAGTGGCCAACATCGACTTAAGCACCACCGAAGGCGCTATGAACGCTCTCAGCACCATAGATTCGGCCCTTAATTCGGTCGGTCGCGGGTTGGCCCAGGCCGGCAGTTTCCAAAACCGACTCTCCGCGTCATTTAGCTCGCTGGAAAACAGTTCAATAAACATGGACGCCGCCAGAAGCCGCATACAAGACGCCGACTTCGCCAGTGAAACAGCCATGCTTTCCCGCAACCAGGTTCTCCAGCAGGCAGGGACCGCAATGTTGTCCCAGGCCAACTCGCTGCCGCAAGGAGTTTTATCCCTACTGCGCGGATAGCGTTTGATGGTTCTCCAATTCCGAACGCCGGCCGTGGACCAGGAAGCAGCTTGGGTAGTTTCAACTTGAGAGCGCTACGATGGTCGACGACGCCCCTTTGCCTGGCCGCAGTCCCATCAAGCCCGGCCAAGCTTTTCCCGCCGCTAAAAAATTCTCGGGGGGGCCGCCCGCCCCCCCTTCCCTGCACCAAATCATGCGCGCCCGGGCGGTGCAGAATTACGCCCAGCACAGTGTGCAGACTGCCTCGCGCGAACAGCTGCTGCTCGCGCTTTACGACAAGGCCATCCGCGACACCCGGGAAGCGGCGGAACTGATCCGGCGCCAGGACATTCCGGCCAAGGCCAAACGCATCCAATCCGCCTCCAACATCGTCGGCGAACTGGCCGCCACGCTCGACTTTTTGGTCGCCCCCGAGCTCTGCGAGACTCTCGCCCGGATCTATTCGTACCTGCAATTCCGGCTTACGTACGCGCACCTGCACATGGACGCGACCGCAGCCGAAGAAGCGGTCGAACTGCTCAGCCACCTGCGCGAAACCTGGCGGCAGGCGGCGGAGCAAATCGCCGCCGAAGCCAAGGCGAAGCAACCAAGCTCCGGCGACACCGGCTCGCTCAAGCGGGATGCTTGATAAGTCGCTCCTTTTTCAACGGCCTGCTGACTAATTCCGAAACACAAACGGCGGGTACGGTCCATAGACCGCACCCGCCGTTTGCTGGGGGAGAACTTTTTTTGCACAAAAAAGTTCTCCCCCAGGCCCCCGTTCAAAAAAACTCTCACCCGGCTTTGCCTAATCGAACAGTCTGGATAAAAAATTCCGTACCATTCCTTTGCGCCGGATAAATAGCGCCATCTGCCATCCCCACAATGCCAGGCTGCACGGCAGCGAGAACAGCACCCGTCTGTCGCAAGTGAAAACCACACTTACAAATTCGATATCCGACCCACTCGCATATCGACACTGTTGGACCACATTTTCTCTCAGTAAAAACCAAGCACTTGCAAACCCTAC
>CAYMGG010000367.1:0-6089 GCA_964389915.1 uncultured Planctomycetaceae bacterium
GGATCAGGCGGTGCGCAACGGCAACCAGATTCAGGAATTCTCCGTCTCCTGGCAGGATCTGGAGCCCCTGCCCGGGTACTACCAGCTGGAGCCGCTGGACGAGCTGATCGAGTTGGCGGCCGCGCGCGGCCTGAAGGTGGCCGTCTCGCCCTGGGCCACGGGGTTCCACCTGCCGGACTGGCTGCTGCCGCAGGCCGGCCGCAATCAGCTGGGGCTGGCCACCCGCCTGGGGGCGCCCGCCGGCTTCGTCATGGCCGTCTCCAACGACGCCTACCGCCGCGCCTGTCAGGGCCTGTGGCAGGCCCTCGCCGCCCGCTATCGCGAGCACCCCGCCTTCTGGGGTTATCTGATCCTGGGCCAATCGTTGGACTGGAACTATTCGGAGAACGGCTATTACTGGTATTACGACTACTCCGCCCCGACCGCCCGGCGTTTCCGCGAGTATCTGCAAACCGAGGCCAAGCTCGACCTGGCCGGCGTCGCCCGCCGCTACGGCCAGGAGTTTGCGGCCTGGGAGCAGGTCCAGCCGCCCGCGCCGGACTGGAGCGGCAAGTACGACCTGCGGCCGATCTGGGTAGATTTCTGCGACTATCGCCAATGGGAACTGCGCGAGGACATGCGCGGCGTCTTTGCCGCCATCCGCAGCCTCGACCCGCAGCACAACCTGACCCGCTACCAGTACCACGGCACAGGGGCGCAGGAGGATTTTTATCCGCTCTTTCAGCAATACCAGGTCGACCCCACCACCGGCGCGGTCGAAGAGGAGTTCTACTACCGCTTCACCTCGATCTACGACCTCTGGCATCTGCGCTCCCGCGGCGAACCCAATCCCGCCCAGGGCACGACCAAATGGGATCTCAACGCCGCGATGTGGGCCATGCTCGCCTATGGCGGCAACGGGGCGCGCTACTCCGTGCAATGGCACAGCGCCTTCCCCGAGCCCTGGGACAGCGAGCCCGACGGCGAGAAGCACTTCAAGCATTGGAACAGCCTGACCAGCGGCTGGATGGACATCACCCGCAAGGTCGACCTGCAATCGGCTTACGGCCGCTGGGCGGCCATCCTTCCCGAACTGGGCCGGACCGAGGCCCGGCCCGTCGAGGTCGGGGCGCTGTTCTCGCACGCCCGCTCGCGTTACGTCTCCCGCTCCTTCGCCTGCTACTCGATCAGCGGCTCGAACCTCTCCCGCTACCTGAGCGTGCAGGAGCACCTCCTGCCCCGCTGGGTGACGGACTACACCCCGCCGGAGTTGCTGCGAAGCCTGCGCGTCCTGCTCTTCGACGCCGATGCGCCCGTCCTCTCCCTGGCCGGCCGCGAGCACCTGACGGCTTACGTGCGGCAGGGCGGCTGTCTGGCGCTCAGCGTCGAGGCCGGCTCCTGGACGGTGGAAACCGGCCGGCAGGACTTCGGCCTGCTGGAGAGCCTGGGCTTCACCACGGCCGCCAAATTGGGCGAGCCGGATTCCGGCATCAAATATCCCGTGATCGAGAATCAGGCCCAGAACCCCCAGGACCGGGAGGCCAGCCGGACCGCCCTGATTTCCGCCGATTCGCCGCTCAACGGCGCGCGGCTCTTGTTCAAGAGCCTGCGCCTGTCCGAAGCGCCCGAAAAGTCGGCGGTCTGGGCCCGCCTGCCCGGCGGCGCGCCGGCGGTGGTCGCCTGGCCGTGCGGCCAGGGCCAGGTAGTGCTGTTCCTGGGCGAGGTGGACTGGGAGCAGAGCGGGAAACTGGCCGAATCGCTCAACCGGTGGCGCGGCGGCCAGCGCTGGGCCGACGCCTCCAGCCCGAACCTCCGGGTCTATGCGCTGGCGCAGGGCGACACGCAGTACCTGGTCGCTTCGTACTACCGCCATCTGCACCAATTGAACGCCAAGATGAGCCGCATCCAGATCTGCAACCAGACCGTCGGCCCGCTCGCGCGGGAGCAGGTCCGCGTCAGCCTCTGTCAGCTGCCGGCCGGCCGCTACCAGGTGACCGAAATGCTGGCGGGGCAGGAGCTGGGCGAGCTGTCGGCCGAAGCCCTGAAGGCGGGCATCGAAAGCGAATTCACCGAGGGCGACCTGCGGATCTATCGCTGCCGGCCGCTCGGTGCGGGGAAGCCGTAAGGCACTGTCAATAAAGTATACGATTTGATCCAGCGTCGCGGTCGTGTCGACGCATAAAAGCTTCTGCCGACTTTTAAAGCATCGCCTAGGCTTGCCGGGCCGGTTGCCCCATCACCCGGCCCGGATCGTCCGCCCGCCGCCGGTCATTGCGCCATCAACGTTTCGACCGTCTGCAAATAATGCCCCAGGATGCGCAGGCCGAACAGCCCCACCACCCCGCCCAGAAACAAAACGTAGAACAACCCCGCCAGCCTAAGGACGGCGCCGGTTTCGCGGCGCAACTCGGCGGTGAGTTGGCGCGCGCCTTCGGCGAGCTCCCCCGGCAGGTCGCCGTGCCGCTCCGCCACCCCGATCCGCCACTTCAGCGAGGCCGGCACCCAGCGACAGTCGCCCAGCGTCTCGGAAATAGACTGGCCGGCCTCGACCAGGACGCGCCACTGCTGCGCATGGCGCTGGAAATTGGCATCCAGCTCCAGTTCTTCGGCCGCCCGCAGGGCTCCGGGCAGGTCGATCCCCGTTTCCAGGAGCAGGCCGACCAGCCCGGCCCAGCGGGCCGTCGCCGCTCGCCGGTAGCGCGGCCCAAAAAACGGCAGCCGCCAGCGCAGCGCCCGGACCCAATTGGCGCCGAACCAATTCCGGCCGCACCGGGCCTCCCAGTTGCGGCCCCAGGGAACCGGGGCGACCACGCCGGCCAATAGCAGCCCGACCACCGCCGCCCCGAACCAGGCCAGCAAGAGATCCCATTGCCACGGGGAATAGGAAAACGGCCAGACCCGCCGCAGATCCAGGTCTTGATAGAAGACCTCGTAGCGCGGCACGATGGACATTTCCAGCAGAATGAACACCGGCAGGATGGCCAGGCTTATCCCCAAGGGATAAAAGAGCGAATTGGCCCATTGCTCGCGGGCCTTTTCCGGAGCGGCGTCCAGCTCCTCCAGCCGGCGCAGGACGGGGCACAAATTGCCCAGTCGCTCTCCCAGTTCGATCAGCTTGACGTGCCAGGCCGGCAGGCAGTCCCACTCGCCCCGCAGCGACTCGGCCAGGCTGCGCCCGGCCGTCAGCCCCGCACAGGTGCGGTCGAACATCCTCCCCTCGTCGGCCGGCAGTCCGGAGGAATCGGCCAGCGCTGCGACCAAAGGCACCTGCAACTCGACGCAGGAGCGCAGGCTGGCCGTGAACAGCTGCCGCTGCAACTGCTTCCGGCTGGCCGCGCGAAACCGCGCCAGGGCCGCGCCCAGTAAAAGACCGAAGCCAAATAAGATTATGAGCGTTCCGGCACTGGCCCCGAAATCCGGCCATTCGATATGCCCGTCCGGCTCGCTGGCCAGCCAGACGTATACGGTGAACATTAGCAGCAGGACCAAGCCGCGGTTGAGCCATTTGATTGCCGTCATCCGCATCTTCCGGTTCTCAAATGCAGGAGTCTTCAAACAGCCAGCTCAGCATCTGCACTTCATGTAGTATGGCAGTAGCGCTCAGTAGCACTAAACTCGCGGCGACCAGCAATAGCACCGGCGGCAGAATCGCGGCCAGACACTCCGCCTCCCGCGTGGCGCGGCGCTCGGCCGAGGCGGCCAGTTCGGTCAGGGTTTCGGCCAATTGCCCGCGCTGCAACCCGGTTTGAATCAAAAACACCTGCAACGCCGGAATCACGGGCAAATGTTCATCCAGGCCGGCGGCGAAATCCCCGCCGGCCTCCACTTCCTCGGCTATGGTCAGGATATTGCCGGCCAGGTCGGGGCTGTCCTCCAAACCGGCCAGCAGGCGCAAACTCTCGCCCAACGGAATCTCGGCCTTGACCAGAAGGTGCAGCGTCAGCCAGAAATTGCCCAGGAACGCCGCCCGGCTGACCCGGCCCACCATCGGCAGGTTCCAGATCAGCCAATGCCGGATTCGCCCCGCGAGCCGGCTGTGCCGCCCCAGCCACCCCAGCAGCAGGCCGCCCCCGAAGACTCCGCCGCCGACGCCCAGTATGACTTCCCGCCAACCATAGATATAGGCGATCCAGGATTGGGGCGGAACATACTCGGCGCCGAGGGGGTAGAAGAGGCGGCGCAATTCCTCCAGCTGCTCGACCACGGGCGGCAAGAGGCCGAAGATCAGGGCTCCGGTCAACAGCACCACGACCAGCGGATAGAACATCGCCGCCCTGACTCGGTGGCGCAGTTCCGCCGCCCGCCAGGCGTGACCCGCCGCCAGGCGCAGCGGCGTGGCCAGGTCGCCGGCCTTCTCGCCCGCCCGGACCAGCACCGGCAGGAGCGGGGGGAAATGCTCGCGTTCGCGCCCGAGGAGATCGGCCAGCGCCTCGCCCCGCTCCAGGCCGGTAGCGACCCGCTCCAGGGCGCCCGCGAACGAGCGGTTTTTCAGGTCTTTGGCCTGCGCCAGCAGCGCCGCGGGCAAGGGAGTCTGCCGGTCGGCCAGGCGCGCCAGTTCGCCGCACAGGTCGCCCAGCTCCTCGGCCCGCGCGCCCCCGGCCAGACGGCTCCATAACGGCCGGTCGACGGCCAATTCGGATATGACCAGCCCGCCTTCTTGCAGTTGCTGCCGGGCGGCGTCGTAATTGGCCGCCTCCACCACCCCGGCGGCCGGCCGGTCCTCTTCGTCCAACCCGCGATAGCGAAATCTCATGCCCCTCTCCCCCCAAAATCCGCCGCGTATCGCTCGCGCAGGTCCGCCCCGCGGCCGCCAGTCGCCGCGCCGCCGGCACAAATACACCGCCCGGCGTTTCTCGCCGGCCGGTCGACCCGAAGGTTAATCCCGCCGCGAACCGCCCAATAATGTGGCATTTTTTTCGCCTTTTGGCAAGCGCCGGCCAGACTCCGGCTGGGGCCGGCCGGCGGCGCTATTTCGGCCGCTTTTGGCTGGCGAAAATTTCCCCCGGCGTATACGCTGCGTAGGCGCTGACCGAAATGCGCCTCGGTCATTTTCCGTTCCGGCCAGGAGAACCTGCATGCCCGCCCATGCCTGCCGTCGACTCCACCCCCGGCCGTCCCGCCGGTTTCGGCTGGCGCTCGGCCTGATTTGCGGACTGAGCTTCGCCCCGGCCCCGGCCGGCGAATCCGCCCCGGGGCCCAAGGTGCGGGAGTTTCGGTTCGTTCCCGTTACCGCCGGCAAAGACACCCGGACCACGATGATTCTGCGGCGCGAGATCTACCGCCAGGCGTTCCTGCTGGCGGCGCGCGACGAGGCCGGCTGCCTGGTCCGCGACGAGGTGATCGGCGACCCGGCGGGGCCGGACGCCTGGGAGGTGGTCCTGCGTTTCCCGACCGACAAGGAGACGCAGGTCAAGCTGGTCCGCCGCACGCCCACCGGCAGCGAAGACAAACTCGGGGAGAGCCGGATCGAACTGCCCGAACCGGCGCCCCTGCGCAACGGGCCGCACGTGGTCGCGGCCGAAGCGGCCAGTCGGGGGGCGTTTCTCGCCGCGCTGAACGCCGCCGGCGTGCCGCCGGCCAAACCGGCCGCCGGCGCCACCGAGGTGCCGGCCTGGCTACAGGCCTTTGCCGACGAGACGGAGATGATCTCGGCCTGGCTGACCGTGCGCAAACTGCACGAACTGCGGCGCGCGGGCGAGAGCCCGGCCTGCCTGCGGCAATTGGCGCGCAGCTACGCCGACCTGGGCTGGCTCTGCGGCCACCTCTGGTGCTCGGCCGGCAAGGCCTTCACCGCCCGCAGCCTGCTCTACGCCCAGCGGGCCAGAGTTCTGTATCCCGGCGCGGAGAGCCAGTTGGTTTACGCCTACGCCCTGGCGCTGGGCGGGATGCCGGCCGAGGCGCTGTCCGAGTTCGCCGCCGTTCCGCCGGCCGAGCGGCCGGCGTGGGCCGCCCGGGCCGCGGCTTTCTGCCGCTACGACCGGGCCGAACTGGCCAAATCGCCGGCGGATCCGCACGCCCAGCTATATGCCTTCTGCCTGGCGCAGCGGACCGATTTCGAGGAGCAGCAGGTGACGGTCGGCGAGGCGACGGTCAAAGTCGTGCCGGACGCC
>CAYMGG010000368.1:0-6067 GCA_964389915.1 uncultured Planctomycetaceae bacterium
GCATGTTTCGCTCAAGTTCAATCAGATCCATCGGTTCCACGTTTTCCGCTTCCCCGCCGGCGGGTGCATCGGTGTAGAGAATACCCGCGAAGTCGGCAGCCGCTTCAGCGGCGGAAAGCACCGCCAGAGTGAAGCGTCGAAGCTGGGCAAAGAGCGGCAACGCCGGGGTGATCTCCGGAATCCCACGATGCTGGCCCGGCCGGTCGGACCGGAAGATGTGGAGCATGGCACTGGCCGGGATCTCCACGGCCGAATCGCTGTAAATCCAAGCCCCTTCCCCGGGATGGCACTTTAGCACCCGGTAGAAGACTGGATTGCCGTAGGTATCGAGCCGAATGCCGTCCACCTCCAGAGGATCGGGCTGAGTGCCAAGGCCACTGGAGATCTGGTCGGCCTCGACCAGACGCAGATCAAGCTGGATGGCGTGATCCACGCGGGGGTTATTGGCCAGGATCCCGAAGGCCTCGCCGTCCTGAGCCCGCGCCATACGAATGGTCCGCAGCTTTTCCGGTAGCCCCACGGCAGATGCCCAGGCGGAGAATTCCCGCTCGATCTGGTTATTCACCCCCGAATCTTCGGTCAGCATCTGCAGGCGCGGACCCGTGCCGACCGTGTCGTTGGCCAGAGTCAGGACAATGCCACGCGCGTAGGAGTTATTCGCCACCTCGTACCGGGACCGATTGCGCAGCGTCCGGCGTACCTCAGGCGTAGCGGCCGCGTCAGCCGACAGGCCGTCGGCTAAAGCCCAATGGCGGCGATTGTTCGGCGTGGTCTTGGCCGAATCGAAGCCGGCGCGGATGTGCCGGACAGGAATCATCCGGCGACGCGCCAGGTCCACGGGCGGTTTCTTCTCTTGGGCTATGGCCGTCATGTAAGCTTTCCGTTGCGTTTGCCAACCACCCCGACCAGCGGGAGGCGATCACCAAGACGCCATCGCGCGCGCGACAGCGTGAATGCTGCCGGGTGCTACCCGGCCCCCGGAGGCACCATGCGCGACATCTTCACGCCCAGTCCTTTGCCGCCGGCCGCTTGTTTGCTGGCAAGATACCGGTCGGCCGCAATCTGATCCGGCAGGCCATGCTGCTCCATCTCACCTGCTTCGGTCTTGGCCCGCTTGGGGGCGGAGGCGGTGGACCGGATCGATTCGGACAGGTCGTCGGACATTGCAGAGCTCCAAAATTGGGCGCGGGGGAAGGATTCGAACCTTCGACCTGCGGATTATGAGTCCGCCGCGCTGACCGCTGCGCCACCCCGCATCGTTTTCAAATCACCGGCGCGGGCACCAGAAACGCAAAAAGGCCACAGGTCAGGCTGCCTGCGGCCTTGATGCGTCTCTGGGTTTTGGCGCGGGTGATCAGCCCGCGTTGTGCCCGGCTCGGTTATCTATCCTCGAAAATACATTACCCGGGAGGCGAGTTCAATGTTCCTACTGCCCCCTCCCGAGCAAAGCGTACACATCTGTACATTTCACATGTGTACCAGTTGGCGTAATGGCCAACACTCAGCGCCATACCACGTTACAAGGCCTTGCGAATCTATTCCCCCGGGCTATAATTGTAGTGCCGTGGACTTGAGAATTATTGGCGCGTGAATTCGCCTTGGGCAAATGTTATCGTCGGCAGAGGCCAGCCATGAGCGTTCAAATACCACTCTCGAAAAACGAAATAGCTGATTTTTGCCAGCGCAACCGTATTCGGCGCCTCTCCCTATTCGGTTCCGTTTTGCGCAACGACTTTTCACCTAACAGCGACGTGGATGTGTTAGTGGAGTTTGAACCAGAGGCGCGCGTGGGGCTGATTTCGCTGGCCGGCATGGAAATCGAATTGAGCCGTCTGCTGAACCGCAAGGCGGAGATGCATACCGTCAAAGGCTTGAATCCGTATTTTCGCGATGAAGTACTGAACGCGGCCGAGGTGCAGTATGAGCATGCATGACGACCGAACCAGTTTGAACGGTATGGTCGACCATGCGCGTGAAGCCCTCGAATTACTCGGCGGCCGTGGACGCGAAGACTTGAGAAAAAATCGCGTCCTACAGCTGGCTCTGACGCGCCTGGTGGAAATCATCGGCGAGGCCGCGAATCGGGTTTCCGAAGCAACACAACAGAAAACGCCGGGGATTCCTTGGCCGCAGATCATCGGCATGCGTAACCGGCTTATCCACGGGTACGACGTCATCGACTATGATTTGCTTTGGGATACGGTAACGAACGATCTTCCCCCACTGATTGCGGCGCTGGAAAAGGCAATTGGCGAAATGTAATTCACTGGTGGATTACGAAACCTCCTCCCGAGTCCGTACCCGCCGCCCGCAATTCCGACACTCCCGTACCCGCATAATCCCGCGCCCCGGCACCCGCCGCGTGTAGAGTACGGGAAGATGGCGACACCCACAATGCGGGCAGGCGATACCGCGTTCTATCTGCACCAATTCATCGGCCATACTCATGCCCTCCCCTGTAATTTGGACAGCTTGATCGGCGGCTTCTTCTTTGCCTCCGTCCCGCCCGTGCCGGGCAGCACCACCCCCTGTTCGGACGCCGCCACCGCGCAGCCCACCAGACAGTCGAATAAATGGTTGTCGGACCGAGTCGGGCGGATCTGCCACTCGTCCACGATCCGACCGCGCCCCTCAGTGCGGACCGAGTACTCGGCAGTAAGCTGCTCGGTGAGCATCCGATGGTACTCTGGCTTCTTGCCGAAAACGGTCACCGCGCCGGGATCGCCTTTCGCCACCCGCAGACGGGAGCGGATGAAGCTTTTCCAGTAGTTCGTATCGAAGAAGATAAACCGCACCGCATTTCTTCCCGCCGGCGCCGGGATCCGCCAGTTGAATTCGCTCACCCGATCGCCGGCTTTGCGCTTGTAGTCGGAAAACGGTAGCGAGGAGGCGGTTACGCCCTTGCCGCGACTGGGCATGACAATCGCTGCATGTGGCGATTGCCTGCAGAAGTCGTAGACCGTCCCCGCCGCATTGCCGTCGTTCGCGTCGATCAGACACCGGGAGATGCGCAGCCCTACCCCGTCGTCGCGCTTCCATTCCCGAGCGAGCAGTACCCCGGTCAGCTTCTCTAGCCCCGCGCGCCACGCGCCTTCCTGGCCTGTGCCGGGAAACACCTGTTGCAGCGTCTTCGTCGCCTGGCGCAACGTGAAGTAACGCCGGTGCTGGTCAGGGAAAGTACCGTAGTCGATAACGTAGCCGGTGAAATCCATGCCCCAGGCGACCACGGCGTAATAAAGCACCTTGCCCTGCACGTCGATGAAGGCGGTCAGCCGCTCACAGGAAACGGGTATCTCGCCGCGATTCAAATTATTGATCCTGGCGTAAATCTCCTCGGCCGTAAGCTGGCCTTCCTCCTCCGGCGGCAGGAACGGCTCGTTCTGGAACTCCGGCGCGAAGACGGCCTCGCCATCGTCGATCAAGGCGTTGTACGCATGCTGAATCGCGCTCACTTCGCCCTTGTCGGCCTCGAAGCAATAACTCCAGCCTACTATGCAGCCCTTATCCATCTCGTCTCGACGGGCGACATAAAATTCGGTCGCCTCCCGGCGCGCGCGCAGGTAATCGTCCGGATCATCCGGGTTGTATGAGGTGCGGATACGCCGGTACTGCTCCAACCAGAGATCGTCGTGCCGGTCCGCCCATTTCCGGATAAAGGGAATCCGTTCCCCCTGCCAGGCCGGATACTTGAGCGGGTCAAGCAGTTGATCGACCAGATCGTCCTTCTGAATCACCGTGCAGGGCATCACCACCGACATGCCGGTCTTGTGCCCGGCCGAGCGGATAATCGCTTTTTGGATAATGTTCAGGCGCTTGGTGATCTGTTGAGGACTGGCCGAAGAGTCTTCATCCTGGGGATCGTCAATCACGCAGAAATCTGGACGGATCTGCACCCCGTCGCCCCGCCGTTTCTTCATGCCGCGCACCTTGGAACTGGTGATGCCGCACGCCAGAATCACCGATCCGGCCGCTTCGCTGCCGGGAATCATGGGAAACACCAGATAATCTGCCGACCACTCGATATGAGTCGGTTGCCCCCGATATAACTGCCCGTGGGAGCGCTGGTTGATGCCTTCAAGGCAGTGAATCGGGTAACACACCTCCGGGAAATCCGCGAGCAGCAGGTCGCTCTCGAAAATCCCCTTGATCGAGTTCAGGTTGTCGCTGGCGCGGGTCTGGTTCGCGCCGATAATCGGGATAAACCGTTTATGCCCATAGCAAATGGCCCAAGTGGCGGTAAGTTCGCTGATCGTGGATTTTCCAAAGCCTCGATATACCGCTTCCACAAAACGCCCGCCGTGAAAGATGGCGTTCTCGATCCGCTTGATCACGCGAAGGTGGTCCTCGGAAAACGGATCTTTCCCCTCCGGCGCGTAGGTCATGATGAATTTGGCCAGATCCCACCGACAGGACTCCTTGCGTTCAGGATTTTCCATCTCGGGAAGCTCGCCGATGTCCCGTACGGATTCGGATAACCGCCGCGACCGCTCCGCTTCACGCCGCCGATGCTTTTCCGCGTAGGACAGCCCGCCTGCTTCCGATTCGGCCGCCAACCGGCGCCGCCATTCGAGGAACAGCCAGGCGACATACTGCACGAGATCGATCTGCTTGCCGTTGCCGATACGCAGGCCCGCCTTGTTCTGTTGGCGGTAGACAGTGGTCTGTTCCACCACTGTCCCAAGCGGCGTGGAATTCATCAGCCGGGCGATTTCGACCGGTTTGAGGCTATGCGGGTTAACTCCCATGGGGGTTCATTTCCTTAAGCAGCCAGGCGCCCAGATGTACGAGGTTAACGTGCCCTTCGGCATCGGCCGGCGCGCCGGCCTTAATGGCCTCGTGGATCTGCGCCTCGGTGACCGCTTCCCCGCCGGCTTTGGACAAGAGCCGGGCCGCGTCGCGTGGAGCCATGCGCAAGGGGTTAAGTTTGGCTTCAGGCATCGGAATATCCCTCCCCTGTAAGCGGAATAAAAACGCCGTTTTGCGGAAGATGGTGCCGGGGGTGCTACTTTAGGTACACCTGTTCGGCATCCAGCACTTGGTGGCTATTTTTGGCTGTTTTAGCTACCTGCCGAAGCCGAAGCCGATCTACACTCGGAGCGCGACCCCGGACATTTTTGGCCGGGGCGCGCTGGGTTACGGACGGTGCTAATTGCGGGCGAAGGTGTCCTTGGCTGCGCAACCAGGGCAAAGGTCTTCGTCACCGCAAATCCACCCCTCGGCCTTGGCCAGAAGCACCGGATCTTCACTCTCCAGGGCTTCCGGTCCCTGCGCCCCGCAATGGTCGCAGACCATCCGCTTGGTGATATTGATCATCGTTCAGCTCCTATTCGGGTTTTATAGGACTTAGGCGTTAAACTCGTACAAGCCGCGGCCGGCCTTGCGAAAGCGGGCTTCCTGGCCGCGCTTGGCTATTTCGCGCTGCATTGAGGCCGAAAGAGTCGCGTGCGGGGTACGCCCGTTACTGGTGGCCAGGCCTTGGTCGAAAATCCGGCCTGTGAGCTCCTTGACCGCGAGCGGGGCCTTCGCCGCCTTGAGAATCTCCACCGCCGCGTCCAGAAGGCTCAACTGGCCCCGAGGCTTACCGCCGCGGCCGCTCTTTTCGGAATTAGCCCCGTTCCTAGCCGGCTCAAGCCGCCGCCAGAATTTGCCGGGGAGTTGCTTTACCTGGTGCTCCAACTCCAAGACCATCAAGGTAGCCGCCACTTCGCGAACTCCAGCCCCCACCGTCTTGGCGATCTCGTCAAAGTGAACCTGGGGCTTATCTGTAGCCAACGCCGCAAGTATTTTGCCGCGCAATTGCCCAACTGCATCCAAATCGCCCGCGGCGGTCGGCGTTGCCGGTGCTTCGGGAAGCGCCCGGCCCGGAGCAATCCCGTTCTTGGCAGTTACGGTACGGATATTTTCGCCCAGCCGTTGGGCATCAATTTCATCCAACCGTTTCTGTGCTTGACTGCGCGCCAGGGCCAATGAAGCGCCGGCCGCGAATTTCGCGCCGCTTATGGCTTCGCTTACGATCCAGCCCTTATGACCCTCCGGCGCGGGATGGGCGAAGAACGTAAAACTTTCA
>CAYMGG010000369.1:0-6050 GCA_964389915.1 uncultured Planctomycetaceae bacterium
GAGACTCAACCCCAGGTTCAAGGCGTCCACATTTTTTCCGCCGCCCAATGTCGCCCCTTGATCGGAACCGGAGCGCCCAAGCTTGAAGGACCGTTCGTCCGGCCGCAGGCCGCTGAACTGGGCTGGCGTTTGGAGTCGATCGCGGCCGGGGAATACTACCTGCGGTTGGCGGTGCAAAGCGGTCACCAGTCGGGGGAAGAGAAGCTACGTTTAACCGCGCCGTTTGTCTATCTGAACGGTGCCCCGGTGAATTTCGTTCATGCCGCGCCGATTGAAAAATGCGGCCCAGTGTATTTCACCGTCATTGAAACCGCCGCGCCAGTACGGCTTTCGCCCGGTGACGTGGTGCGCTGGAATCGCGAGCGGCCTGACCTGTTCGGCGACCTGGCGCTGGCCCGCGAGCCTTTGGCCTTTGCGCCGATCATGGTTCGGCCCATAGCCTGCGCCTGGCAGCACGACCGCTTCCGGATCGAAGCCGCGATCGCCCCGGCCAAGACGAATCCGCTCGACCGGCAGCTTTCGTTGACCGTGCTCAATGTCAGCGGCGCGCCCAGAACCTGCCGACTGAATGTCCGGATTCTGGATTATTTCCAAAAGCCGCTCGCTACGCTCTCGGAAGAGGTGGCGCTGCCCGACGGCCAACGGATTGAAAAGCAGGTGGCGTTTGCGGTGGCGGAAGCGGACCGTTGCCGCGCGGTGGTCGGCGTGGAGGACGAGGCCGGCTACAAATCCGAGAAGACCGTGGAGGTGCTCTGCGATCAACTGACGGGCGAGCGCAGAAAAATCTGGCTCAATCGCGGCTGGCAATGGACCTCGACGGCCGACGCCGGCACGGAACAGACGCGGACGCTGCAGAATCTGGACGCTTTGAACCCGGACGCCAAATGGCAGCCGGCCGATCTGCCCGCCAGTTGGAAGGACCAGGCCACCGCCGCGGAGCATCACCTGGCCTGGTACAAAAAGGAATTCACGTTGCCGGCGGAATTCGTGAACGCCCGCTGCTTTCTGCATCTCGACCGGGCCAGCCACGCGTGCCGCGTGTTCCTGAACGGCCGGCAGCTGGCCGAGCATCAGATCTGTAACGGACCGTTCGCGGTGGAGCTGACCGCGGCATTGCAGGCCGGCGGGACCAACTGCTTGGTGCTGGAACTGCGCGACGAACTGGCGGCCCTTTGTCCGGAGGAGCTGAAGCTTCCCAAATTGCCGGCGAATCTGGCGCTGGGGCGGTTGGCCGCTCCGGCCCGGATGAAGGCCGGATTGGGCGAAGCCTATCTTTATTCCACCGGCGAACGGATCATCGGCGATGTTTTCGCCAAACCCTCTTTCCGCGAGAAGCGTTTGGCGGTGGAGGTGGAACTGCCCGCCGGTCAGCCGGTCGCCGGCTGCAAGCTTTCGGCGCAGGTCCGCCTGGCCGGGCAGGAGGTGCTCGCCTTGGCTCCGGTCGAGGTGACCGCTCCGGGCGTGGTCCACCTTTCGCGCGAATGGGCCAATCCGCCGCTCTGGGGGCCGACGGAATTTCCCCTGCTGCGGCTCTCCGTCGAGCTGCAGGATGCGGCCGGCCGGATTTTAGACCGCACCGAAACCCGGTTCGGTTTCCGGGAATTCTGGGCCGAGGGGATGGATTTGCGCTGGAACGGCGTCAAGGCCAAGTTCGGCGGCCGCCCGTTCCTTTCGGCCTGGGGGTGGAATTTGGGCCAGCGGTCGAAACGCGACGAGATCCGGCGGATGCTGCAAATCGCTAAGCTGAACGGTTGTAATATGCTTCGGCACATCTACGATCCGGAGTACTATGCCGACATCGCCGACGAGGAGGGCTTGCCGCTGGCCCAGGGCGGGTCCAATACCATCGCCGGCCCCACGCAGCAACAGCTGGAGTCCGACCTTTTCTGGGACAATGTCGCCCGCAACGGGATCGAGCTGGTTCGGGGCTTGCGCAATCACCCGGCCATCGTTGAGTGGTATCTGTCCAACGAATATATGGGTGAGTCCGATAAATTAAACGGCCAACGCCTGCGAACCTATGGCGAAAAGATTCTGCAGGTCGACGATACCCGATTGATTGAATTCGGCTGCGATTTGGATTTGCGCGGCTCCAATCGGATCATTTCGACCCATTATCCGGTCGACTGCGCCGCCCTGCGCGACGCGGCCGCCTATTTTCCCGAAGCCGCCTATTGGCGTTATTTCAAGGACGAGTTCGTCCCCGATTTAAAGGTTCCGGCCGGCATGATCAAGAATGTGGCCAACGTGGTCAGTCCCTCGCCGCTCACCTGGGGTCACAAGCCGATCATCATTAACGAATGCTGCTGGATCTCGTTCTTCCGGCCGCCGGATGGATTGACGGGGTTGGTCGGCGACCAAGTCTACGCCGGCCCGTTGGCGGTGGATCAGGCCCACGATCTGGCCGACCGCTGGTTTGTGCGCGGTTATCGCGACGCCGGCGCCAGCGCCGTCACGCTCTGGAAGTGGATCACCAGTTCGCCCAATTGGGAGCCGATGCCGCCGACCGACATCTATCTGCTCCAACAATACGACAAGTTTTATGCCGGCACCGAGGTCGGCTATGACGTCAATCTCTGCCGCGATCTTTTCGAAGCCAAGGATCTGGATTATGCCTGGGAGTTGAAAGACCCGGCGGGCCAGATCGTGACCGGTGACGGTCGGCGGCTGCATTTCGAATCGTGCGAGCTCAAACGCGAGAAGGTGTCCCTGCAATTGCCGCCGGTCGCCGGCCCGTATGAACTCCGCCTGACACTCAAGGACGGCGAAACGCTCCAGGCCTCGGCCATTCTGCCGATTACGGTTTACCCCCGGTCCCAGACGAAACTGGCCGCGCCTACCCGGATCGGACTCTTCGACCCGGCCGGCCGGACCGCCGCGCCACTGCGCGAGATCTTGGCCGCCTTTGACGAAGTGGAGGAGCCGACGGCGCAAAAGCTGGCACCCTATGGTCTGCTCGTTATCGGCGAGGAGCAGGCGCCGAGCGCGCTGGCCAAATACCGCGAAACGTTGCTGGCCTTCGCGAAAGCGGGCGGATGCGTTCTGCTTCTGCGGCAGAATGAGCCGGCCCAGATCCTGCCCGGGCCGATGCCGCTGACCGCGCGGGTGGCCTCGCTTAATTTCAGCTTCCGGCCGGATCATCCGTTGCTGCAAAATCTTTCGACCGGAGAACTGAATTATTGGTATCCCGACCACCGGACCGGCGCGCGTTATTATCAAAAACCGCGCCGGGGCAATTTCCGGGTGGTGGTCGAAGCGGGCGGGCCGAGCGGAATGGATTACGCTGGTTTGGTCGAGCTGCCTTATGGTCGGGGGGCGTTCATCTGCGCGCAGCTCGATCTGATCGCCAATTACGCCGTCAATCCGGTGGCGGAAAAGCTCTGGGCCAATCTGCTGGCCTACGCCGGAGCGAAGCGTCCGGCTTGCGGCCCGGCGGCGTTTTTCGGCGATTCGGCCGGGGTCGCCGCCGGATGGTTGGCCAAGCTGGGGGTCAGGCTCGAACCCGGTCGCATGCCGCTGGCCTCTGGAACGCCGGTCTTGCTCGATGCTTCGGCCCCGCCGGAGGCCGGGACGGTCAAGGCGCTGAGCGAATTTATCGAAACTGGCGGCACGCTGCTGGTGTTCAACTTGAATCCTGCCAGTCAGGCGGCGGTAGGCGAAATTTGCGGCCAATCGCTCACGGTGTCGGGTTATTCGCCGCCGGCCTGGCAAGGCCGAGCGCTAGTGGCCAAGCCCGATCCGTTAAGCGCGGGCCTGACCAATTACGACCTGTTCTGGAAAGATCGCCCCGAGACGGAAAATTACAATCCCGCTTTTGACTCGGCCAGCTTGGTGCAAGCGCCGCTGGGTTCGGCGGTGATCGCGGGCGAGGGGGTGACCCCGTTGCTTTTTCCGGCCTATCTGGCCGTCGTCGCCCGCGGAACGGGGCGGGTGGGCTTGTGCAACCTGAATCTGGCGGCGAAGGCCAAGCCGGTCAGGGCGCTGGCGCAGCGGCTAGCCTCGACCCTGCTTACCAATCTGGGCGTCGAATTGGTGGGGGAGGCGGCGGAAATCAGGCTGCCGGCCAACTTGGTCTATTCGCCTTTGGACATCGCCAAATTTTTAAACCGTTCCTTTGCCGACGAAAAGGACGGTGATGGGCAGGGCGGCTGGAGCGACCAGGGGCCGGACGGCGACCTGCGCACCTTCCCGCTCGATCAGCCGCTACGCCTCTTCAATCAGGTTCCCTTCCGGATCGAAAAACCGCTCAGTTGCCTGGTTTTGAATTCGCGGTTCCGTCCGGGGGCGCCTGAGCGGGTCGAGATTCCGGTGGGGCGCCGGGCGGCGACCTTATTCTTCCTGCAGTCTTCGGCCTGGACCGGGCCGGAGCATCACGCCAGCTATCTGGTACATTATGCCGACGGCGGCGTACGGGAGATCCGCCTGGTGGGTGATGTCAATCTGCGGGACTGGTCGGCTAAAAACGCGGCCGAACCGTTCCTGGGTGAAGAGGACACCGTAACGCAGGTTGCCTGGACCGGACCGCAAGTCAAGTTCGGCCAGTGCAGCCTGTATCAGCTGGCCTGGGTCAATCCCACGCCCGATCAGGTTATTTCGAGCATCGAATTCCAGAGTCAGAATCGGGGCGTGCCGATCCTGGTGGCCATAACCCTGGGTGAAGCTCCTGCGGCGGGGGCCGTCAAACCTTCTGATCCGGCCGCGCTGGCCCGGGCCCGGGAATTAGCCGAAGCGGCCAAAGGCTTGGCCGAACAAGGGCAGGCGGCAGAGGCCGAGCAACGCTATCAGGCGGCATTGGCGCAGGCTTGGGATTATTCGCCGGCCTATCTGGGCTTGGGACGCTTGCGGGAGAGTCAAGGGCGCTATGCCGAAGCCGCGGCGCTGTACGAAAATCAGCTGCGCCGACTGCCCGACGCCTTCGAGGCTTATTTGCGACTCGGCCGGTGCTATGAGCAGCTGGGCGATTACGCGGCGGCGGTGGCGACCTATCGGCGTTCATTGGAGGTCAATGTCAACCAGCCGGAGGTGATGAAGGCTCTCGACGATGTCAAACCGAAGCTGGAACGTAAGTAGGCGGCCGGAATCGCGGCAACGCGGGATGGATTTTGGTGGCTTGAATCGCTCACGGGAAGGCGAATTCAGGCGGTTTTATCCGGTGCTAATTGTTGAGGGCCGAACCAGGCCGAATTGCGTTGACCTTGATTTCGTTCAGCTGAACGCCCGGACGGGCGAATCCGGGTGAGAGTTTTGGCAGGGCCGTGAACCTTTTTTGCAAAAAAGGTTCACGGGTATTATTGAATTCAGTCGAACTCATTCCGCCTTGGCCCGGTGGAATTCGCGGGGCGTCCGGCCGATCATGCGCTTGAACAGGCGCGAGAAATAATTGCTGTCGTTGAAGCCGCATTGGAAGGCTGCCTCGGTGATCCGCTCGCCGCGCTGGATCATCTCCGAAGCCCGAGCGATTCGCACCCGGATTATATCAATTTAAGATAGTTCGTATTGAACGAATGAAGGGATAGTCGGCGAGTTGCCGGATCGCGGCGGGATCGACAGATCATATTAAAATGCATGATCGGTTGCTGTCGGAGTGGTAGGCAATGGACATTGGAGACGCCGGAACGATCTTTTCGCCTACGTTCAACCGCTCTGCCAAGGTAAAGGGCCACGATGAACGTTTGACCGCCGAGGTCGGAGTTCTGCTCTTGCGGTAAGCCGATCACCACCTGGGTTTGACCGCCGGCTTGGCCCTTGCCCATTTTTCATCACCAAATTACCATAACATCGAATAATAACTTTTCCTGCAGCTCGTATGCCCCTGACTGCCATGACACAGAAATTCTTTATTTTGATGATGGTTCAGGGAGTTTTACTTGCAATCTGATTTTAAGAAGGTAGTCTTTTCTCTATATTATAACATAATTAAGCTATAGCAGGCTCATCTTAAAAGGCGTCCTAAACCTGGCAACCGCAGCATCGACAAACAGATAAAAGGCAAATGCATGCAGCTGCTGAAAGAAAAGGTCGAAACCCATTTTCTAGCCAAGATTCGCGGC
>CAYMGG010000370.1:0-1642 GCA_964389915.1 uncultured Planctomycetaceae bacterium
CTCGTACAGCGCCGCGGCCAGGATCGTACCCACGCCCACCTGGCGGCCGTGCAGATCGTGGGGAATCCCGTCCCGGTCGGCCAGCATGTCCAGCGAATGCGAAACCAAGTGCTCGCCCCCCGAAGCAGGCGCGGAGGATTCGGCCATGGTCATGGCCACCCCGGTGAGGAGCAGGCCCTGGAAGATCGCTTCCACCGCTCGGGGTTCGCCCGCGGCCAAGCCCTCCGGACGTTCGAGGTACAACGGCTCCAGTCCGGCGATCAGGTCCACGGCCGCGCGGCAGAAATAATCGCCGAAGATCAGATGGTTGAGCCGCCAGTCGGCGCTGCTGACCGATTTGGCCAAAATGTCGCCCAGGCCCGCCGAGGTCAACCGCCAGGGCGCTTTTTCGATCACGCCCGGCTCGGCGGCCACGATCCGGGGTGGGGTCGCCCGGACCAGGGTCTTTACGCCCCCCACGCGCGGGGCCACGTTGGCCGAAGCATAACCGTTCATGCTGGCGGCCGTACCCACACATAGATAGGGGCGGCCCAGATCGTGCGACAGCCATTTGGCCAGATCACTGACCACGCCCGAACCGACCGGCAGGATCAGGTCCGGCGCGCCCAGCCGGGCGCGCAGCCAATCCTTGGTCAAATCGTCGCAGACCGGCTCGTGCCCAGGCGCAGGATCAGGCAGGACAAACTCCCGCGCCCGCCAACCGGCCGCCTGAAGGGCCACCACGGCCGCCTGCCCACCGACCTCGCGGGTGCGCGCGTCGCAGAGCACGACCACCTCGCCCGGCGCGCAGACCTCGGCGCATAGCTCCGGCAGCCGCGCGATCAGATCGGCGGCATACACCACCTTCTGAGGCTCGATCACATGAGTCTTGCCGCAGGCACAGGCCAATTTCCGGCCGTAAAATTGGGCGGGATCGACGGTCACGGGCGGTTCTCCTCAAGCCGGCTTTCTGTTTACCAAATAGTTTACTATTAGTATACATACTCGACAACCATAAGCTTGTCAAGTCCCGGTCCCGCGCCGCCGGCCAGCGGCAGGATACGATCCGCGACCGGAAGCAAAGGGCCCCCCATATCCTTCCCGATCTATAAAATCCGAAACGGCTTGAGAGTGATGAGAGTTTTTTGGCGGGGTCTGGGGAACCTTTTCTGCAAAAAAAGGTTCCCCAGAATCGGCCCATATCATGAGCACCGAATCAACTGTCGAGCCAGCCTTTTGCCTCGATTGGCTATTGCGGCAGGAAACGTTCGCCGTCGGGAGTTTGCCGGATCTCGTAATGCGGCAGCGGCAGACATGCGTCCGTCAGGACCAGGCGGGCGATCAGGTCCCGGTCGGTGGGGATGAGGTCCGCTCCGGTCAGTTCCGCCGGGGCAAACCAGGCCAGCTCGCCCTCCTCGCCGGCGCGGAACTCGGTCTGCGAAGCGGTTAGGACGGCGACGAAGATGACGAAATGATGCTGCACGCCGCCGGCGTCGGCGCGGATCGTTTCGGTGGCCGCGCCGGCCAGCCGCTCGAATTCCGGCGTCAGCCCCGTCTCCTCCCGGACCTCGCGCCGGGCCGCCTCGGGCACGGTCTCGCCGGGCTCGAGCTTGCCGCCCGGCAGGCCCCAATACCCGGCGTAGGGCGCTTTGCGCCGCCGGAT
>CAYMGG010000370.1:1652-6034 GCA_964389915.1 uncultured Planctomycetaceae bacterium
CAGTCCTCGATCTCCCGCTCGACCCGGCGTCGCTCGGTGGCGGTGGCGCGGGAGGCTGCCCGCGGCACGAGCTGGAGCTCGGCCTGGCCTGGCTCCTCGGCGAGGACGGCGTCCACGTCGGTGAAGGCGAAGAAGCGCCGCAGCCCCTCCGGCTCGCGGGCCAGGGCCTGGCGGACCACGCTCTCGACGTCGCCCATGCGGCGCTCCACCTCGAGCCGCTCCCGGGCCGGATCGAAGATCGCGGTGAGCACGATCGGGAGAATGCGGGGGGCAGGTTGAACGGTCAAATTCACTCCTTATCTCAACTCAAGATGAAGCTGACACTGAATGATTCCAGGCTCGCTTGCGTCCCACCAAAAACCGGCCTGCCAAAATATTCCCCTCTGGTTTCGCCTTTTCAAGCGTTCACCAGCCAAAAAAAAACGCCCGAGTTTCGAACCGCAACCGCTTCGGAGCCAGCGATCCGCTAGCAATCAGGGCCAAGGCAGGCAAAAGTTCGGGGCGACGCCTGCGTCGCCCCGAACCGGATGCTCGTCTGGAACTGCCAATTTCGCCGCGGCTAGAAAGTGCCGGGCGCGGCCGGGGCCGCCTTGGGAGCGACTTCGCCGCCGGCTTCATTAGCCTTGGCGGCCTTGCGCATCTGGACCCCCATGAACGCCGCCATCAGACCGCCGGCCGTCTCGGAGATCGCCTTGGTCGGCACGTCGGTGATCAGCTTCAGGCTGCCCTGGCTGGCCCCCATGGCCAGGGTCACGCACTCGGTGGAGGCCGGCAGGGCCTTGAGGGCGTCCTTCATGTCGGCGTCGATCATCGGATTGGCGGCCAGCGCCTGCCCGCCCATCACCCGGATCGCGTCCAGCAGGTAGATCATGGCCAGCCCGGCCTGCTTGGTCTTGAAGGCCTCCATCACCTTGGCGTAATTTTCGCGCTTGCCCAGGCCCACGATCTGGCCCTTGTAGATCTTGATCGCGCCGGAGAGGGCCGGCGCCGGCTCGACCGGCCCGGAGATGCCCACGGCCACGTCGTCGAGCACGGCCATGTAGCTGCCCATGCGCTTGAACAGATCCTGCAGGGCGGCCAGCTGCTGCTCGACCTTCTGGGCCGGTTCGCCGCCGGCGCCGGCGGCCTCGCCCATGAGCTTCTTGCCGCCTTCGGTCATCTCCATCCGCATGTTGAAGCTGCTGAAGGGCACCCCTTCGGCCTGGCCGGCCTCGGCGGCGAACTCGGGCTTGAGCAGCAGTGGCTGGTCGGGGATCAGCCGGAGCAGATTGTTGATCAACCCGCCGGCGTTGCTCAGATAATCATTAATGCCGGCGCGGAACGCCGCGGCGTCCTTGAGCTTGAGATAGGTGACGCTGGCCTGCTGGCCGTCGGCGGTGGCGTAAATCCCGGCGGCCATCTCCCCGCCCAGAGAACCCAGAACCTTGCCCAGGCTGTCGGTGTAGGCCGGATCGCCCGCGGCGCCGCTCAGGCCCGAAAGGTCGCGCACCATCTCCTGGCAGAAGGGGATGATCTCCTGCAGGACGGCGGCGGGCAGGTTGACCGCTTCGGCCATGGCCAACTCGGTCGGCAGCAGCTTGGCCAGGTCGTAGGCGGGCTTCTCAGCCTCATACGCCGCCGCGATCCGGGCCAGGGCCGTCTCCGGCATGGGCGCCAGGAAGAGGGAGGTCCGCAGGTGCTCGCCGGTGGCGTAGACGTACAGCTTCAGATACTTGACGGTCGAGCCGAACTGCCGGATCAGGCGCACATACTTGCTGGCGAAGGCGGTCAATTCCTTGATGTTGGCCGGCTTCTCGCCCTCGGCCCGGGCGACCTCCTGCAGCTTGAGGTCCATCATGCCCAGCCCCATCTCCATCAGCGGGGCGTTCAGGGTCATGATCTTGGCCACGTCGATGGTGGCGACCAGCTGCGGGGCGGCGTCCCCGTCGGCGGGCGCTTCGTGCTGCCAGCCGGCGAAGAGTTCGGCCACGTGCTTGACGGCTTCCGGCTTGTCGCCCAGGGCGACGTAATCCTTGCCGGCCGCGGCCAGGACCAGGTCTTCCTTGATCGAGGGCAGCTTGTAGACGTCTTTCTCGACCTCTTCCACCTGGCCGCCGGCGGCCTTGAGCGTGGCGAGTTTGCCGGCGAAATCACTGACCGGCAGGAGGAAGGCCGCGGCCGGTTCCTGATCCGGCACGGGGTTGCAGATCACGATCTCCAATGAGCGGTTCAGGTCGACCATCTCCTTGGGCAGCTTGGTCAGCTGGTCGAGCTGCTGCCGGATGAAGCCAGGTTGCATCATCATCATCGCCGGCGTGCCGTTGACCGCCGCGCCAACGAAAGCCTCCACATCGTTGATCGTCTTGTCCAAACCGCCGGTGCGCAGGTGAATGATCGCGTCGCCGGGCAACACACCTGGCGCGTCGGCGGCCTGAACCGCGCCGATCAGCCCCCAGCACACCAGCCAAGCGCCCAAACCGCCCAGCGCCAATTTCCGCCCGAAACTTACGGTACGCATAGACTTTTCCTTTCCGACCAGTAAACGGGTATCCCAATCATCCTCAGCCGGCAGTTGACTCGCCGGACTTAACCTGAGGCAGAAAATCGCATTGGACCTGGGCGCGCGGCTCATATTTGCAGGCCGCGACTAGCTTTCCGCTCGCCGACAGAGCTCAAGCGCTATCTGTAATACGCAGAAAAACCCGCCGACGCGACAGAAAATATTCAGAATCTCGCGATTTTCTTCATTCCGGCGGTCTCGCTTCCGGCCGGGGGTCCGTCGCCCGATGCCGCCGGTGGCGGATCGCCTCGCGCAACAGGTATTCGATCTGGCCGTTGACGCTGCGCAGCTCTTCGCCGGCCCAGGCCTGGATCTCGGCCCAGACGTCGGGCTTGAGCCGCAGCAGGAATTTTTTATCTTCGCTCATGATGGTCTCGCGGCAGGTTTAGTGGTACAGCGTCCCCGTATTGATGACCGGCTCGGCCTCGGTTTCGCCGCAGAGCACGACCAGCAGGTTGCCCACCATGGCGGCCTTGCGCTCCTCGTCGAGTTCGACCACCTGCTTGGCCGAGAGTTCGGCCAGGGCCATCTCGACCATGCTGACGGCGCCCTCCACGATCTTGCGCCGGGCGGAGATGACCGCCTCGGCCTGCTGGCGGCGCAGCATGGCGCTGGCGATCTCGGGGGCGTAGGCCAGGTGCGTGAGCCGGGCCTCCTCCACCTTGACCCCGGCCTTGTCCAGCCGGGCCTGCAACTCTTTCAGCAGGGCTTCGCCGATCGCCTCGCCGTTGTCCCGCAGGGTGACCTCCCGCTCCCCGCCGTCTTCGGCGTGATCGTAAGGATAGCTGCCGGCCAGATGGCGCACGGCGGTCTCGCTCTGGATCTTCACGTAATCCTCGTAATCGTCGACGTCGAAGAGCGCCTGGGCGGTGTTGCGCACGCGCCAGACCACCACGGCGCTGATCTCGATCGGATTGCCGCGCTGGTCGTTGACCTTGAGCGTGGCGGTCTCGAAATTGCGCGCCCGCAGCGAGATCAAAAACCGGGACTTGGAGAAGGTCACCCGGTCGGGCTTGCCCTCCCCCCCCGGCACGGTGCTCAGGCCGCCCCGCAGCACGGCAAAAGGATTGGACCAATGGAACCCGTCAGTCCGGACCGTGCCGGTGTATTTGCCGAACAGCACCAGCGCCCGGGCCTCGTTGGGCTGAAGCACGAAAAAGCCCTTGGTGACCAGAACCGCGCCGATCAAAAGAAAGACGGCCAGCAGAATGTCGCCCGCCCACCAGGCCGGCCCGCGGAACATGAACGCGGCCACCGCGATCACGGCCGGAACCGACAGCCACAATCCCATCACCAGGGGCAGCATGCCCCAACCACTCACCGACATCCCTTCACGTTCGCCTGTCATGTCAACCCCTCCTTTATGCCCGGAAAATCCGTATGAGAAAAATCGCGACCAGCGCTACCGCCATCGGGGCGATCAGGGCGGCATAGGCCAGAGGCGACGAAAGCTGCCCGCGCCCATTCATGAAAAAAGGCAGCAGGACGGCCCCTACCGCCAACCCGCCCCCAGCCAACATCGCTTCCAGCCGACTGCCGCCTTTCTTGGGTTGAAAAATGAACACTATTCACCTCCCCCTATCATAGAGATATTTTTATGATATCATTAAAATATCGAATGTCAAGTTAAAAACGCGCCGCCAAAAAAAACTGCCGAGTGGCTGCCAAGACGCGGAGTTTATCCCGCCAGGCGGTGCATAATAACCGTTTTGGTTAGCCAGAGATGATTGCCAAACTGTTAACCTGTTGTCGCAATTAACGATAGCTGGTAATCAAATACCCCTTAGCACAGCTCCCCGCAAATAAGGGGGCAAACCTCGGCGGTCGCGGTTTACGTCTCCCC
>CAYMGG010000371.1:0-5939 GCA_964389915.1 uncultured Planctomycetaceae bacterium
CACGATCACGTCCCAGGAATCGTCCAGCGGCAACTGACGGGGCGAGAGAGAATATTGACGGCTCATGCCAAACCTTTCGTAAAAGAGGAAGCGCCGTAATCATGGATTTACAATCCAACTATACTCAACCGTTTAGGCTGGAGCGCGGAGGAATCGGCTGTTTTTCTGGATAAAAACGCCGGCTTTCGGCTGATTGCCGCTAGATAATGTTGGCCGGCAAGACGTTCGGGTAAATAACCTGAAACGGGGAGGATTGTTCGGGCGGGTGGGTGTTCTGGAGTTTCTGATCGTTACTGGCATAACCGAGCCAGGTCATTGCGATTGGGCTTATGGGCGGCTAAACTCGAACCGGTTCGGGACTTTATTCGCAAAGAAGAAAAAATGCGGGCTTTGTCAGAATGGCTGACCAGGCGGATCAAGGCGTGGGATGAGCGTCGCGCGCCGCGTCTGTGCGCCAATAATTTGCATTGGCTCCGCTCCCGGCTGACGATGGAGAAGAATGAATCGCAGCGTCGGATTATCGAGCGACAGATTGAACTGTGGGAAAAAAGACTGGCCGGCGAGATCGACGATGCGACTCTGTACCCGGCCTTGAGCGAGGTGCCGCTACTAGCCGCCGACGGGACGCCGGACGGCCCGCGTTCGGCCTGCGGCTGCTATGTGGTCGTCTTGATTCTGGTATTGGTTCTGGCCTTTGAGGCCTGGGCCTACAGCCGGCATCTGGAGCGGAAAGCGAAGTCTGTCGAGACCGAATCTTTAGGCCAGCCGTCAGTCAAACCGCCCGTTATGCCTGGCCGCTGAACCTGGCCAAGTATGGCCGGTTCAGCCCAGCTTGCTGGGGTCGAAGCCCAGGGCGCTCAGGTCCAGGCCGCCGGTGAGCTGCTGGAGGCTGGAGAGGCGTTCCTGTTCGACCTTGGCCCGCGCGGCGTTGACCGCCGCCATCACCAGGTCGGCCAGCAACTCGGGATCGGCCGGGTCGACCACGTCCTTCTCGATCTCCAGCCCGATCAGTTCGTTGTTGCCGTTCATCCGCGCCCGCACCATGCCCCCGCCGGCGGTTCCCTCGACCACTTTCTCGCGCAGGGAGTCCTGGGTGCGCTTTAACTGGCCGGCCATCTCCTGCGCCTGGCGCATCAATCCGCTCAAATCCATTTTTTTACTCCGTCGTCTCGTCGATGATATTTAGAAGTTGTCCGCCGAATCTGTCGACCACCAGGCGCACGGCCGGATCGGCGGCCGCTCGGTCGCGGATCGGTCCCCGCCGGGCTGGCGCGGGCGATCCCGCCGGTACGACCGGTGTGGTTTCGCGCATCGTCAACTGCACCGCCACCGGCTGGCCCAGAATGGCTTCGGCTGCCTGCGCCAGGCGCTGTTTGCGATGCGGATCTTCGAGCTGCTCGAAGATGAACGTGCCCCCGCCGGGCACGGCCAGACGCAGCCGCCCGGCCGAAAAATCCTCCACCGCCACGTCGTGCAAAAAGGCCAGGTCCGGCGCGTGCAGCTTGCGGATCTCGGCCAGGATGGCCGGCCAGAGTTTGCGCGCTTCCGCCAAGCCCGGAGCGCTGGGCGCATAGCCGCCGGCCCAGCCGCCGCCGGTTTCGGCCGGGCTGACGTCGTTTTCATCCTCGTCGTCGGCACCTTCGTCGGCATAAGCTTCGGCGTTCTCGGGGGCGGCGCTGGCGGCTTCAACCCGCACTGGCGCTGCTGCCGGAGGCGGCGTTACTGCCGCGGCGGGTGCCGATGGCTGATGCGCCGGCGCGGCCGGCTCAGGTTCGTCCGCCGGTTCCGGGGCGGTAGTTGGCGAATTATCTGGTGCTGTGGTCTCGGCCGGCTTAGCCGCGGCCGGCATTTCACTGGCCGAGGCGGCCGGGCGAATCGGTTCGGGCGCAACGGGCGAAGCGGCCGGGACGCTCCAGGGCGGCGTCTCGGGAGCCGGGCTTTCGGCCGGCGGGGCGGGGCGAATCTGTTCTTGCGGCCGGGGAGCCGGGATGGGCGCAGGCGGGCGCGACGGCACCGGGTCCGGCCTAGGTGCGGGGCGGGGCGGGGGGGCTCCGGAAGCGAGCGCCTCCAGCGTTTGAGCCAGGGCCGAGACGCTGGTCAGTTCGTCCAGCCCGGCCAGCCGGGCGATGGCCATCTCCAGTGGCACCAGCGGATTGGTCAGAGCCCGCATCCGCACCCGGGTCCGGGCCTGGACTAATACGTCCAGCCAGAGCAGGATCTGGTCCAGGCTCACGCTTTGGGCCAGCTCCAACAGGCAGGCCCGGGCCGGGCCGTAGGCCGAGATGCCTTCGGCCTTTTTGGTGGCCGCCACCAGCATCAGGTCGCGGCCGAATTCGATCAATTGATCGAGGTAGTCGCCGACGGTCACCCCGCACTGGGCCACCTCGTCGACTACGCCCAGCGCGCCGGGCAAATCGTGGGCGTGAATTTTAGCGAAGAGGCCGGAGACAGCCTCGGCCGAGGCCACGCCGCGCACGCGCTCGACGTCCTCGCGCGTCACCTCGCCCCGGGCGTAGCTGAGCAGCTGGTCGAGCAGGACCAGCCCGTCGCGCACCGAGCCGCCGGCGAAGGCGGCCACCGCGTCGAGCGCTTCGGCCGAGACGGCCACCTTTTCGCGCGCGGCCAGATCCTTGAAGAACTCGGCCAGCCGGGCCGGGGCGACCAGGCGGAAATCGAAGCGTTGCACGCGCGAGAGCACGGTCTCGGACAGCTTGTGGGGATCGGTGGTGGCGAGGATGAACTTGACGTGCGCAGGCGGCTCTTCCAGCGTCTTCAGCAGCGCGTTGAAGGCCGGCACCGAGAGCATATGCACTTCGTCGATGATATAGATCTTGTACTTGGCCCGGGTGGGGATGTAGGCGGCCTGCTCGCGCAGCTGGCGGACGTTCTCCACGCCGTTGTTGGACGCGCCGTCGATCTCGCGCACGTCCACGTCCTGGCCGCGCATGACGTCGCGGCAGAGGGAGCACTCGCCGCAGGGCTCTGTGCCCTTGGGGGTCGGGCAGACCAGGGCCCGGGCAAAGATCCGGGCCATCGAGGTCTTGCCGCAGCCGTGGGGGCCGCAGAAGAGATAGGCGTGGGCCACCCGACCGGCTTCGAGTGCGTTCTTGAGGGTGCGGGCGACGTGCTCCTGGCCGATCACCTCGGAGAAGTTCGCCGGCCGGTAGCGCCGGGCCATCGCTTCGTATATAGGAGGGGTCGCCACGCCAGATCCATCCGTCAATCCGCCCCGAGCGGTCCAGGGCGGGAAAATGCCTTCATCACGAAGAGGAAAGGAAAACAGAAAACCTGAAAACAGAAAACAAAAAAACCGGCCGGTTGTCATTTCCAAACTGCACAATGCCAAAAGCCGTTAGAAAACAGGCCAATCATAAATCAAAAATCGTAATTCATAGATCATAAATTTCGTGCCGGCCCCGACCGTTATGGATTCATGAATGGCGAATTATAATTGTCGCGGAGAATCTGGCGAACGCGACTTTGAACCGGTCGGGGGCGCGAAGAATTTTGTAGGGGGGCGCGCACCGGGCAACCGCAAATCTTCGACGCGCCCGTCTGAACTGGCCGGGCGCGCAAAGAGCTTTATGGGAGTGCGGTGCGCACCGGCACACGCCGGGCGGCTGGCTCCGGCCGGGCTACCCTACACATGACGAAATCCGTTTAGGGCTGCTCGGTTCCCCGCCTGACCCGGTTCACGCCATCGCCATTGCAGGACCCGGCCGGAGCCTGCCGCCCGGCCGCGCTTGCCTGAGAGGACCAATGCTAGTGGAACAATCGGCCGCTGTCAACCACCGGCCCGCGATTCGCCGGGATTTTCGCCGGAGGCCGGCAATTCGGGCCGGCTTTTTGCCGATTTTTTGTTGGCTCGAGGAAAACGGCCGGAGTATATTACCCAGAACAACCGCGGTTTACCAAGCTTACCGGTAGTCCGCGTTCTGTCGGCCATGAAGGAGAAGAGGGTAATGGACAAGGTCCGCATCGGTATCATCGGTTACGGCAACATGGGCAGCGCCCACGCCCAGTGGCTCAAGGAAGGCAAGGTGCCCAACGCCGTCCTGGCCGCCGTCTGCGACAACACCCCGGAGAAGCTGGAGAAGGCCCGCGGCATCCATGGCGAAGCGGTCAAGTATTACACCTCCACCGACGAATTCTTCGCCGCCAAAGTCGTGGACGCGATCATCATCGCCACTCCCCACTATTTCCATCCGCCGCTGGCCATGGCCGGCTTCAAGCACGGCCTGCACGTCATGAGCGAGAAGCCCGCCGGCGTCTACACCAAGCAGGTCCGCGAGATGAACGAAGCCGCCGACAAGTCCGACCGCGTCTTCGGCATCATGTTCAACCAGCGCACCCTGCCCCACTATCAGAAGCTGCGCGACCTGGTCAGCTCCGGCGAACTGGGCGCGCTCAAGCGGACCAATTGGATCATCACCGACTGGTTCCGTTCCCAGGCCTATTATGATTCCGGCGGCTGGCGCGCCACCTGGTCCGGCGAGGGCGGCGGCGTGCTGATCAACCAGTGCCCGCATAACCTCGACCTGTTCCAGTGGATCTGCGGCCTGCCCAAGCGGGTCCGGGCCATCTGCGGCTTCGGCAAGTACCACCAGATCGAGGTCGACGACGACGTCACCGCCTTCGTCGAGTACGAGAACGGCGCTACAGGCGTCTTCATCACCTCCACCGGCGAGGCGCCCGGCACCAACCGCCTGGAGATCACCTGCGACCGGGGCAAGATCGTCCTGGAAGGCGGCAAGATCACCTTCTGGCGCACCCGCACGCCGGTGGCTCAGTTCTGCCGCGAGACCAAGGAAGGCTTCGCCACGCCCGAAACCTGGGTCTGCGAAGTACCGGCCCGGGGGGAGGGCGAGCAGCACGTGGGCATTCTCAAGAATTTCGCCAGCGCCATCCTGAGCGGCGGCAAGCTCCTTGCGCCCGGCCAGGAAGGCATCAACGGCCTGCAACTGGGCAATGCTATTCTGCTTTCTTCCTGGACTGACGCCTGGGTCGATATTCCGGTAAACGAGACCCTGTTCTACGACAAGCTCCAGGAAAAGATCAAGCAGAGCAAGGTCGGCAAGAAGGAGGTCAAGGGCGGTTCGACCTCGGTCGCCGGAACCTTCGGTTCCTGAATAATCTCCGCTTGGTACAGCGCTTTGCGGGGCGCGGCTTAGGCTTTGCCTGAAGACGAGAGGTTGTGGGGCTAGCTTGAAAATCCGGCATCCGTCGCTCACTTGACGGTTTTGATTTTCCGGCGAACCCCATAACCCGGTTTTTTCAGGCACGGCTTAGCCGTGCCCCTTTTTCGTTTCCCGCTGGACTAGGCCGGCGGCGGCGGCACAATCGGCCGCAGGAGGACCGAGCATGCCTTTACTCAATCTCTTTAACGCTCTGCCCGAAAGCTTGCCGGAAGAACAATTCGACGTCCTGCTGCGCCGGGACGGACTCAAGCTGGAACGGATCGTCTCCACTGGCCATACCACGCCGCCCGGCGAATGGTACGACCAGGATGGAGACGAGTGGGTAACGCTCCTAACCGGCGCCGCTCGCCTGCGTTTGGCCTCGCCGGACGAGGAACTCACCCTTCGCCCCGGCGATCACCTGCTGATTCCAGCCCATCGTCGGCACCGGGTTGAGTGGACTTCGCCGAACGAACCGACCGTCTGGCTGGCGCTGCATCTGCCGGCTGACCGCTGAACTGCCTCGGGGGAACTTTTTTTGAAAAAAAAGTTCCCCCGGTCCCCTTCAAAAAAACTTTAACCTGGCTTCGCCTGTCCGGGCGTTTAGATGGGTGACTTCAACGACCGTGACACGCGCGCACTCTCTCTCGCTTTCAGATACGAAACGCCTTGAATTTACGCCCAAAACGCTCGAAACGGCGAAGCCGGATGAGAGTTTTTTGAGGGGGCCCGGGGGAACTTTTTTGCAAAAAAGTTCCCCCG
>CAYMGG010000372.1:0-5931 GCA_964389915.1 uncultured Planctomycetaceae bacterium
GCATTTCGCGGCCATTTACGATGAGGACGTGAATCGCAACGGCCAGACCGACGGCGGTACCGCCGCCCACGGTGTATCCGCGCGGGTGGTGGACGGCAAGCTGCGGCTGGAGACGGCCGCCGCTTCCGGCCGGCTGCGGCTGGCGGATACGGGCGGACTGCTGACCGCCCTGGGGTTGCTGACCGAGGACGGCGGCGGTTTTCCGAACGAACTTAACCGGCCGCAAAGCGCACTGCTGGAGGTCGACGGGCGGCAGGAAACCTCGGCCGACAACGTCTTCACGCGCGCCATTCCCGGAGTGAATCTCACCCTCGATTCGCCCATGGAGCGGCCGGAACCGTTGAAACTGAGCGTCTCGGTCAATCGCATGGGCGACGATATCGACGAGCTCCTTTCCGCCTACAACCAGGCGGTGCGGGCGCTGAATCAAGTGCTCTCGCCCGAACAGTCCGGGCTGCTTAAAAGTCAACCGCAGGTGCAGCAGAGCGCGCTGGAACTGCTGGCGGCCGGGCAGGATCCGGTGGCGGGGCAGCCGGAAGCCTACCGCCGGCCCGCGCAGGTGGGGCTGCTGGCCGATTCCTCCGGGCGGGCGAGCTTTTCCTTCGCGCAACTGGAGGCGGCCGCGCGGCGGACCCGGGAAGGCAACCCTAGCGCCCTTGCCTCGGCCCAGTCGCCGCAGACGGTCTACAACAGTCTTCAGGAGATCGGCGTTACCAGCAGCGAGTACGGCACCCTCTCCCTGGACCGGGCCAAGCTGGTCGGCGCCATGAGTGACGATTTCTCCGCGGTACGCGACCTTTTTTTAAATCCGGATTCGGGTTTGCTGCCGCGGCTCCAGCAGGCGGCCGCGAACGTGGGCGAGCCGGAGACCGGGCGTCTGGCTTCGGCCCGTCGCGCCCTGGCCCAACCGAGCCGAACCGCTTATACCTCCGCCGCCGGCCAGTCCCTGCTCTTGCGCCAGCGGGAGGCGTATCTTTCGCAATTCTGGCAGGCCGGCGCGCTGCTGGCCATCGCTTGACCGACCTCCTCACCTCGTACAAAGGGAGAATCTGAATGGCAGCCGCAAGCGGTCACCGCGCAGCTTGGCTGCGCGCCGCCCAGTGGGGCGTATTCACCCATTATCTGGCCGCTCCCGCTTCGGGCGGCGCGGCTAGTTTGACCGAGGACGATTGGAACCGGCAGATCGACGCCTTCGACGTGCCCGGCTTGGCGGCTCAGCTCGAGTCCGTCGGCGCGCCGTACTATTTCATGACCATCGGACAGAATACGGGCTTCTTCTGCTCGCCCAACGCCACCTATGACCGGCTGGTCGGTCGGCAGCCCAGCCGGCTCTCGCGCCGCGACCTGGTCGGCGAGATCTGCGCCGCGCTCGAACCGCGCGGCATCCGCACCCTGGTCTATCTGCCCAGCCACGCTCCGGCCATGGACCGGCAGGCGGTCGAGGGGTTGGTCTGCACGCCCGAATGGGACGCCTCGAGCTGGCAGCTTAAGCCTGGGCGCTACCTGCGCGCCCGCGAGACCGACGCCGCGCTGAGCGAGTTCCAGCATAACTGGGAGGCGATCATCCGCGAATGGTCCGAGCGTTGGGGGACGCGGGTGCACGGCTGGTGGATCGACGGCTGCTATTACGCCGACCGCATGTACCGCCGCGCGGAAGGCCCCAACTTCGCCTCCTTCGCCGCCGCTATGCGGGCCGGCAATCCGGACTCCATCGTGGCCTTTAATCCGGGCGTCAAAGTTCCGATCGTCACCCACACCGAGCACGAGGACTATACGGCCGGAGAAGTGGCCGGAACCCTGCCGGGGACGGCTTCGCCCTGGGATGCGGACAAGCCGGTGGACGGCCTGGTCAAGCAGGCCCAGTATCATATCCTGACCTTTTTGGGGGATTATTGGGGGCGCGGGCGGCCGCGTTTCGCGCGCGATTTCGCCCTGGCCTACACCCGGCACATCAACGGGCTGGGCGGCGCCTTGACCTGGGACGTGCCAATCGGCACCGGCGGGTTGGTCCCCGAGGATTTTATTGATTACCTCAAGTATCTGAAGCAGCACCTCAAGCCGGTGAACGAATTATTCTGATCGGGGCGCTTGGGGCGGCGGGATCTGCAAGGCAGGCGGCAACGGTGCGGCCGGCGCGATGCCCGCCTCGGGCAGCGCGTCGGCGGTTTCGTCCCGGAACTCCAGGAAGCGGCCGCGCGGCAGGGTGATTATGAAGCGGGCGCCGCGTTCGCGCGGTTCCGTGACGGCGATCGTGCCGCGGTGATCCTCGACGATCCGGCGCACAATCCCCAGGCCCAGACCGGTGCCTTTCTGCTTGGTGGTGTAGAAGACCTCGAAGATCCGCTCCTCGTCGCCGGGTTTGATGCCCACCCCGTTGTCCTCGATGCTGATCTCGACCCAGGGCTCCTCTTCGCGCGTGGAGAGCCGCACCCAGCCGGCGAGATCTTCGGTTTCGCCGGTCTGGCGCTGTTCGATGGCCTCGCGAGCATTGCGCAGCAGGTTGAGAATGACGTGCGTGAACTGGTTGTGATCGAGCACGACCGGGTAGAGATCGGCGGTGAGCTCGGCCTCGACCTCGATCCCCGCCTCGTCAAACTCGGGTTTGACGAATTCGAGGATCTCGCGCAGGAAGCGATTCAGGTCGGTGGGCGTCGGGTCCAGGCGCGGCGGGCGCGCGAAGGTCAAGAAGGCGTCCAGGGTCTTGGTCAGGGCCTGGACCTCGGTGTGGATGCGCCGCGAGCGGCGTTCGAACTTGGCCCGGGCCTCCGGCGGCAGCAGGGAGACGTCCTCGACCAGCATCTGGGCGTTCAGTTGGATGGCGTGCAGCGGGGTGCGCACCTCGTGCACCAGGCCGGCGGCCAGCGCGCCGACATAGGCCAGCCGCTCGCGCCGGTCGCGTTCCTCCTGCTCTTTGTCGCGCCGCGGATTGGGCAATTTCCCGGTTCCTTAAGGCTTAATCGAAGGCGATGCGGGCGACGAAGACCGGGGCGGCGGTCGCGCCGGGTTCGCCTTTGTGTTGCGGTTGCAGAATGAGCTGCCGCTGTTGCTTTTCGCCTTGGGGCGTGGAAGTTTCCATGACCAGGGCCACGCCGCGCCCCAGTTTTCCGCTCAGCTTTTCGCCGCTCTTGAGCCGCAGCTCCAGGTTCAGCTTGCGCCAGGGATAATCGCGGCCGGTATAAAGCTTCTCATTGGCCCCGCCCTCCTTCCAGCGCCATTCGCGTTCCCGCCCCTCCTCGGCCACGATCTGCTTGAGTTCGGCGACTTCGCCGAAGGCGATGCTTTTGCGGTCGTTGTCCGGGGCGCAGAAGACTTCCAGGGTCAGATCGGCGCGGGCGATGAGCCGCGCGGAGGCGTACTCCGTGCCGTCGGACATGACCACGGTCGCGGTCTTCTGCGGGGCGGCCGTTTCGTCGGCGGCCGGCGCAAAGCCGGATGGGGCATCGGCGGAGAAGACCGGCGCGGCAAACAGGCCGCGCAGCAGGGTCAGGATCAGCGGGCCGGCCGCGATCAGCCCCAGGCCCAAGCTGCGGCGGGACGAGACCGGACGGCGGGATTTCATGCGGCGGACGCGGGGCATGGCTAGGCGTTACCTCCTCAAAAGGTCCCGGGGGTCAGATGATCGTCGTGTCGCCTTTCTTGTGGTGCCACATCTTCTTGGGCATGTGCGGGCCGACCGTGTCCTGGGGCTTGCCGCAGGCCTTGATGATGATCCGGGCCGCCTCGTGGGGATCGTCGGTCAGGCTGTAGATCTTCTGGTCCTCCTCCGAGATATAGCCGTGGCCGAGCATGGTGTTGTGCACCCAGTCCAGCAGGCCCTGCCAGTATTCCTGGCCCATGAAGACGATGGGCATGGCGGGGATCTTGTTGGTCTGGATCAGGGTGATGATCTCGAACATCTCGTCGAGCGTGCCGAAGCCGCCGGGCATGATGATGATGGCGCAGGAGTATTTGGAGAACATCACCTTGCGGCAGAAGAAATAGCGGAAGGACATGAGCTTGCCGACATATGGATTCGGCTCCTGCTCGAAGGGCAGATCGATGTTCAGGCCGATGGAGAGGCCGTTCTTGCCCTCCTTGCCGCCGCGGTTGGCCGCTTCCATGATGCCCGGGCCGCCGCCGGTGATGATGTTATAGCCCTGGTCGGACAGGATGCGGGCGGTCTCCTGGGCCAGCAGGTAGTACGGGTGATCGGGTTTGGTGCGGGCCGAACCGAAAATGGCCACCCCGGGCGAGATGCGGGCCATCTCTTCGAAACCGTCTACGAATTCGGCCATGATCCGAAAGACCCGCCAGGGGTCCATGGTGCGAAAATCATCGGGATCTTTGAAAATCATGGCGGTCTCCTCAAAAAGGAACGGTTCGGAATATTTTCCGGGGCGTCCGAGCGGAGCGCACCAGAAAATTTAACGACCAAATAGAGGGGCTGACTGTATAAATTTTACCCGCTCGAAAGGGCAACTGCCTGCCCAAAATACGGTTAGGGGGTGGAAATAATCGAAGATTGGGGCTTGGTTATTGGCCGCGTCTGTGCTGGCGGCGTTTTCTGGCCCAAGCGCCGCAAGAAACCTTGTTTTCTCGTCGCCGCTTCTGGACTGAAGCGCCGATTCGGATTTTTCACTCATGCTCTGAGGCTAGAGCAGCGAACCGGGGTCGATGTCCACCGCGAGTTTGACCTTGGCGGTCGACTGGCTCAACTTGCCCAGTTGGCCGATCACGGCCGCCAGTTGGGCGTGGCGGCGGGCCTTGAGCAGGAAATGGTGGCGCACCTCTTTCTGGATCATCTGAATCGGGCACGGCACGGGGCCCAGCACCAGAACGCCGGCGGCGGACGCGGCCGGCCGGAGCACCTGGTCGAGCTCCCGGCCGCGCTCGGCTACCGCGGCCGGATCGGCCCCGCGCAGGATCAGCCGGGCCAGCCGGCCGAACGGCGGATAGCCCAGGCCTTTGCGCGATTTGAGTTCTTTTTCGGCAAAGCCCGGAAAGTCCTGCTTGATCGCGCAGGCCACCGCATAATGCTCGGGCTGGAAGGCCTGGATCAGGGCCAGGCCGGCCTTGGCCGCCCGGCCGGAGCGGCCGACGACCTGGGTGACCAGCTGAAACGTCCGCTCCGCGGCCCGGAAGTCGGGCAGATTGACGGCGCTGTCGGCGGTCAATACTCCGACCAAAGTGACGTTGGGGAAGTCGAAGCCCTTGGTGACCATCTGCGTGCCCAGCAGAATGTCGTATTCGCCCTTGGCGAAGGCGGACAGGGCCGTGGCATGGGCCCCCCTGCGGGTCATGGTGTCCGAGTCCATGCGCAGCACCCGGGCCTCCGGCAGCAGCTTGGCCAAAATGTCCTCGACCCGTTCCGTGCCCGCGCCCAGGAATTGCAGTTCGGAGCGGTTGCAGGCCGGGCAGGTTTTGGGCGGCGGGCGCAGCAGGCCGCAGTAGTGGCAGCGGACCTCGTCGGCGGAGCGGTGGTAGGTGAGCGAGACGTCGCAGTTGTCGCAGACCAGGACCTGGCCGCAGGCGCCGCAGCGGATGATCGGGTGAAAACCGCGCCGGTTGAGGAAGACGATCGCCTGCTCCCGGCGGGCCACGCAGGTCTGCAAGGCTTTTTCCAGCTCGCGCGAAAAGATCGGCCGGCGCTGTTGGGCGGCGCATTCCTCGCGCAGGTTGACCACCGCCACCCGCGGCGGCTGGGCCCCGCCGGCCCGTTCGGTCAGGGTGAGCAGTTCGTACTTGCCGGACTGGGCGTTGTGCCAGCTTTCCAGGCTGGGGGTGGCCGAGCCCAGGATGACCGTGGCCCCGCACTCGCGGGCTCGGACCACGGCCAGGTCGCGGGCGTGGTAACGCGGGTCGTTCTCCTGCTTGAAGGTGCGCTCGTGCTCCTCGTCGACCACGATCAGGGCCAGGTCGCGGACCGGGGCGTAGATGGCCGAGCGGGCGCCC
>CAYMGG010000373.1:0-5930 GCA_964389915.1 uncultured Planctomycetaceae bacterium
CGTCGTAGACACGACTCCCCCCAGTGATTGTCGCCGACCGCCGCCGGTCCTTCGCGCGGGAGCCGGAAAAAAAGCGGCGGAGGAGATCCTCCGCCGCGGTTGAATAAGCCTTTGGGCGCGGTGGCGCGGTTTTCCGCCGGACGGGCGGCGCGTTCAGCCGATGGCCACGCGCTCGATGTATGCGGCCGTGGCGGTGTCGATCTTGAGCTTGTCGCCCTGGTTGATGAAGGCCGGCACCTGCACCTGAAGGCCGGTCTCGAGGGTGGCGTTCTTGAAGACGTTGGTGGCCGTGGCGTTCTTGACGCCCGGATCGCAGGCCGTGACCGTCAACGCCACCGCCGCGGGCAGCTCGACGCTGATGATCCGCCCCTGGGCGAACATGATCGAGACTTCGACGCCCTCCAGCAGATAGGAGCAGTCGTCGCCGAGGGTGGTGGCCGGAACCTCCATCTCCTCGTAGGTGTCGGTGTTGAGGAAGACGTAGGTGTCGCCGTTGCGGTAGGAGAAGGAGTAGTCCTGCCGGTCGACGTGGACCACGTCCACGGTGTCGGCGGCGCGGATGCGCTTCTCGATGATCTTGCCGGTTTCGATGTTCTTCAGCTTGGTCTGCTGATAGGCCGGCCCCTTGCCGGGCTTGACGTGCTCCATCTTGACGATGACCATGATCTGCCCGTCCATGTTGACGGCCTGGCCGCGGCTGACCTGGTTGATCGGCACGTTGGGCATGCATTCTCTCCTTTGGGCTGCCCGGGATCGCCCGGCGGGGATTCTTCCGCCGCCGTCGCATCGGCAACCTTGTCCTTGGTCGCGGCCGCCGGGCCGCGTCAAACGCGGTTCAGTCTGGAAGCCGGGCGCCCGGGAGCCGGTCTGAAAAGACCGCGCGCCCGGCGCGGGCCGGGGACGACAGCAATTTCAGCTGACCGCCGCGGCCGGCCTTTTCAGACTCAACCTTACAGTTTCTTGACCATCTTGCCCTGGTCGACCACGCCGAACTCGGTCATGTCGCCCAGGAGCGGCCGGCCCCATTCGACGAAGGCCGGGGTGATGTCGTTGCCCGCGGCGTTGATGAACTCGGCGGGCATGCGCCGGGTCTTGCCGGCCACGTTCTTGAGCGGCACCAGCCGGTACTCGGCCTTGTACGGCTTGGTCGAAACCCGGACGATGGCGCAGGAGCCGTCGATCGAGCCGGAGAGGGCCTGGGCGGCGGCGAAGCGGCCCAGTTCCAGCGACTCCTGCCGGTCGACCGGGCTCTGCTCGGGGAAGGAGCGCTGGATGTAGCCCAGCGTGTCGCCCCGGGCGCGCAGCTTTTTGACCACGCCCTTGGCTTCCAGGTGTTTCTTGACCCGCTCGACCAGGGCGTCGGCCAGTGCGCCGGTGCCGGAGAGCTGGACGTTGCCGTGGCTGTCGGCCTCCAGCTTGCCGGTGGACAGGAGTTGCAGGATCGGGGTGTGGTGCTTGTCCTCGATGCCTTCCGAGACGGCCACCACGCAGCGGCCGAGCCGGGTGTAGACCTTCTCCACGTCGGCCAGGAAGGCGTCGATGTCGAATGCCCGCTCGGGCAGGTAGATGAGGTGCGGCCCCGAGTCGGGCGTGGTCCGGACCAGGCCGGCGGCGGCGGTCAGGAAGCCCGCGTGGCGGCCCATGCAGACGCCCAGGTAGAAGCCGCCGAAGCACTCGTTGTCGCGGTCCACGCCGCGGAAGGCGTTGGCCACGTAACGGGCGGCCGAGCCGTAGCCGGGGGTGTGGTCGTTCTCCATCAGGTCGCAGTCGACGGTCTTGGCCACATGGAACATGCGCAGCTCGTACTGGCTGGCGTTGGCCGCGTCGTTGATGATGTCCAGGCTCTCGGAGGTGTCGTTGCCGCCCACGCCGAAGACGTAGCGGATGTTGTATTTCTTCATCACCGCCAGCATCTTCTGGTTGTCCTCGGCCGTCGGCTTGTGCCGGGTGGAGTAGAGGGCCGAGCCGGGGGTGTAGGTCAAGCGCTGGAGCGTGCCCACGTCGTGGGCCTTGAGGTCGACGAACTGCTCCTTCATCACCCCGTCGATGCCGTGCAGCGCGCCCCAGATGCCGGTGACGTCGCTGGATTGGATCAACCCCTCGACCACGCCGACCCAGGAGGCGTTGATGACCGCGGTGGGACCGCCCTGCGTGAACACGATCGCGTTGCCCTTGATGCTACCCATGACGTTGGTTCTCCTTATTCGCTGGCGCGGCTCCGCGCTTCAAGCCCGGAGCCGCCAAAATGACCCTTCGCCTTTCAACCGCGCGCGGCGCGGTCGGATTTAAGCCCCCAGGATCAGGGCTTCTTCTCTTCGCCGGCCGGAGCATTGCCGCCGCCGGCGGGGATCACCAGCGCGGAGCTGTCGCTGGCGCCCGGAGCGGGGGCGGCCGGAGCTTTTTCGGCGGCCGCGGCCGGTTCGACCGGCGCAGCCGTTTCCGTCGCCTCCTCCGGCGCGCTGGAGACGGAGAGCGGCGGGAGGGCGTAATCGTCGGGCAGGCGTTCGCGCTTCTTGTCGTCCCACCAGAACCGCGGTCCGCCCACCGCCGGCCCGCAGCCGGCGCCCAGCAGCATGGTCCCCAAAGCGATTCCGACCAGCCACAATCCCATCCGGCGCATTGCTCTTCCCCCCCCCGGTCAACGCAATTATGAAACGGAACAAGCTGACTATATGGTTAAAGTTGCCTCAGTCAAGCCCGGACCGTTGGATTTCAAACAATCGGCGCGGACCGCCAAGTCCGCGCCGCCGTGAATGTAGCGGTTTTACTGCTTGGCCCCGGTTAGCGGGCGGCCAGCGCCACCTCTTCGCGGGCGCCGGCATGAACCAGTGAGAAGGTGCTGGTCAGCGTGCGCAGGGCGGCGTCGTCGCCGCAGGTCAGCACCAGGCCGGTTTCGGCCAGGCCGCAGGGCAGAATGAAGAATTCCAACGCCTCCTCCAGCGCCTCTTCCTCGTGGACGGAGCAGAAGGCCGTCTGATCGCCGTGCCAGAAACCGTAGTCGTCGATCACCCGGTCGATCACTTCGCCGAGAAGTTCGGCCTCATAGCCCCAGCAGATGGCCGAACGCATGCCGTGGCGCAGCAGGCGCAGGGCCAGTTCGCGCAGCACCGTTTCCGGAGCCGGCACGGGCAGATCGATGAAGGCGGTGAAATGCCGGCGCGAGAAAGGGAGGGCCAGAGGCGCGCCGAGCACATGCTGATGCAGGTAGAAATCCTGGCCGTGGACCTGGCCGGCGTAGCCGCGTGTCAACTGGCCGGAATTATTATGGAACGAACGGCACACAGCTTCTGCAAAGCTATATGACACGTCTCCCCCCTTCCAAACGTAACGTGTCCGATAATCGATCGCAGTAGGCTACGGAAACAGCCCTACTCGCCGGTCCGGCGCGGGAATATCGTATCTCCCTTGCCGCCCCCCGATGATCTTGGGGATTATCCGTAGGCGCTCGGTCGGCGTCAATCGCAAAAATTCCATTTTTCACCGGAAAACCGGCTTTTTCGGCTGGTGTTGTTTTCGCTTGACCTGACTTGCCGGGCCGCTTACAAGTAAGTTTCAGGTTCGGGTGGAGGTTGCGGGGATAGCCGGGGGATTTCCCGGTAAAAAGGTAACTAATTATCAGACCTGTAGGGCTCATCCGGCATTTCCGGCAGGCTGCGGACGGCCCCAGAAACGATTATTGTTTATCATTAAATGAGATAGCGCGGCCATTCGCTGATGAAGAACCCACGTTTGCCGTTTTCGGCTTGTTTTTTTCGCTTCCTCTCGACGCGCAGAGAGTTTCGGCTGCGGCCGGCCGGCCGCGGTCCGCTGGCGGGTTTGGGGCTGGGTCTGGCCGCCGTCTGCTGGCTGGTCGGCGGTTGCGATATGCCCAATATCGACCCCGGCGCGTTCCAGGCCCCCTTTGCCTTCGACCTGGGGCCGTATCTGACCGAGGTCGAGGCCGATCAACTCACCGTCCGCTTTCAGACCAACCGCCAGTGCGCCGTGGGCGTGCGTTATCTGAATTCGGGCAACGAAAAGCACAATCCCAAACGAATCGAGCGATTTGCGGCCGCCGGCCTGGAGCATGCGATCCTGGTTTCCGGCCTGGATTCGGAGCATGAGACGGCCTGCCAGTTCCTGCTTAACGACCGGGTGCAGGAGCCGCTCTATCTGCGCGGCGCGCCCCATCCGGGCACGGCCGTGGCCCTGGCCTTTCTGGGGGGCGGGCGGGAAGAACCGGACAACCTGGGCCGGGCCGCCCGGCTGCTGGGTGGAGCCGATCCTCAAGCTTGTTTCATATTAAGTGGCACGGAGCCGACCAATCCGGCGGCCAAAGCCTGGCGGGACGGATTCTTCGCCCCCCTGGCGCCCTTGGCCCGGCGCACGCCGCTGTACCTGGCCCCGGGCGCGGCGGCCGGCGCAGAAAAATATTTCCCGGACGTCAAAAATGTTGCCGGCCACTGGAGCCGCGATCTCGGTTGCGTCCACCTGGTGGCTCTGGATCTGCGGGAGCTGCGCAATCCGACCCGGGCCACCGAGGCTCTGAATTGGCTGGAGCAGGATCTGGCTCGGCGCGCCGGCCCCACGCCCTGGACGGTGCTGCTGCTCTCCGAACCGCTGCTGGGTGCGCGCTACGTCAACGCCCGGGCATTGGAGGCCTTCGGCACGCTGCTGGAGGACCTCAAGGTCGACCTGGTCCTCTCCAGCGGCGCGGCCTATTACCATCGCTCCCTGCCCGTGGCCCGGGGCGCGGCCTGGCCGGTCCGTTACCTGGTCGTTTCCGGCCTGGACCGGCCGGAGGCCGAGAGCGCCGGCCGGGAGTACACCGCCAACCTGCTGGCCGGCAACTACGCCTGCGCCCTGCGGGCCGACGCCGAATCGCTGGAGTGGCGCTGCCACGATCTGAACGGGCGGCTGGTCGACGCCTTCCGCCTCGACGCCGAGCGCCGGTCCGACACGGGCGAGCCGATCCTGGACAAACGCGAGATTCTGGACGAGGCCTTCGCCCGCCAGGCCCGCGAGCGCGAGTTGCTCTGCGTGGCCCGCCAGGCCTGCCGGGCGGTGGCCGCGCCCGACCAGGCCCAGGAGCTGGAGTTTTTGGTGGCCAATCCCACCAACGCCGCCTTCGCCGGCCGGCTGGTCTGGAAGCAGCCGGCCCTCTCCACCTGGCTGATCGAACCGGCCCTGCGGGAGTATGCGCTCAAGCCGGGCGAGATGGCCAAGTTCGTCTTCCGGGCCGTGCCGGCCCGGCCGTTCGGCCAGCCCCCGGAGCTCACCGTCTCCAGCCCCGAGGTCGGCTTCTCCCGGCAGGAGCTGCGCCTGAGCCAGCTCAAGACCGCGGTCCTGCCCTGCCTGAACGAGAGCTACGAGATCGACGGGCATTTCTCCGAGCCTTTCTGGAGCCAGCAGGCCACGGAACTGGCCGGGTTCGGCGGTCTGGCCAGCGGCCTGCCGCCGGTGCACGAGCTGCAATGCCGGGTGGCGGCGGTGGAGGCGGGGCTGATCCTGGCCGTGCGGTGCGCCAAGAACCGTCCCGACCGGCTCAAGTGCTCCGCCCTCCAGCCCGACGACGATCCGGGCGCCGACGAGCGGATCGAGGTCTATCTCGACCCGGCCGGGCGCGGGCGCGATTACTATCGGCTGTCGGTCAACGTCAAGGGCGTGCCGCTGGACGAATCCAGCCGCCTGGGCCTGGCCTGGAGCCCGCCCTGGACCCGCGCGGTCTCCTATCAGCGCAAGTACTACGACCTGGAGATGCTTATTCCCTACCGGGCGTTGGGCCTGCCCGGCCGGCCCGAAAACGGTCAGGTCTGGGGCGTGAACGTCGCCCGTCACGATCAGCCCGGCGATAGTGAAAAAACTCCCGCCGAAACCGTGGTCTGGGCCGCCGCGCCGGGCGGCCTGACCCGCAGCGGCGGCAACGGCCGGCTGATCTTCGGCCCGCCGCC
>CAYMGG010000374.1:0-5902 GCA_964389915.1 uncultured Planctomycetaceae bacterium
CTAATAATTCGCCGTCTTTCGCCACGGCTTCACGCTCATTTGCCGAAGGTGTCGTCGTGCCGAGGGATGCGAATCTGATCGGGTGCCCCAATTGGGCGGTTTCGACGCGCGACAATTGGCCGCCAGCCAAGGCGAGCTCGATTACCTGCTCCCATGTGCCTTGCTCGGTCAGTTCGGCCCGTAAATCCTCCAAGGTCCGAAACAGCCTGGTTACCAAAAAACCCGGTCTGGACTCAATAGCGGAGAGCGTCAGAGAAGCCCGGTGCAGGATCAGGCCGGGGGGAACCTTTTTCTGAAACCGCAGCGGCACGGTCAGATGCACGGGATAAGGTTGGCGATCTCCCAGATCATATAACGCCAACGCGCTCTGGTGGCTGATCACGCCTTGGGGCTGGTCTTGGTTGTTGCGGCTCCATAAGGTCCAGCGCGTGAACTCCGACTCCGGCGTATCGTTGAAATCAACCAGGCGATACAAGCCATTGCTGTATTTCTTCCAATTCCCAGTCCGATGGTGATAAATGTGCATGCAACTTGAAAAGCCCGACATTTGGGCCTGTTTGGCGGTGAAGTATCCGTGTTGGGCTTCGGCCAGCAATTTGAGATTTCGGTAATTGGCGCGCAAGCTTTTGGCCTCCGTTAGCTAAAAGTATAGCCTCCCTCCCGGCACAGCCAAATCATTTGCGGTCGTTGGTGATACTAAAAAACATTGAAAATAACATATAACATACGAAAAAATAATGACTTGAGTGGAGATTGAAGTGGTGAGGTTTAGCCCCTGTATCTTTAAATACGGACTTTGGGTGCGCCGCCGGCGCAATGCCAGAAATCGGAAGTCAACAAGCTGGCGAGAGGTAGATGCATGGGCGGACCGCCTCGCCGGATTACTACGCAGTCCAGCTCGAACAGGAGCGGCACGTCAGGGGGCTGCCAGTCACCCTTGCCCGGGCAGCCCGAAAGCGCGAACAATACGGGTGGGGCATGCCACAGTTCGGACCGGTCGGCTCGTCCTCCCAATCGCCGGTTCCGAGGCGAATATCCCGATCGGATACGTTTTTTGCCGGGGGCGGCCAGCATACGCCAATCCGCAGTTGCCAGCTGCAGCTGGAGTTTTGGCCCTGACGCTATATGATTGAGAGGCGAGAGGCGGATTCGGCGAGTCGACGAGCGCCTGCAATCGGAGAGGGAAAGACGCTTTCTTATGAATAAAGGGATTCTCTGTGCCATAAGCGCCTACATGCTCTGGGGACTGCTGCCGATTTACTGGAAATCGCTTAACTCCGTGCCGGCTCTGCAAATTTTGTGTCACCGCATTGCCTGGTCGTTTGTGGTAATGGCGGGCATGGTCTTGGTCCTGGGGCAGGGCAAAGCGCTGTTGGCGGCGATGCGGACGCCTCGGGTGTACCGCGCTTATGGCGCGGCGGCCGCGCTGATCGGAATCAACTGGCTTATTTATATCTGGGCGGTCAACGCCGGCTGCATTGTCGAGACCAGTCTCGGCTATTTCATCAATCCGCTGCTAAGCGTGCTGCTTGGCGTGGTGTTCTTGGGCGAACGACTGCGGCCTGGGCAATGGCCGCCGATTGCGCTGGCGGCGGCGGGAGTGCTGTACCTGACTTGGGCCTACGGCTTGCCGCCCTGGATCGCCCTGGCCTTGGCCGCCTCTTTCGGCACTTATGGATTGGTCAAAAAGATCGCGCCGCTTGGCGCGCTGTTCGGGTTGACGTTGGAAACCGGGGCACTACTGTTGCCGGCGCTGGCCTATCTGGCCTATGCTAAGGCGACCGGGACGGAAGCGTTTATGCAGGTTTCGGTCTCGACCAAGGTGCTATTGGTGGGGACGGGGCTGGCGACTTCGGTGCCGCTGCTTCTCTTCTCTGCCGCGGCGCGGCGCATTCCGCTTTCGCTGACCGGGATACTGCAATACATTGCCCCGACGTTGCAGTTTCTGATTGGGGTGATGGTATATCACGAACCTTTCACCGCCGCGCAAGCAATCTGCTTCTGCTGCGTATGGTCCGGCCTGTTTCTTTATACACTCGAAGGAGTGCTCTATCGCCGCGCCCAGGTTCGCCCGGCCGACTAGAATCGAATGCCTTTTTTGCGGGTAATCAAAATCCTGCGGTTTTCAGTTTTTGATGTTAGGCATCGCTCCCTCCATCCCCTCCGTGCGGTTGTCCTGCCTCGTTCGCAAGTTCAATCTAGGCCTCAGCGTCACCTTGCAGGAAATATTAAACGCGGAATGGATTATTATTGCTTGCAAACCGATGTTTTTAAAAGAGAAAAGCCGCAAACCGTTTGGTCTGCGGCCCTTCAAGATTGGTCGGGGCGAAAGGATTTGAACCTTCGACCTCTTGTCCCCCAGACAAGCGCTCTACCAAGCTGAGCCACGCCCCGGAAACTGGAATTATTTTGCGGTGCAATTTCAGAGCGCTTAACTATCGGGCCCAATCGGGGTTTTGTCAAGCCCTTTTATTTTTGCCTGAAACCCCTGGACAGGGCGTTTTGTTTTTTGCAAAATTTGCACAATTGGCGCCACGCGGCGCTGATTCCCGCGCCGGAAGATAGTTGCTCGCGCGGTGTCCCGGGCGTATCTTTTACATGATGACCTGATTTGGGTTGGGCATGAGCGCCTACGACGCGGAAAGCGGCCTGACCGTGGCGGCCGGGCTGGATTCTTTGCCGATCATCAAGGCGGCCCTGGACGAAGCCTTGGCTCGTCACACGGCCGATCCGGAATTTTGTCAGGCGTTTCAGCTGGCCGTGGACGAGGCCTGCGCCAACATTATCGAATACGCCTTCCCCCCCGGCGAACCGGGACGCCTGGACTTGCGCTTCGCCCGCGAAGGCAACAGCTTTGTCGTCCGCATTTCCGACAACGGGGCACCCTTCGATCCGCGCCAGGCCCGGGAGCCCGATCTGGACGGCGAACTGGAAGAGCGTCAACCGGGAGGGCTGGGCATTTTCTTCATCCGGCAGCTGATGGATGAGCTGGCTTATGAAGTTCGAGGCGGTCAGGAGATCCTGACGCTGAAGAAGAAGCTTCCTTGAATCGGCCATGGGGCAGGAGCGGGCATGTCGGCGGATTTCATCGAAAGGCAGGGCTTGGTTTGCCTGGTCGCGGCCCGCGGCCGGATCGATGCGGCCAATGCGGGCGGATTTTCGGCCGGTTTGGAGGCGATTCTCGAACGGGAAGGCCCACGGATTCTGCTCGACATGTCGGAGTTGGCCTATACCAGCAGCGGCGGCCTGCGCGTGTTTCTGGCCTTGGCCAAGAAGGCCAAGCAGGCCGGCGGCGAGCTGCGGTTCTGCCGGATGACCGAAGGGGTGCAGAGCATCTTCAAAATGGCCGGTTTCACCAAGATCCTGGCCATTTATGACACGCGCGAAGCGGCCTTGGCCGATTTCGGTTGAGCTTTTTTCCCCAGATTGCTTGAAGGAGCATGTCCCCATGTCCCGCCCCTTGCCGACTCCACGTCAACTGGACTTTCAAGATTGGGAATTCGGCGTCTTTCTCCATTTCGGCATCCGCACTTTTTATGAGGGGCATCGCGACTGGGACGGCAAGCCCATGGCCGCCGACCACTTCCTGCCGGCGGATCTGAACTGCGACCAGTGGGCGGCGGTCACCGCCGCCGCCGGGGCCAAGTACATGGTCCTGACGGCCAAACACCACGACGGGTTCGCCAACTGGCCCTCGAAGCATACGGATTTCAGCGTGGTCAGTTCCCCCTGGAAGGGGGGGCAGGGCGACGTGATCCGCGAGTACACCGACGCCTGCCGGCGCCATGGTCTGGGGGTGGGCATCTACTATTCCCCCGCCGACTCGGTCGCCAACAGCCGCAAAGGCCAGCGCGACTACGACGAATACTTCATCAGCCAGGTGGGCGAGCTGCTTACCGGCTACGGCCAGATCGACATGCTCTGGTTCGACGGCTGCGGTTCGGAGGGGCACACCTACGACTGGCCGCGCATCATGCGGGAGATCCGGCGGATGCAACCCGGCATCCGCATCTTCAACATGGGCGGCGACCCCGACTATCGCTGGGTCGGCAACGAGGCGGGCCTGGCGCCTTCGCCCTGCTACAATGCGGTTAAGGCCCTGGACTTCTCCATCCAGACCAGCGAGCGCGAGGAACTGGCCGGCGGGCGGCGCTGGCTGCCGGCCGAGTGCGACTGCCGCATGCGCGAGCACAACTGGTTCTACAGCGACGCCGACATCCACACCGTCAAGAGCCTCGAGGAGCTGATGGGGCTCTATTACTACTCCGTCGGCCGGGGGGCGAATCTGCTGCTCAACATCGGCCCCGACCGGCGCGGGCATCTGCCCGGACCGGACGTGGCGCGGCTCTTGGAATTCGGAGCGGAGATCCGCCGTCGCTTCGGCGCGCCCCTCGCGCAGTTAAGCGAGTTCAAGCGCGAGGGCGAGGTCTGGACCTACACCAGCGAGCGGGCGTTTTTGGTCGACCATCTGAGCGTTCAGGAGGAGATCGCCGCCGGTGAGGCGGTCGAGGCCTTCGCCGTCAAGGTTCTGCCTTATCCGCACGGCAAGCCGCTGACGGTTTATGAGGGGCGGACGATCGGCCACAAGGCGATCTGCCGGTTCCCCGCGGTGCGCACCAAGCAGGTTCTGCTGGAGATCGTCCGCGCCGAGGGGCCGGTCAGTCTGCGGGCCCTGACGCTGCACAACACGAGCGGAATCAGCATCTGAGGTTGTTTTGCCGCGGCCACTCCGACCGGTCCGCGCGGGGAGGAGGCGCATGGCGGCCCACTACTTTGCCGAGCACCTGGAAATGGCCTACGCCTTCGCTTTCTTCCTTTGGGGAGCCTGCACCGGTTCGTTTCTGACCGTGGTGGTCTCCCGCGTCCCTCATGCGCAGAGCGTCATTGCGCCCGCCAGCCATTGCCCTCATTGCCGGCGCGACCTCCACCTCTGGGAGATCCTGCCGCTCGTCAGCTGGTTCCTGCTGGGCGGGCGCTGCCGGACCTGCGCCGCGCCCATCTCCCGCCGCTACCCCTTGATCGAATTCACCTGCGCCCTCACCTGCGCGGCGGTGGCCTACGTCAACGCCGGCAACGAGTTCGACCATCTGCAAAACATCGGCGTGCTGATGAGCCAGCTGGTCTTCGCCGTCAGCCTGCTGGCCGTGGCCTTCATCGACTTCGAACATTTTATCATCCCCGACGCCTTCAGCCTGGGCGGGCTGGCCCTGGCTCTGGCCCTCGGGCCGCTGGTTCCGGCCTTGCATCAATGGGCGCTGGTGGCCTTCCCGGATTTGCCGCCGGCCCTGGCGGGTTTTGTCGGCGCGGTCCTGGGGGCGGCCGTGGGCGGGGGCGTGCCGTGGCTGATGCGGATCGTGGGCGATTTCGTCTTCGCCCGGCAGTTGGCCGAGGCCCGCCGGACCGACCCCGACCTGGACTCGGTCGTCGGCTGGGGCGACGTGAAACTGCTGGCTTTCTGCGGCGCGGCCCTGGGCTGGCAGGAGATTCTGGTCGTCATGTCCCTGGCCGTGACGGGGTGTGCGGTGGTCGGCGTGCTGGAAAAATTCCGCAGCGGTTCCTGGCCCGAAACCGGCGGCGGCCTGAGCGCCTGGGCGCACCGCTGGCGGACGGGCGACAACTCCCTGCCCCTGGGGCCGTTCATCGCCCTGGCCAGCCTGGCCGTGCTCCTCTGGCGGCACCAGCTGATCGGCTGGTGTATGCTGTTGCTGCACGGGCGGGGCGCAGCGATCTAGCCGCTCCGGGGGAACTTTTTTGCAAAAAAGTTCCCCCGGCCCCCTTCAAAAAACTCTCGCCGGGCTTCGCAGTTTCCGTGACGACCTTTCGACCACTCCTTGCGGGCGCATTAATTTATATCAGTTCAAGTTAATGATCGTCGAATAGGTGCGAAATCCATCCGCGCCGA
>CAYMGG010000375.1:0-5895 GCA_964389915.1 uncultured Planctomycetaceae bacterium
CCGTCGGCTCGGACCAAACGTACCGCTCCGTCCGGGCGAATGATGCGGAATTCAATGGCCAGGCGGACGTCGCTTTCGAGCGCCTTTCGGACCGCCCCCCAGGCGGCCTCCAGGTCTTCGGGGAGGACGCACTCCTGCCAGAGTTCGACGCCGCTTTTGGCCGGATCGGGGGAGACCCCGTAAATTCGGTAGTTCTGTTCGTCCCAGGTCAGGATGTTGGCGTCCACGTCCCAATCCCAGATGCCCAGTTGGGCGGCGGTCGCGGCCAGCTCCAATCGCTGGCGGATTAGCTGGGATTCGGCTTCGGTCCGGCGCAATCGGGCGACTGTCAGGCCCAGCAGGATCGCAGCCAATCCGAGCCCGGCAATGGCCACCCCGGAGGGTAGAAGTACCTGGCGATGTTGCTGCCAGTAGGTAGGCGGCCGATTGAACACTTCGGCGTATTCCGGCCACCGCGATTCGGGTATCTCCCACCGCTGCAGGGCGGCGAAATCGAGCTGGCAATGGGTGTGGCTGTGTTCGATCGGGATCAGGTCGGGGTTTTCGCCGTGCAGGATGCGCAGGCCCAGTCGGGCGGCCTGCGCGCCGTGGTCCAGGCCGTTGATCAACATTCCGCCCACCGATCCGTAGCCAAGGCGGCTGGTGTGCAGCACATAGACCGGCACCGGGCTGTGCATGCAGATCCGGCGGGTACTGTCCTCGTGAGTGAACAAGTGGTCGCTGCCATCGGTCACATAGGTTTCGATCACCACCGCCGCGTTGGCGGGAAGCGCTTCCAACTCGCGACTCAGAGTGGAAAACGGGCCCGGAGAGGAGTAGGAGATCTCCAGCTTGGTGGGCTGGGAGGCCAGGAGGCGTTCGGCTTCGCGGTGCATGGCCTCGCCGGTGGCCGTGTAATCGTGAACGATCAGGATTCGTTGGGTTTCAGGGCGCAGGCGTTGAGCCAGGCGAATGGTGCCGATCAGATCTTGGTCTTCGGTTACGCCGGTGATTTTTTTCCTGCCCCCCAGCAGGCTGGGATTAAAACCATTGATGCCGGCAAAGACGGTCGGCACCTGGGGGAAGAGCGTGTCGGCATGGCGGACTAGCAGGGCGAGAGCCGGATTGTCCAGCACCAGCAACAGATCGATTTGCCGGCTTTGATATTTGCTGATCAGATGCTTGGCCGCCTGCTCCAAGTCGCCCTGGCGCCAGATACGTTTGGCATCGAGCGCTTCGATGATCGGTACCACATTTGGGAATTCGGTTTGCAGCGTGGCGAGAATTCCGCCAATCTCCCGGTCCGACCAAGCTTCGCCGGGATGATAGGAGTTTAGAATCATGATCTGCGGCCGGTTTTCTCCAGCCGCAGCTGGCTGCAGGCAAGCAAGCAGATAAAACAATACGATCCCGCCCCAGTATGGGCGAGGGCCATGGCCTGGTGTCATCGTGTCTCCATCAATCCGCATTTCCGGCCGTACCCTTCGGCAAAGAGTTTCAAGCCTGAGCCGAAAAGTCGATTCTGGCGGCTATAGCGCCTGGTGCCGGGAAGTGGGGATTATCTGCTTCTGCCCAAAGGCAATAATGACTTTACCGCGTGTTTATGACAAGCGCAAGGAGCGGCGCCAAACAGGGTTACTATTTTCAACTGCGGTTTGGTTACGGCGAGAGGACCTTAGTTGTCAACCAAGGGCGAAAGTCACACTTGTTGAAAATATGAGCGTTTGATTGTCTAGTTGCCAAAAACTGACGTTCAGTTTGAGTATTTGGCGTGAGGTTAATTCGCGTAATGTTATTAATGAAAAGGTGATATATCGCGAGTGTGTTATTTATTGGAAATGAATGAGCCAGTGTTTGCTGGCGCGTCATGACTTTTAAGTTTATTAAATAATTATACGGTGCCAGAAACAGGTTCATCTGGCTCATCGATAACATAATTAGCTACATTGCCAAGTCGAGCATCTTTCGTCGGAGTGGGCTTTATGGAATCCCCCGCGCGGATAGCTGAACGCTCCGAACGCAAGCTGATGCGACTGGCTAAGGGGCAGGCGGGGTATTTTACGGCCAAACAAGCCGCGGCCTGCGGTTTTAGGGCCGAACACCATTCATATCGTTGCCAAAAAGGCCACTGGCTGGGGGTCGATAAAGGGCTTTACCGGCTGCCAGAGTTGGGCGCATCCTGGGCCGAATCGACTCTGACTTGCTATCCCCCGATGGAGAATCGGGGGGCGGCGGTAGCGGTTTCCGAAGTGCCAACGGCCGAATTGCGCGCCGCCTTGATCCGTTGGCTGCTCTGGAGCCGGGACAGCCACGAGACGATCCAGGCCGTGGTCAGTCACGAGACCGCGCTGCTTTATTACGGCCTGATCGATTGGGCCGACGAACCGGAGCGGGAGGCGGCCGGCTCCGCCGGGCCGGGACTGCCGCCCATCCATCTATGCGTTCCCAAGCGGTTCCGCAAGACCTCGGCGGCTATGGCCGAGGTCCGACTTCATCCCGGTCTGCCGCCCGCGTCCGATATCTGCCAGGACGGCCTGATTCGCGTCACCGCCCCGGCCCGGGCGCTGCGCGAAGCGGCCGCGGCGGGGGTCGACGTGGCCTTGGCCCGGGAACGGGCCCGGGCGCGGGGCATCCTGGGGGCGCAGAATCTGGCCCAGGTAGGGGCGGTGCGGACTGACGGCGAATTTTTCCGGCCGGCGGCGGCCGGCGAAACCTGGTTCAGCCCCGCCGGCCGGGCGGAGGAAGCGGCGGCCCTCGGCGAACCGAAAAGGAGTCCTGTCATGCCTAACGAACGCGAACGTGCCGACCGGCGGCGCCAGGCCGGCTTCACTTTGGTGGAGTTGCTGGTGGTGACGGCTATCATCTCGGTTCTGGCGGCGATGCTGCTGCCGGTGCTGGACCGCAGTCTGGCCGTGGCCCGCGCCACCTCCTGCGCCAATGCGCTCAAGCAGCTGAGTCTGGCCGGCGTGCAGTACGCCGACGATAACAGCGGCTACATTGCCATTAACGCCTGGGTGGACACGTCCAACGGCTGGGCCAACACCTACTCCTGGAAGATGCTGCTGGCTCCGTACGTCGGCATCCAGGGCACGGGCTGGAAGAATCGCCTGCCGACGGACGCCGAGATCTACGCCCAACGCGGCGTGATTTACGGTTGTCCGGAATACAAGCTGACCGATGGCGCTTCGATTTACAAATGTGGCTATGGAACCAACGTCTATCCCTTCAAAGAATATCCCGGCCTGGGTTCGGTCACGATCCGTTCGGATTTCGGCAGCTTCCGCTTCATGAAAGCCGAGGAGATCCGGCTGCCCTCCAGCCGGGCCCTAACGGTCGACGCGGACGAGACCTTTGCCGTGGCCGAATCCTCCTTACTCGGTAATGGAAATTACGGCTTCACCATCACCGGCAATGTCCGCAACGGCGACCCGTTGCGGCATTTCAACAATTCTATGAACATTCAGTTCTTCGATTCGCATGTCAAAACCGCGGGCTGCAACAATGCCTATCTGACCTTTGTCGATCCCGGGCGCTTTTAGGCTGAGTGGGGTTCTACGTCGTAGGTCAAGCCAACTGCCGCCGCCTCGAGCGGGCAGAGGGCTGACACGGCAATTTTGCGCCGGATGGCGCTTCCCCTGACCGGAAAGGAATCAAGATGACTAGTCACGGCAGAGTTATTTGGGGCTTATGCCTGGGGCTGATGCTGGCGGCCGGCGCGGGGAGGGCGGCTGAAAAACCGGCCGGCTTGAGTTTTGGCGAGGTGGAGTTCGCGCCGACCGCCGCGGGGCCGGGGGCCGGATTTGACCAGGCCGGGGATTTCATCGCCTTCCCCGCCGCCGGGCATATCCGCCCCGACCAGGGTACGGTCGAAATGGCGGTCTATCCCCTGGTGGATACCGAATACCTGACCGAGTGGACCAGTTTTGTTTCCATTCCGCCGGCCGAAGACCTGCCCATCAGCTTCAACAATCAGCTAAACCTCTGCCTGACCCAGCAGAGCGAATTGTACCAGCTCCATTCCCTGGTCATCGCCATCAAGCAGAACGGCAAGAGCTATTCGGCCATCGCGCCGGGGGTGGCCTGGAAAAAAGGCGAGCGGCATCATCTGGCCTTCACCTGGGGGCCGGCCGGCATTCAGCTCTTCATCGATGGAAAATTGGCGGGCAGCAATCCGCAGGTCGTCGCCCTGCACAGCTCCCGCCCGGACTGGCTGATCCTGGGCGGCAATCGGGACTGCCCCACGCATATCGCCTCGTCGGTGATCCGGGATTTTAGGGTCTACGATCACCAGGTTCCCGCCGCCGAGATTGCCGCCTGGGCCGCGGCCGGCACGCCCGCCACCCTGCCGACGGGCTGCCTGCTCTCTTGCCCGCTGGACGGCACCGCCGAATACGAGGCGGCGGCTTCCGAATGGCGCGACCAACTTAAGATCGTGGCCCTGCTTTCGCCGCCCGGCGGCGACGCCGGTGGCGGGCGGCTGGTCTTCGCTCCGGGCGAGAACGTGCGGTTTCCCCTCTGGTTTTGCAATACTGGGCCGGCGCCGGTCGAACTGACGGCGAGCGTGAAACGGACCGACTATTACGGCCGGCCGGTCGACGAACGGAAGGTTAGCTTTACGATCCGGTCGGGCGGGGAGCCGGTCGAGCAAGCGCTCGTTTTCGGCGCGGCCGAGAAGCCGGGCTATTTCAAGTTGCTGGTCGAGGTCAGCCAGGCGGGGCGGCTTGTCGCCGCGCCGCAATCGGCCTACTGCGTGCTGCCGCCGCAGGGCTATACGCGGTTTCGCCTCTGCACCGACGGCCGCACCGAAGCCCGGGAGGACGACTTCAAGGCCCTGCGCTTGGCGGGCTTTCAATTCTGGCGGGATCACGAAGCCTTTGCCTGGGCTAATCTGGAGCGCGAACCCGGCCGGTGGGACTGGCGGACGGCCGACCGGCTGGTCGAGATGGGCTCCCGGCAGGGCATCGGCTTCCTTCCCATTCTCCAGTCCGCGCCCAAGTGGGAGATCGTGCCCCCCGACAATCTGGCCGAATTCAAAGGCGGAGCCAACGAGCGCAAGGCCGAGGGGCGGATCAACAAATGGCGCCCCGGCGATCCGGCCAAGTGGGCCGATTATGTAGGCCAGGCCGTGGCTCGCTATCCGCAGGTCAAGTATTGGGAGGTTTGGAACGAGCCGGACTGGCATCTGCCAAAAACCCCGGGCTTCGGTTTCGGCGGCACGACCGGGCAGTATTTCGAGCTGCTCAAGCGCGCCCACGATGCGGCCAAACAGGCCAATCCCCAGTGCGAGGTGGTGTTCGGCGGCATCGCCTGCACGCCGCTGGCCGACCCCAACTTCGTGGCCGACCTGCTGAAAATGGGGATGAAGAACTACATCGACGTGGGCGGCATGCACCTGTACGGCGGCTGGGAATTTTTCATCAAGCAGAAGGATTTGCTGCGCCAGGCCGGTTTTGCCGGCGAGATCTGGCAGACGGAGAAGTATTACGATTACAGCTATATCCTCCAGCCCGACCGGTTGGAAACCATCTATCCGCGCTGCGTGGCCAAGGCCATGGCCAGCGGAGTGGGGCTGTACGGGGCCATCGAGATCAATTCCCTGCTCAACGCCCGCCCCTGGAAGATCGACAGCTCCCGGATCCGGGCCGAGTGTCGGCCGGCTTATGGTTATCCCGCCCCGATGCTGGCCAGCCTGGCCACGGTCAACCGACTGCTGGGCGATCTGGATTTCGCCGGGACTCTGTCGGACATGCCGGAGAGCGGCTATGCCTTCAAGGGCCAGGCGGAAACCGTGCTGATGGTCTGGGGCAAGGGCGAGCAGTTCAATCTGGAATCGCCCGACGCCGACGTTACGGCCGAAGGCTTCCTCGGCCAACCCTTGGATTTGGCCCCCTCCGCTCGGCAGGTGAGCCTGACCTT
>CAYMGG010000376.1:0-5865 GCA_964389915.1 uncultured Planctomycetaceae bacterium
GGCCTGATCGCCGGCCTTGATGAAGTCGACCATCATCGAGCGGCAACGGCCCACGATGCGGGTCTGCAACCGTTCGATGTTCGGATCGAGCATTTCGGCCTCGTAGCCCATGCCCATCTCCGGAGTCGGGGCGCCGGGCGCGGCGGCCACCGGCTTGCCGTCGGGACCGACCGGGCCCATCGGGGCCATGCTGGTGGAGCGGAGCTTGCCGATGCGCTTTTCATAATAGGAGTACCACGCCTCGAGCTCGGGCAGCGGGTCGCCGTACTTGCCCTCGATCTTGGCCTGGGTGTGCAGCAGCATGTTTTCGACGTACCAGGGGCCGCCCTCGTCGATGGCCTTCTGCAGATAGGTCAGCGCATTTTCCATGTACTGCTTCTTCTTGGCCTCGTCGGTCTCCGGCCGGGCCTGGTACTGGAGAATCCAGTGGGCCGCATAATAGGAGCGCTGCCAGTCGTTCTGCTTGGCGCACTTCTCGCCCTTGTCCACCAGGGCCAGGGCGCGATCCACGTCCTGATAGGCGATGAAGGGCGCGCCGGCGGTGTAGACCAGCTTGAAGTCGGGGTCCAGGTCGGCGATGCGGTCGAACTGGCTGTAGAAATACTTGGCCACGGCCGGGGTCAGCTTGCCCTTGACGCCGCCCATGTGATTGATGCTGCGCATCCAGCAGATGTCGGCCCAGAACTTGTCGATGCCCAGGAAGGGCATGTAGACCATCTCGGCGCGATCGGCGGTTTCGATCTTATAGTCGTCCACCCGCGAACCGCTCATCTTCATCGAAGCGCCGATCGAAACCACGAAGGCGGCGATCATGACGATGCTTGTAACCTTGGGAAAAGTGTTCATTTTGCTGCTCCCTTTTCACAAAATATACAGGAAATAAACCTTCCTTAAGCTTATCCCAAAACCGATTCGCACTCAGGAAATATCCTTGCGGGCGAAGATGATGATCGTCAGAGCCGTGACGGCCAGAGCGTAGGCCAGACCGTAGACCAAGCCCATGCCGATAAAAGCGCTGGGAACTTCGACGCCGTGGCTGAGGGCGGTCTTGATGTCCAGGTTGTTGAAATTGGGCAGCACGTTGGCCAGGAAGCCGATCGAAGGCGCCTGCTTGGGCAACATGTAGACCGCGTGGCCGGCGCAGAAGATGGCGAAGACGCCGATGGCGGCCAGGGTGTCGGTCAGGAAGACGCTCAGCAGCAGGCCGACGGCCGTCAGAAGCACGCCTTCCACCGCCACCAGGGCCGCTCCGCTCAGCATCGGCCAAGGCGTCTCGCCGTAGCTGAGCCGGTAGGCCAGGAGCGAGCCGACCGACACGAAGGCCACGTTGAACACCGTCAGTCCGCCCACGCCCAGGAACTTGCCCCAGATGAAGGAACTGCGGCCCATGGGCTTGGAGAGGATGAACTGGGCGGTCTTCTCGCGCAGTTCGCGCGGAATCTCGAACGCCGCCACCATCGAAGTGATGACCCCCACCACCAACGAAATCGCCAAAGCACAGTCGAACATCAGTTCCTTGGCCATGCCCATCGACAAGTCTTCATATGCCGACATGGCCGCCACATCGAGCACGCAGATGATCAGAATCATGTACAAGGCCTTGAGTCTGGCGATACGGTAGAACGTACTCTCGGCAATGGTCATAACGTCATTCATTTGCCCTTGCCCTCCTTGAACTTTTTCTCGTCTTCCTCAATGCGCCGCAGGAAGGACTCTTCCAATGACTCTTTCTTGGTATTGACTTCTTCCACGCGCCCCCCGTGTTTCCCCACAAATTCCGTTACCCGTTCCCGCGCGGCGGTCGTGACCTCGGTCAACTCAAACCCCCACAAATCGCCGCGTTTGCTGATGGACGGGGCCAGTCCGGCGGCCTTCTCCACCGCATCGGCGGCCAGTCCCGCTACCCAGATAACCTGCCCCTTGGCTTGAAGAATGTCTTCCACCGCCCCCTTGATCAGCACCCGGCCGTGGTTCAGGATGGCGATATTTTGGCACATCTCCTGAACGTCGGCCAAGATATGACTGGAGAAGAAGATGGTCTTGCCTTCGCTCTGCAGGTCGATCAGGATCTGTTTGACCTCCCGCCGGCCGAGCGGATCCAGTCCGTTGACCGGTTCGTCGAGAATCACCAGGTCCGGATTGTTGATCAGCGCCTGGGCGATGCCCAGCCGTTGGAGCATGCCGCGCGAATAGCCTTCGATCTTCTGGTCCCCGGCCTCTTCCAACCCGACCTTGACCAAAAGCTCGTCGGCCCGCCGGTAGCGCTCCATCCGGTCAAGATGCATCAACTTGCCGCAAAAAGCAATAAACTCTCGGCCGGTTAAATGATTATAGAAGCAAGGGCTATCTGGCAGAAAACCGACACGACTTTTGATGGCTTTGTCCGTGACCGCAGTTTCAAAGATCGACGCGTTTCCGGAATCCGGGATCACCAAACCGAGCAGAATCTTGATGGTGGTGGTCTTGCCCGCCCCGTTGGGACCGAGAAAACCGAAGATCTGTTTCTCCTCGACATCCAGACTCAGGTGGTCAACCGCGACAACTTTGCGACGCGAAAAAAACCAGCCGTATTGCTTGACCAGGTTCTGAACGGAAAGGGCATTCAAGGCGCGGCTCCAGGAACCAGACCTAAAAGGGGCTTTGAGTTTGGGTCGATTTGTGGCGAACAGTATGCAGAGAGTTTAGCGTTAAGAAAATATAATTTCAAGAGGTTAATGAAATAAATCTCGACCGGGCGCCAAAAAAACCTGATTTCGTCATACTTAAAAAGCATACATTTTCGGTCGGTTCTCCCCTGGTCCGCCGCCCGATGGCCTAAAGATTCTGCTTGCGCCGGACGATCAATTTTGTATGTTATGGCCTTTTCGAGCCGAGTTGAAAGTGGCCGAAAGCGACTGCCAGATCCGGGCTGAACGCCCGAATCACCTCAAAGACACGTTTAAGGATGCTCACCATGATCGAGAAACGGAAAATGCATTGCACTCTGCAAAACAAGCAGGTCGATTCTCTGGTCGAAATCCGCAAGGCCCGTTCGGCCAAGGCGGGCGAGGCCATGCCGATCAACTGCGAACGGGCTTTCGAGTGCTCCCGCACCACTTTCTGCCGTTTTGTCAACCCGCTGACCACCCGCAACCCGCTAGTCCCGACCGAACCTACTGTCGCTACTGCCAGTTAAAATGCCAGGAAAGCTGTCAAAAGAAGAACTGCAACGCAGCTTCGACGGCGGAGAACTTGCCGCCGCCGGAGGGCGTATCAGCCTTTCAGCTGCCAATCCGGAATTTCGCCAGCTGCTGGTCAAAACGGTCCGCAAATTCGCCCCCCGCCAAGGCCCAATCGTCTCCCTGGGCTGCGGCGGCGGGGAACTCGAAGCCGATCTGGCCCAGTCCGGCCGGGCGGTGGTCGCTCTGGACCTGCGCTCTAGTCCGGCCGCCCGACTCAGCCGCGCCGGCGTTCCCTTCCTCCAGGCCGACGCTCACGAACTACCGTTGCAGGCCGGCATTACGGCGCTGGTGATCATGTCCGAATCGATCGGCCAGGTGGATCCGGTCGCCGTCTTTGCCGAGGTCACCCGAATCCTACGCCCGGGGGGCGCCCTGCTGCTTAGCACCTACCTGCTGCCCGAGGCAGAAATGGACGACTCCCTGCGCCTGCCCTTCCCTTTTGCGGGGGAAGAAACCTTCCTGGCTTCGCCCGATCAAAACGCCCTGGCCGTGGAATATTTTCGGCGCAGTCACTACCGCCTCTATCCCACCCTGCTACTGGAACGATTCCTGAACCGGACGGGCCTGAGGATCAAGCATGAAGAACGCTGGCGCTACCGCGAACCAGACGGCCAGGTCGACATGCAACTGCTGATGGCCAAGAAGTCAGGCTGAACGCCCCCCCCGCGATCAACGTAATCCAAAATCCCTAGAAAGGCTCGGGTTGCAGCTTGACTTGCCGCAACATCCGGGTAAAAATCACTAATCTGGTTAATTGGATATTTTGCCGGTCCGCGTAACGATCAAACGCAATTGCGGGGAAGAACTTTTACAGCCTCCGCCCGTAATCCTTGGGATTTCCGCATGAACGACACGGTCTTCGAACAAGCCCGGCGATTGCTAGACGAACAGCGCTACGGCGAAGCGGTCGAAGCCTTCTCCAATTTTCTGGCCCTGTACCCTGATTCGGAAGGCGCTTACGGCAACCGCGGCCTGGCCCAACTCAATCTCGGCCAGGATCGCCAGGCCCTGGCCGATTTCGAATCGGTCATCTCCCTCAATCCCGACGACGCCATGGGCCACGCCATGGCCGCCGAAGCCCTGCGCTATCTGGGCAAATCGGCCGAAGCCCTGGCCAATCTGGCCAAAGCGTTGGAGCTCAATTCGCAAGAACCGATGATTTATTTCACGCGCGGCTGGCTTTTTTTCTACGCCGGCCAGTACGCCTGCGCGGCCGAAGACCTGGAGAAGTTCACCGAGCTTTCCGACTCGCCCGACGAGATCGAAGACCTGTTGGACATCTGCCGGGTGCTGCGCAACCCGCTGGCGCGCGCCGAGGACGGCCGTCCGCTCGATTCCGAGGCCAGCCGCGAGGACTATCTGCGGCAGAACGGCTATTCGCTGGACCTTCGCCCGGATGCCGATTATGACGCGGCCGGCCGGTTCTGCACTTATGCCCATTGCGTGCGGACAATGCCTCGGCGCTCGCCCGAAGCGGGCAACGCCTGCCCGGTGACCGGCTACGAATGTCCGGGCGGATTGACCCAGGCGGCCCAGTGCCAGACCCATCCGCCGCTGGAACTGTAACCGGGGAGAGCCGTACCGCATGAGCCGCCCGGATTTTTTGCGCGACCAGACCGCATTGGTTACCGGCGGCGGCAGCGGCATCGGCCGGGCGATCGCCCTAGGCCTGGCCCGGGCCGGAGCGAGGCTGGTGCTGGTCGGACGCCGTCCGGCGCCCTTGGCCGAAACGGCCGGATTGATCGCCCAGGCCGGCGGCGCGGCCCAGGCTTGCACCGCCGACATCGCCGACGAAGCCCAGGTGGTGGCGCTCTTCAAACAAGCGACCGCCTGGACCGGACGGCTGGACATTCTGGTCAACAATGCCGGCGGCGGCATTTTCAAACCGCTGACCGAGATGAGCGGCGCGGAGTGGGACCAGGTGCAAGGCGCCAATCTGCGCGGCGCGTTCCTTTGTGCGCGCGAAGCGCTGCGCGCCTTCGCCGACCGGGGCGGCCGCATCCTCAACGTTGGTTCGGTGGTCAGCTTCAAGGGCTATGCCGAACAGGGCGCTTACACCGCCAGCAAGCACGGCCTCTTGGGCTTGACCAAGGTGCTGGCCCTGGAAGGCGCGCCCCGGAACGTCGTCGTTCAGGCCATCTGCCCTGGCGGAGTGGCCACGGAAATGGTCGGCTCGGCTCGGCCGGACCTCGCCGCCGACGCGCTGATGAGTCCCGAAGAGGTGGCCGCCGGAGCGCTCTTCCTGCTCGGCCAGCAGGCCAACGCCATCACGGATTATCTGATTCTCAGACGGCGCGCCAGCGCGCCCTTCACCATCTGACCAACGGAGTTTGTTAGTGATCGTCATCTGCCAAACCTGCGGCAAACAATTCAAGCTCCCCGAGGACAAGGCGGGCATCAAATTCCGTTGCCCGGGCTGCCAAACCGTGATCGACACCGCCCAGGCGGCCGCGCCCGCCCCTGCGGCGGCCGATTTCATCGCCACCTGCGGCTGGTGCGGCAAGCAGTACAAAATCCCCGCAGCCCAGGCCGGGGTCAAATTCCGCTGTCGCGGCTGTTCAGAGTTGATCGACACCCGGCAGGCGAGCGCTAACCATCAGCCGCCTGCCGCCCCGCCTCCAACGCCCCGCCGACCGGAACCGAC
>CAYMGG010000377.1:0-5855 GCA_964389915.1 uncultured Planctomycetaceae bacterium
TATCGACCAGATACTTATCTTTATTCACCCTTTTAGGGCTGACGGGATACTAGTCCATCGCCCTTGCCTATAAAATTCGCGGAGCGGGGTCCGAGCGGAACCGGCCGCGGGCCGGTCAGACGGCTCATAACCGTCCATATCGGGAGAAGATCCGGTTTGCCGCGGGTGGAGGCGTTCTCCACGTTCGCGATATTTCAGTCGCCGCGCTTCGCTTTTTTCTTGACAGATTTCCGGGCATGGCCATGATTGGCCGCCGTAATCGTTAATCATTTCACCGCGCCACGTAAAATGTAAATCGTCCCAACGATCCGGCGGAAAAGAACTGGTAAAAGACGCGACACCTGACCAAGAGCATGGGGAACTGACCGCGCTGTTGCGCTTGGGCGCCAACCTGGGCCTGTCCGTGACTGCCGGGATAATGCTGTTTTTCTTTCTTGGGGTGCAGGCCGACCGGCAGTGGCATACCGGCGGTGGCGGAATCGTCCTAGGCGTACTGAGCGGGGTAGTGCTCTCGTTTTACTGGGCTTACCGGAAGATCGCGGCCCATCTTGAGCGCTTCGCCCCAGATACCAGCAGAGAAAAAACGGATCCATGAAGGAAATTCTCGCCTACCAGCGGATCGTTTCGGCGGCGGTGCTGCTCCTGGCGGCCGTGGCCGCCGGCGCGGCTTGGCTGTGGCTGACGGTCTTGGCCGGACCGCTGGGAATCCTGGTCGGCGCGGCGGTCGGCCTCCTGCAATTCCGGCTCGACTCCCTCGCCATCGTCCGGGCCATCATGACCCAGGAAAACGAGGCCCAGCGCAGCCCGGTGAAATCTTATTTTCAAGGTTTGCTGCTCTTTATGGCGGTCATGGCCCTAGCCCTGGCCAAGTCGGACTGGCTCAACCCCTGGTGCACGCTGGCGGGCCTGCTGCTGCCGCGCTTCGTGCTGATCGCCGACGGACTTCTGCGCCCGGCCGGACTCTATGTTCCCGCCGCCGGCACACCCTCGACGGGAGAGACCAAGTGAAGAAAGCCCTGATCCTGGGGGGGGCGGCCCTGGCCGCACTCTGCCTGACCGCCGCGCCGGCCCTGGCCGGGGGCGCGGGCGAAATTCCCCTGCCCTTGCAAATCTGGGGCTTGCGCTTCAGCCACCACACCATCATCATCGCCGCCGTGGTCGCGGTCCTGGTCTATCTCTTTGCCCGGCTCTGCACGGCCAACCTCTCCAAGGACAATCCGGGCCGGGGCCAGATCCTGATCGAAAAATTCGTCGGCTTCTTCGACGACCTCACCCGCCAGTCCCTGGGGCCCAACCGAGGGCGTAAATACCTGCCCTACATCGGCACGCTCTTCATGTTTGTTTGGACCTGCAACATGATGGGCCTGATCCCCCTTTCCCACTGGCACCTGGGGGGGAGACCTTCCAGGACTGCGACGGGGACGGCAACTACACCCCGGGCGAACCTTTCGTCGACACCAACCACAACGGCCGGCAGGATCCGGGCTTTCCCGTTCCCGGCTTCGAGGAGCCGACCAGCAACCTTAACGTGCCCCTGGGGTTGGCCCTGCTCTTTGTCTTGATCATCGGCCACGGCTCGGAAATCTACATTCACGGTTTCCTGGGTTACATTAAGAGCTACTTCTCGCCGGGCGGGGCGATCGGCTTCTGCATGTTCCCGCTCAACGTGGTGGGTAAGTGCGCCGAAGTGGTTTCGGTCAGCTTCCGTCTCTTCGGCAACATCTTCGGCGGCGCGATCATCCTCTCGATCATCTCGGGGCTGATCTATTACATGCTGCTGCCGATCGGGATGTTCGGTTATTTCGGCGTCTTCGCCGGCACGGTCCAAGCCTTCGTCTTCACCATGCTGGCCCTGACCTACATCTCTTCCGGCGCGGCCGAGGAGCAAACCTGACATGGAAATCGCCAACATGTCCGCGTATCTCAGCGCCGGACTGGCCGTGGGCCTAGGGGCCATCGGCAGCGGTTGGGGCATCGGTAACGCCACGGTCGGCGCTATCCGCGGTCTGGCCCGCCAGCCGGCCGCGCAGTTCGACACCTTCCGCAACATGCTCATCAACCAGGCCTTTGGCAGCAACGCTTCGATCTTCGCCTTGCTGGTGGGCATCCTGCTCTGGAAGGCCGGCGACGCCAAACTCGACGCCCCGGACAGCCTGGCCCAGGCGGCCGCCTTCCTGGGCGCGGGCCTGGCCATCGGCATCGGCTCCTTCGGTTCGGGCATCGGCTCGGGCCTGGTCTCCGAGGAGGCCGTCGAAGCCTGCGCCCGTTGCCCCTCGGCCCAGCGTCGCGTCAACATGATGATGTTCATCGGCCAGGCCTGGAGCCAGACGCCGTGCGTGTTCGCCTTCATGATCTCGATGCTGCTCATCTACATGGTCGGCGGCTTCGAGCAGCTTGACGGCTACGCCGACCTCATCACGGGTGCCAAGTACCTGGGCATGGGCTTCGCGATGGGCGGCGGGGCGATCGGCCCGGCCATCGGCATCGGCTTCGTCGGCTCCAAGGTCTGCCGGGCGGTGTCCGAGGCTCCCGAGCACGAACAGAAGATCCGCAACGCCTTCTTCATCGGCGCGGCGGTTTCCGAATCAACGGCGGTCTATGCGCTGGTGGTCAGTCTTTTGCTGATGGGCTGAAGTTTTCGCGGAAAAAAGGAGCGATTCAAAATGAACGTTGACAGCGCCAAAATGCTGGGCGAGGCCCTGATCAAGGCGGCCGCGCTGCTGGGGGCGGGCATCTGCATGGGCTTCGGGGCCATCGGTCCGGGCGTGGGCGAAGGTTTCGCCGCCGGCAAGGCCTGCGAGGGCATCTCCCGCCGGCCCGAAGAGTACGGCCAGATCTTCCGCACCATGCTGATCGGCCAGGCCGTCTCGGAATCGACCGGCATCTACTCGCTGGTCATCGCCCTGATCCTCATCTTCAGCGTCGGCATGAAATAGCCGGAAAGCGAGAGCCCGTGCGCAAACTGATCGTGACTGCCGCGCTGGTCGCCTTCGGCGTCTACCTCTATGAGGTGACCCAGCGCGATACCCTCTACGATCTGCCGGACTACGGCTGGCGGGTCGTCTCCCTGACCGGGGGCAAGACCTCCGCGGCTTGGGAACACGACACCACCTTCCAGCGCGATCACCTGCTCAAGCTGGAACACTCGTATCTCCAGCCACCGGCCGAAGGGCTGACCGTGGGCGGACGCCTCCTGCCGGGCGATCATCCGCTCAAGGCCGAGGATTACCGGGCCCTGCTGGCCAGCGGCCTGACCGAGGTCAAGCTGCGCGACCCGCAGCCGCTGTACGGAGTCGAGCGCCACAACCTGCGGCTGCGCGACAGCCTGCCGGATCTCGGTTTGATGGCCGGCGAGCCGGTCAACAAGGCCGTGATCGACCGATTGATTACCGCCCGGCGGCAGAGCGTCTCGGTCGTCGGCGGCGGCGCGGCGGTGGATGTCCAGGCCGGCACGATCCTGATGGTCTGGGTCATCTTCCTGGGGCTGGTCAACACTCTGCGCGGTCAGCTGTGGGAACCGGTGCTCAAACTGCTCGACGAACGCAACCGCGAGCTCGAAGCCGGCCAAGCTGCGGCCAAGGCCAACCGCGGCGACGAAGAGAAGCTCGAACGCGAGATGCAGGCCCTGCGGGTGGCCGCCCGCCGCCAGTATCTGGAGAAGCTGAGCAAGGCCCAGTTCGAAAGCATGAAAGAGGCCGACGGAATCGTAAACTCGGCCAAGGCCGAAGCGCGCCAGATCCGCGACCGCGCGCTCGACGAATTGCGCGACAAGCTGGGCGCGGCCCGGCGCGAACTCGAACCGCAGGTCGGCGACCTGGCCCGCCAGATCGTCGCCCAGGTGCTCGGCCGGCCGCCGCGCGCCGCCTGAAACTCTGACCGTTAACGAAGGGACGCCATGAGCGCAGCCCCAGACAAAGCCGCTCCGACCTGGCGGGACAACCCGCGATTGATCTACGTCAAGATCTATTTCGCGGTCTATCTCGTCCTGGCCCTGGCCCAGCTGGTCTTCAAGCTGACCGGCTCGGCCGAGCTGCCGCTGGACAAATACCTGGCCGACGGCTTCCCGGGCGCGGCCCAGTACGTCAACGCCGAAGCTCCCGCTGCGACGCTGCCGGACCCGGCGGCCCTGCAACAGGCCATGCGGCCCGAGGCCGCCCTGGTCCGCCTCTGGACGCCGCTTAGCTTCCAGGCCCCCGACCGGATCAACTACGCCCTCTCCGCCGGCCAGCAGCTGACCCCGCCGGAGGCCGTGGCCCTGGCCCGGTCGCTGATCAAGGACGCCGGTCTCCCGGCCGGCCAGAAGCAGTTCGGCGCCAAACTACGGATCTATGGCGGCGGATTCCTGGGGGCGGTGCCCTGGGAATACCTCCTCAACAGTTACAACATCCTGGGCATGTTCCTGCTGGCCTTCGTCTTCCTCAAGGAGCCGCTCCTGGGGCTGCTTGACGCCAGCCGGTCCCAGGTAAGCGGTTCGCTGGTCCGCGCCCGCGAGGCCCAGGCCAAGGCCGAGGCCATCCGCCGCCGCCGCTCCGACCTGGAGGGCGAAATCTCCTCGGAACGCCAGCAGCTGGAGGAGAAGGTCGGGGCCGAAGCCGCCGCCGAAGGCGAGCGCATCATCGCCCTGGCCAAACACGAGGCCGCCGGCCTGCTGGAAGCCGTTAAAAGCGGCGTCGAGGCCGAAGTCGCCGCCGCCACCGAAAAGTTGCGCGCCCGCATCGCCGCCCAAGCCCTGGAGCAGGCGCGGGAGATGCTCGCCAAGGAGGTCGCCGCCGCCGACCACGATGCGGCCGTCGGCGCCTTCCTCGACCAGTTGCCGACCCTGGAGAAGAGATGAAGGAAAACATCCTCGCCGCCCGTTACGCCAAGGGTCTGGCCCAGGTGGCCCGCGAGAACAATGAATTGGAGAAGGTCCGCGAGGATCTGGTCTACCTGGCCGACCTGCTGGACGCCGAACGCGGCGATATCACCGTGCCCGAACTCGGTCATTTCCTTTACAGCCCGACCGTGCCCCTCAGGGAGAAGATCCGCGCCACGGACGTGCTTTGCGAGGAGATGGGGATCGGCAAGACGGTCTCGGATTTTCTGAACGTCCTGCTCAAATACTACCGCATCAACATCATCAACCTGATCGTGCGCGAGTACGAGCGTCTCTCCTACGAATACGAGGACGCCCAGCTGGCGGTGGTCGAGACCGCCCGCCGGCTGACCCCCGAACAGCGCCAGAAGCTGACCGCCGCCCTGGAGCAGCACGTCGGCGGCAAGGTGCGCCTACAGGAGATGCAGACCCCGCGGCTGCTGGGCGGGCTGCGGGTGAAGCTCAACGACACGGTCCTGGACGGTTCGGTGCGCGGCCGGCTGCGCCGCCTGGGGACGAAACTGGCGTAAGGCATATCGCCGCGGTCCGCCGCGGCCGAAAATCGATTCCGAAGCTTAGGGCATTTGCGGCCTGGATGGCATAGGGGTATAAAGATGCAGACCAGAATCAAACCGGAAGAGATCAGCTCGATCATCAAGCGCGAGATCGCCGCCTTCGACCGCGGCCTGGACATGGCCGAGGTCGGCGAGGTCTTGCAGGTCGGCGACGGCATCGCCCGCGTGCACGGCTTGCAGAACGCCCAGGCCGGCGAACTGCTGGAGTTCCCCGGCGGGGTGATGGGCCTGGCCCTCAACCTGGAGGAGGGCAACATCGGCGCCGTGCTCCTGGGCTCGGACCGGGACATCAAGGAAGGCGACACCGTCCGCCGCACCGGGCGCATCGCCGAGGTGCCGGTCGGCTACGGCCTCTTAGGCCGGGTGGTCGACGCCCTGGGCAACCCCCTGGACGGCCAGGGCGAGATCAAGGCCGACGACCGCCG
>CAYMGG010000378.1:0-5809 GCA_964389915.1 uncultured Planctomycetaceae bacterium
CAATCCGCGCTATTCGGCGGCGGGCAATGGCTGGGCATCCCAGATCATGATGATTGGGATTTTACCGGCGATTTCTGTATCGACTTCCGGACCAATATCCACAGTCTGGCCAACAGCCATGCGGTGTTTATCGACGCTTCTTCCTCGCCCCGCCTCGGGATCTATTATTACCATCCGAGCAACGTACTATATGCGTTTGGTTTTGCCTTCCCCTGGACCCCGGCACTGGATACCTGGTATCACGTCGCCGTGACTCGCAGCGGCAGCGATTTGCGCGTTTTCATTGATGGCCAGCAAATCGGTAGCACACAGACACTGTCCGGTACGGTGTATGGCAGCAGCCTGTACATCGGGGCGGCGTTCAATATGACCGTGCCGCTCATCGGTTGGATGGACGAGATCCGCATCAGTAACGGCACGGCCCGATGGACCTCGAATTTCACCCCGCCTGTTAGCCCGTACGGCACGGTCGGGGGCCTGGACGCCTATACCAAGCTTCTGCTTCATCTGGACGGTAACTTTTCCGATTCGTCGGGAAACCACCATGATTTCTCGGCCAACGGAACTGTGAGCTTTTCGGCATCGCCGGCGAAGTTTGGCCAGGCCGCGTATATTGCCGGCTATGGCAATTGCTTGCGCGGGCCAGTCACTGCCGATATGCAGTTTGGGGCCAGCGCCTTCACTATCGACTTCTGGGTGTATCTGACCGACCTTTCCAGCAGCAACTCCTTTTTCGAACTGAATTATTACGGTTCGGGAATGTATTTCAACTCCACCAGCACGGCGCTTTTGCCACATTACTTCAACACAGGATCTTATCGAACCGTGCCCTGGTCGCCAGAGATCAATACATGGTATCACATCGCCTGGGCGCGGGACGATGCGGGTACGGTCTATCTGTTTTTGAACGGCATCCTGCTCGACACCTGGACCGATACCGCCAATCTGCAGCCCTCCATCGGCAGCAACAATTTCTACCTTGGCAACACCGGTCATGACCTTGGCCGTACGCTGGATGGGCACATTGACGAATTCAGGGTCTCCAAAGGTATTGCCCGGTGGACCGCCAATTTCACGCCGCCTGGCGCGCCCTATGGCGACGTCTCGCGTGGGGCTGACGCCAATAGCCTGCTCCTGATGCACATGGACAGTGATGAATTTGTCGATGCCGCCAACCGGCATGTGATTACGGCCTACAATGGCGCGGTAACCACCGGGGGCGACTTTCGCTTTGGGCCAGCCGCCTTGGCCATCGCCGGGATCGGGGATTACCTGAGCGTGCCGGACAGCCCGGACTGGTCGTTCGGGACAGGCGATCTCACGATCGAGATGTGGCTCAAGCTGCCAAGCGGGGTCAGCAATGCGGACTCGGGGCTGCTTGGAACCTGTATTTATAATGCGGGCGGCATCGAGACAGGCGAGGGCTGGTGTCTGCGGCTGCGTTCGGGCGAGGGCTACTCGCACCGAATGGAATTGGCCCTGCTTAATCCAGAATCCACCCCAACGGTCTACGCCATGGACTGCGAGTTGCCCCTGGGGGAGTGGTTCCACTTTGCCATGACCCGTGCGTCTGGATCGCTTCGATTTTTCCTGAACGGTGAATTGGTCAATAGCCTGGCTTGTTCTGCGGAGATCGTGGCCGGCTCGGTCATAGGCTGGGACAGCGGGCTTAAAATTGGCATTGGGTATGTTCCGTTTGAGGCGAATGATCCGGGCAGTAGCCAGGAATGCCTGATAGACGAGCTGCGCATTTCTGACGTCGCCCGCTGGACTGCGGACTTCGTTCCACCCAAGCGGGCGTACGGCTCTTGGAATATCGCAGGGGCGGATGTGCGGGTGGGCTCTGGCGGGATGCGTCGGGCGGGGGGCATTTTCCTGGCGGATATGGTGGCTCTGGTGCGATTGGCGGGCGTGGATGCTCAGGTGGACATCCGGTTGTTGGCTGAGTTGGGCAAAGTTTCGGGACTGGGTGCGGCGCTACGGATCGCGGGCAATCGCTACGCCAGTTTAAATGTCCTGGCGTCCATCATCCGCAACGAGGTGCTTCGTTCCGGCGGGGCCGGTGGGTGGAGTTTGGACATTACCGCTCCGACCTGTGTGGGTGGAGGCGGGTGGGCTGACGTAGCGGCGCGGGCAGGCAATGGGCTTGTTACCCAACTCGACCTAGCGGGCGGGAGACGCGCTGGCGTGGATCTGTTAGGCGAGTTACGGCTGGCTATGGCTGCCGGCATGGCCGGGCAAACCGAGGTCTGGACCCGGGAAGGCTATGCGGTCTGGCTGGAAGGCGCGTTGGCTGACGGCACGCCTGTGCCTGGTGGCTGGCTGGGGGATATCCCGGCCGAACCGGACGGCAGTGCGGGCGAGACCAATGCGCTGACCCTGGGCGCGCTGGCTGACGGCGTTTATACTGTTTCGATTCGTCCGCGCGGGCGATTCTGGCGCGAAACCGGGACGGGTAAGGTGGTTACTGTGGTGGTCAACTCTGGGATCGCGTCGGCGGTCACACTGCCGGCCGTGACAGGCGTATCTATAACATATGAACGCGGGCTGACCGCGATTAGTTGGACCTTGCCCGAAGCGTTTGGCGCAGAGAGCGTGGCGCGGTTTGGTCTGTGGTATGTGCCCGGCGGTCAGGATCCAGATCTGGAAGCCGCGCCTGATGATATGGTGTCCGTCTGGGAAGGAGTGCGGGCGCGCTACCAGGCGTTCTGGGAGCAACTTGGCGGCGCGGCCGAGGTCGTGGCTATCTGCTGCTTGGATGCCGCTGGCAATCGCGGGCCGGCGGTATTGGTAGATCTTCCGGAACTATCCGATGCCCCGTTGTCTCCAGCCAATCAAATTGCCAAGGCCGGAAAATAAAAAAAGGGGAAGACCTGAAGCTTCGGTCTTCCCCTTTAGCGTTCGGACAAACCAAATTTCAGGCGACCGCGTACTTACCCCTGCTGGGGCGGGTGATCTTGTTACCAGACACCAGCTTGGATAGGTAGGTGCCCAGGGCATTGACCACAATATCGCGGGTGCGCAGGGCTTGGTCGATGTCTTTGGCCGACAGCGTCCCGCCTTGGGTGAGGATGTCCACGACCGCCTCGGCGACACCGGCCTGCTTTTTCCGGGCCTTCGGTGCTTTCGATGCTTTGGGGGCCTTCGGCGTCTTGGGCGCTTTGGGTGCCTTCGGAGCTTTTTCAGCCTTGGTTTTAGCGGGCCGCCCACGCTTCTTGGTCTTGCTGACCTTGGCCGGACGGCCACGCTTCTTGCCGGTCGCGGGCTTCACTTCGCCGCCCAGTTCGACGATAGCTTTGAGAACCTTATCGAGCTGGGCTTGGAGCTTGTCGCGCTTGGCTTCCAGTTTCGTCAGTTTTCCGCCAGCCTGCTTTTCCTTGGCCGCCAGCAACTGCTTGATTTCGCTGACAGACAATGAAGCGAGGTTCAGGCCGGTAGCCTTACGAGTAACTTTCTTACGTCCCATTTTCTTCCGAGCTATGTTTTTCTCCGATTCCAATCAACAAGAGATTTTGGCGGATTCGCCAGTATCGAAATGTTTGCGTCCTGCGGATTAATCAATTTGCGAACAGCGCATCATCCTAATGATTTCATTTTCGACTGCAATAATATTCTCAATTAAATCTGAGCAAAGGCAGGAGTAAATCATGACAAATATAGAGTTGACCGATACAGAAAGACTGGAAGAAGTCGGTAGGATTTTAGCCCTTGGCGCCATACGTGTCTGGCGCGAAAAAACTCGAAAAACAGCAAAAAAGGCTCTTGCTGGCGGCCCCAAAGCCGGGCTCATTGTCCGTGACGGAGAAAAATCCGAGGACCAAAAACGCCTACCGGATGACCCAGAACGGACATTTCTCAATTGAGTGGAGGAGGGCAGATGGCTCGATCGGTGGTTGCGCAAGTGTCAGAATTAAACCGCATGCCGTTTGAAGAGTTGAGGAAGAAATGGGAGGCGATTTGCGATGGGCCACTACCGAGTAGATCCAACCGAAAACAAGTGGTGGCCCGGTTGGCCTATCGTATCCAGGAATTGGCCTTCGGGGGGCTTTCTCGGGAGGCCAGGGATAAGCTGGATCAGATTGCAGAGATGGATTATGCCCTTAGCGCCAACGGCAAAACGAATAGCCGAAATAGTGGTTTGCCGGTCCCGGGCACCAAGTTTATCCGGGAATGGCAGGGCAGGCGGGTGGAGGTTACAGCCCTGGAGAAAGGGTTTGAGTATGGCGGCAAGCGGTATCGTTCACTCACCGCCATTGCCACGGAACTGACTGGGACCAAGTGGAACGGACGACATTTCTTTGGTCTTGGCCAGAAAGCTGAGCATGGCGAGACTGGCGGGAAGGCCGTCTCACCTACAAGGAGGGACCGATGAACGCGATTGCGCAGAAGCCCAAAGTTGTCCGCTGCGCTATCTATACCAGAAAATCAAGCGAAGAGGGGCTGGCCCAGGAGTTCAATTCTCTCGATGCCCAACGCGAAGCCGCGGAAAACTACATCAACAGCCAGAAACATGAAGGCTGGCGCTTGCTTCCCGAGCGATATGACGACGGCGGTTTCAGCGGCGGCAACATGGATCGCCCGGCCCTGGCGAAGCTACTAAAAGACATCGAAAGGGAACGGATTGACATAATTGTCGTTTATAAAGTCGATCGACTTTCCCGTTCGCTTTTGGACTTTGCCACGTTGATGGGAACCTTCGACAAGCATAACGTGTCTTTTGTCAGCGTCACCCAGCAGTTCAACAGCACGACGCCGATGGGCCGGCTCACCTTAAATATCCTCTTCTCTTTTGCCCAATTCGAGCGAGAAATCATCGGCGAGCGCATCCGCGACAAGATTGCCGCCGCCAAACGCAAGGGCAAGCATACCGGCGGCACGCCCATCCTGGGTTACGATGTCAAGGAGACCAAGCTGGTGATCAACCCGGCTGAGGCCAAGCAGGCCCGGGATATTTTCCGCCGGTTCCTGGTCCTGCGCAGCACCATCGCCTTGGCCAAGGAATTGAATGGCCAGGGATTCACAACCAAGGCCTGGACCACCAACAAGGGCAGAATCCGCCAGGGGTGTTCATGGAACAAGGGCACGGTCCACCGTCTGCTCAGCAACCGTAAATATATCGGCGAGATCACCCACCACGGCCAAGTTTACCCCGGCGAACATGAAGCCATCATCGACCGCAGAATCTGGGAACAGGTCCAGGCGATTTTCCGTGAAAACAATCGCATTCGGGGCAATTCGGCCCGTAGCCGGACTCCGGCCATTTTGAAGGGGCTGCTTCGTTGTGGGCATTGCGACGGAACTTTCGGCATAACCTATTCAAACAAGAACGGCCGCAACTACCGGTATTACCATTGTGTGAAGAGTACCAACAACGGAGATGCATCCTGCCCGATCCCGAACGTGCCGGCCGCAGAAATAGAAGCCGCCGTGGTCAGCCAACTGCGGGAATTACTCCGGGCGCCAGAAACCTTGGCCGCAGCCCATCAGGCTTGGGTAGAGCAGGGCACTTCACCCAATGATGGTGAAGTGGACGTATCCGCAGATGCGCCTATGGTGGATACAGCGGTGCCGGACCAGAAGGCATTTGCCCGAGCCTTGGCTGACATTGACGCGGTGTGGGATCATCTCTTCCCCGCCGAGCAGGTCCGTATCTGCCGGCTGCTGATCGACAAGGCTGCGATCTACCCAGACCGGATCGACCTGCGTCTGCAAAGCTGTGGAGTGAAAAATTTGATGGCGGAGTTTGCCGAGGCAGACTAGTATCCCGTCAGCCCTAAAAGGGTGAATAAAGATAAGTATCTGGTCGATA
>CAYMGG010000379.1:0-5806 GCA_964389915.1 uncultured Planctomycetaceae bacterium
GCGGGAGCTGAGCGACCTGCTGCGCGCCGGCGCTGGCGGCGTGATCCACAAGCCTTTCAAGCTGGAAACCGTGGCCGAAATGATCGCGCAAACGCTGGCGGGGCAGAACGGCTGATGCCGATTCAAATTGATAAGGGCTGATTTCCGGGACCTTTTTAATGCCAAGAAGGTTCCCCGGGGCGCCAAACGCCTTGCCGGTTTTGCCAAGGCGTTTTTTATTTTTTATGCGCCCTAGCGCGACCGAATTTGGCTCAGTCGACGAGCAGGCGATCCAGGACCGCCGCCAGAACCAGGTTTAGGGCTGCGAATTTTTCGGGCGCGGCGCGGATCTGCGCCGGGGTCTGAACGTAAGGTCCGGCCGGTTCGTTGAACATCCCGTCGCGGGTCCAGTCTTCGGCCACCTCCGGGGTGGTCTCCAGATGAAACTGCAAACCGAGCACTCGCCCGCCCAAGGCGAACGCCTGGTGGCGACAGGCCTCGCTTTGGGCGAGCCAGACCGCGCCCTCGGGCAGGTCAAAGGTTTCGCCGTGCCAGTGGAAGGCCGGATATTCCTCGGGCATGGCCGCGCCAAGCGAATGCTGGACCGCGCCGGGCGTCCGGCGGACCGGAAACCAGCCGATTTCTCGCTCGTGGTTAGGATAAACCCTGGCTCCCTGGGCCGAGGCGATCAGTTGCGCGCCCAGGCAAACCCCCAAGATGCGTTTGCCCTGACGCACGCATTCGCGGGTGAGCGCTTTCTCCGGCGCTAGCCAAGCATGTTCGGTCTCGTCGTTGACGCTCATCGGGCCGCCCATCATGACCAGCAGATCCAAATCTTCCGCTTGGGGCAGCGGTTGGCCGCGATAGACATGAACGACGTTGAATTTCTTCCCGCGCTCGCTCAGGTAATCGCCGATTCCGGCCGCACCCTCAAAGGGCACATGCTGGCAAATGTAGATGCGCATGCTGTCTCCCAACTCCCCTCGTCGACGAATCGATTAGAGTTTTTTGAACGGGGTTTGGGGAGAACTTTTTTGAAAAATAAGTTCTCCCCAAACCGGTGGCGATGAGGTGTCAGTGCTGGCAGACCGGGCAGAAGAAGGTGGCCCGGCCGGCCTGAACGATGCGCTCGATATGGCCGGAGCAGCCGCGGTGCAGGCAGGCTTCACCGGTGCGGTCATAGACGCGCAATTTATTTACGAACCAGCCTTTTTCGCCGTCGGCGGAATAGAAATCGTTGATCGTAGTTCCGCCCACCGCAATGGACTCCTTGAGCACCTGCTTGAGGTGTTTGGCGAGTGCGGCATTTTCTGGCCGGCTAAGGGCGGCGGCCGGGCGGCGGGGGTCGATCTGGGCGCGAAAAAGAGCTTCACTGGCGTAGATGTTGCCGATACCGGCGATGACTTCCTGCGCCAGCAGGAGCGGTTTTACCGGCACCTTGCGCCGCGAAAAGGCTTCGGTCAGGTAATCGGCATTAAGTCCGGCTTCCAGCGGCTCCGGGCCGAGCCCGGCCAGGGAAGGGGGATCGCCGCCTTCGGTTTCCAGGCGGCAGAATTCGACCAGGCCGAAACGCCGGGTGTCATGCAGCCGCCAGCTGACTCCGCCCGAGAGTTCCCACCAGACCCGGTCGTGCGGTTCCAGCGGTTCGTCGCTCTTGACCACCCGGCAGCGGCCGGTCATGCCTAGATGCACGACCAGGGCGCGGCGCTCGGGGAAATCGATGACGAGGTATTTGGCCCGGCGGCGTAGGCCGACGATGCGTTGCCCAATCAGTTCGGCGCGCATTGCCTTGAGCGGAATCGGCGCGCGCAGCCGGGGGACGCCGGCATCGACGGCACGGACGATCCGCCCCTGGAGCTTGGGGCGCAGGGCGCGGCAGGTGGTTTCGACTTCCGGGAGTTCGGGCATGAGCGCCTGTCCGCTGCGAATAACCTCGGGGGAGATTTTTTCGGAAAGGCCTCTGTCGGCCTCCGCCAGAAAGCCTCCTCTAAACGCCTCGGCTGAAGCGTTCAGATGAGATAATTAAGCGTAAGTTGCCCGCCAGCGGGGCGGTCCGGCGCGGCGGTCTACGATTAGCCGGCCGCCGCGCCGACTAGCTCCTCGCTCGGTTCGCCGGACTTTTCGCCCGGCTCGGCCTGGCGGAAGCGCAGGCTGTACTTGGTCGAGACGCCGGGTTCGTTCTGGGTCACGCCGTAGATCGTGTCGGTCATGCTCATGGTCCGCTTGGAGTGCGAGATCAGGATGAACTGGGTCTCGCGCGAGAACTCCTTGATCGCCTCCATGAAGCGGTCGATGTTCGACTCGTCCAACGGCCCGTCCACCTCGTCGAGGATGCAGAAGGGGCTGGGCTTGGAGCGGAAGATGGCCAGCAGCAGGGCCACCGCGCAGAGCGCCTTCTCGCCACCGGAGAGCAGGGAGATGCTCTTGGGCGCTTTGCCGGGCGGGCGGGCGATGATTTCGATGCCGGGATCGGCGTCGGCGGTCTTCTCTTCGGGCGAAGGTTCTTGCAGAATGAGGTCCGCCGTGCCGCCGCCGAAAAGGCGGCCGAAGAGGTCGCGGAAGTTGTCGCGGACCATTTCGAAGGTTTCGTTGAAGCGGCGGGCGCATTCGTCGTTCAGTCGCTCGATCACACCGAGCAGGTCCTGCGCGGCCTGCTGCAAGTCTTCCTGCTCGCTGACCAAAAATTCGCGGCGGGCTTCCAGCTCGGTCAGTTCTTCGATGGCGCAGAGGTTGACCGGGCCGATCCGTTCGATTTTAACGGCCACGTCGCGGATCAAGGTGGCGATCTGCTCGTCGGTCATGCGGAAGCGCAGCAGGCCCGCCTCGTCGAGCACGGCCCGGACTTCACCCGCGGGCGTTCCATCTTCGGCCTGAACGGCGGCCTGAGCGGCGGCGTTGGCCTCGGCCTCGGCCTCCAACCGGGCCTGTTCGGCGGCCCGCTCGTCGAGATTCTCGACGCTCAATTCCTCTTTGGCCTTTTCCGACACGTTCTGCAGGCGAAGGCGGCACTCGTTTTCGCGGACCTTGAAGTCGCTAAGCGAAGTTTGGATCTCGGTCAGGCGGCGCTGGGCGGCGCGTTCCTGGTCGCGCTCTTCTTGCAGTCTTTCGCGCACTTCGGCCAGCTCCTCGCGCAAGGCGCCCATGGCCTGGCGGGCTGCGTCACGTTCGATCAGGAGTGCGGCTTCGCGTTCGCGCAGTTCGCTCAGCGTCTGCTCCAGTTCGCGGCGGCGGTCGCCGGCCTCGGTCACGGAGAGGCGGCTGCGTTCGAGTTCGGCGGCGCGTTCGGCCCGGTCGCGGTCCAAGTCGGCCAAACGGCGGGTCAGCTCATCGAACTGGGCCTGGGCCTCGGCCTGGCGCACGCGTTTGGTGGCCAGTTCCTCGCCACCGGCATCGAGCGCGACCCGGGCGGCGCGGTGGGCCTCCTGGGTGGCGATGAGTTCCTGTTCCAGCGCGGTCAGGACCTGAGCGATCTGTTCGCGTTCGGCGGCAATGGTTTCGCGGCGGCGGGTCAACTCGGCCAGCGTGCCGGCCAGGTTAGCTTTGTCTGCGCCCAGGCGTTCGCGGTCGCGGACCAGCCGGTCGAGCGAACTACGCGCGGCCGCCACCTTCTGGCGGATCTCCTGGCCGGCGGCGTCGCGCTCGCGGCGGAGTTTTTCGGCCTCGTTGGCCTTGCCCAGAGCGTCCTGCATCTCAAGGAGGACATAACCCCGGCGCTTCTCCTCTTTTTCGCGGCGGCGTTCGAGTTCGGCCAGTTCGGCGCCCAGTTCGTCCATTTCGGCCTTGCGCATGATCAGGCCGCCGGCCTTCTGATTGTTGTTGCCGCCGGTCATGGCCCCGTAGGGGTTGATGACGTCGCCTTCGAGGGTGACGATGCGCACGCCGCGGGCGTCGCCGGCCGAGACCTGGCGGGCGATGTCCAGGTTTTCGACCACCAGGACGCCGGCCAACAGATATTCCATGACGCTTTTGAATTCGGAGTCGTACTTGACCAGATCGATGGCCTCGCCTAGCACGCCCGGCAGATGGGCCAGGTTGCGCCGAAGCCGTTCGCGCGAACGGATGCGGTCCAGGGGCAGGAAGGTGGCCCGGCCCTCGCGGGAGCGTTTGAGGTATTCGATGCACTTCTGCGCGCCGTAGGCGGTGTCGACCACCACGTCCTGCGACTGGCCGCCCAGGGTGGTCTCGATGGCCAGGGCCACGTCGGCCGGCACGGTCAGCAGGTCGGCCACCAGACCGCGGATCTCGCGGCAGCTGTCTTCGCCGTTCTTCCAGGCGGTCATAACCGCCTTGACCCCGGCAAAGGCACCGGCCAGGCTGTGCTCCAGATCGCGCAGAGTGCCCAGGCGGGCCTGCTTGGCCGAGCGCTCGGCATTGAGCCGGCCCAGGCTTTCGACCAGCTTTTCCGCTTCGGCCCGGCGGGCGCGTTCGAGCTCGCGGCTCTCCTCGGCCTGGCGGGCGGCGTCCTGGACATGAGTTTCGAGTTCGCGCAGTTCGGCTTCGACTTTGGCGCAGTCGGCTCGGAGCGCTTCCTCCTCGGCCGCCAGCTCCGCCTCGCGCCGGTCCAGGCCCGAGGTCTGGCCGGTGAGCGAGCTTTCTTCGCTTTCGGTCCGGGCCGCATCACTCTCCAGGCGGGAGCGGGCTTCGGTCCTTTCGGCCAGGCGGCGGCGGCATTCCTCGACCGTCCGTTCGGCGGCTTCGGCCGCGAACACGGCCGCGGCCCGGGTTTCTTCCTGGCCGCGCAGTTCGGCGGCGGCGGCCTCCAGGCGGGCGCGGGCGGATTCGAGGTCCGCGCGGGCGGTCGTCTCGGCGGCGGCTAGCTCCTCCAGCCGGCGCTCCAAGGCCGCGATCCGGCCGCCGGCGTCCTGACTTTCGCGCTCCAAAGAGCGCAGTTGCTCGGCGGCGGCGGTCTGTTCGACCTGAACCCGGGAGAGGGCTTCCTGTTTTTCTTGGAAAGCGTTCTGGCGGCTCTCCTCAACGCCGGCCAGTTCAGTCTCGCGGGCGGTGAGTCCGGCCAGGCGCGAAGCGTTTTCCGCCTGCCGGCCGCTCTCCTGGGCCAGCAGCATTTCGATCTGGGCCTTTTCGCTCAGAATATGCTCGAGCTGGCGCACCTGCTGGCGGTAGAGGCGGACGTAATGATCGGTCTTGAGCGTGTCCAGTTCGGCCTTGAGTTCCTGGAAGCGCTTGGCCGCGGCGGCCTGGCGCGAGACGCGGCGGATGTTCTTCTCGACCTCGTCGACGATGTCGTTGACGCGCAGCAGGTATTGGTTGCAGCGCTCCAGGCGGGAGAGGGTCTCTTTTCGGCGCGACTTGTACTTGCTGACGCCGGCGGCCTCCTCGAAGACCATGCGCCGTTCCTGCGGTTTGGCCGCGAGCAGGGCTTCCACCCGGCCCTGTTCGATGACCGAGTAGGCCGAAGTGCCCACGCCCGTGTCCATGAACAGCTCGCGGATGTCGCGGCGGCGGCAGGGCTGGCGGTTGATGAGGTACTCGCTCTCGCCCGAGCGGTAGATGCGACGGGTGATGCAGACCTCGTTGTAATCGCTGGGCAACTTGCCGGCGGAGTTGTCGAAATAGAGGTTCACTTCGGCCATGCTGCCGGGGCGGCGGCCCTCGGAGCCGGCGAAGATGACGTCGAGCATCTGGGTGCCGCGCAGGTTCTTGGCGCTGGTCTCGCCCAAGACCCACTTGATGGCGTCGACCACGTTGGACTTGCCGCAGCCGTTGGGGCCGAGCACGGCGGTGATGCCTTCGTCGAAGGCAAAATCCGTCTTGTCGGCAAAAGACTTGAAGCCGTTAAGCTCCACCTTGGTCAGAAACATTTATTCCC
>CAYMGG010000380.1:0-5796 GCA_964389915.1 uncultured Planctomycetaceae bacterium
TCCGCGTCGGGGGTGGCCATGCTCTGGGAGGTGTCGACGAGCACCACCAGGCCGGGTTTGCCCGGCGTGCGGCGGGCTTCGATCCGGGTCGGGTTGAGCGCCAGGCCGCCCAGGGCGACCAGGACGGCCAGGCGCGCGGCCAGCGCCGGGGCCTGGCGGGCCAAGCCCGCCGTCCGGCGTTCGCGCCAGGCCCGCCAAAGGGCTAGCCCCAGGAGGACGGCCAGGGCCGCGCCGGTCCAGTACAGCCCCCAAAAGGCCGGGAAGGTCATGGGCGGGCCTCCCGGCGGCGCCAGCCGGCCAGCAAGGCGGTTTCCGCGGCCAGACACAGCGCGGCCAGGGCCAGCAGTTCCGGCCAGAGCGGCCGGGCCTGGCCGATCCGCCGCAGGTCGCCGCCCGCGTCGAGCCGGGCGACCGGGGTGGCGGTGTTGACCTCGGCAATGTCCGCCAGGGCCACCGGGCGGGTGTCGGCCTCGCGGGGGTCGAGATTGACGACTCCGTATTCCAGCGTCTTTTCGCCTGCGCGCACCGCGCAGAGTCCGGTCCGGTCCGCCGGCGGCAGCTCCCAGCGCCAGACCCGGCCTTGGGCCAGTATTCGGGCCGGAATTTCCGCGCCGCCGGAGTCGAACAGGCGCAGGCGCGAGGCGTCGAGGTTCAGGGGAATGTCGCGGCTGACCAACCTCCGTTCCAGGCCGGGCCGGGCTTCGGCCGGCTCGCGGGTCTCGCGCAAGGCGCGCAGGCATTCGTGCAGCAGGGCGGGAAACAGCGGGCTGCCGGCCAGGTTCGAGGCGGCCGGCGCCAGCGGCAGGTTGAAATAGACGGCGCTCCCCCGGCCGGCCGCAGAGAGGGCCAGCGCGGGCGAACCGTCGGCGAAGGCGGCGAGGACCTCGTCCCGGCGCTCGGCCAGCGCCGTGGTCCGCAGGTGACGGCCAAAGCGCAGCGATTTCCAGTCGGCCTGGTCGGCGGCGTGGAAGAGGCGCAGGATCTGGCCTTGGGTGGCGAGTTCGGCCAGCGGCTCGGGCTCGGCCGGCCTGACGATTCCGCCCAGTTCGAAGGGCGGCCGAAGGGCGCCGTTGGAGGCGCCGGCCAGGCCGTTTATGAGACTGGCGGCCGCGGCGGCCTCGTCCGGCCGTTCGGCATCCAGGAACAGCACCAGGCGCGCCCCGTCCGCCACGCGCCGGGCCAGGGTTTCGATCACGCGCCCCGGCGGGTTGAGCGGCGGGACGAGGACGAAGAGCTCGGAGTTCTCCAGCGCGGCCTGCTCCACGTTCTGGCTCTGGCGGGGCGCGATTTGGATTCCCGTGCCGGCGGTCGCGGAAGGGCAGAGGGCCGTGGCGGCGCAAAACGCCTCGATGCGCCCGGAGCGTCGTTCCGCGTCGCACAGGACCAGGGCCCGCAAGCGCTCCCGCACCCGGACGGCGAAGTGCCGCCGGTCGTCTTCCGAAAGCGCGTCGCTGGGCAGGCTGGCCAGGCCCGCGTAGAGGCCGCTGTGCGGGGCCAGAAACGCGGCCGTGCCCGTGGCCGAGGCATAGGGCGCCAGCGTGAGCTCCACGTTCTGGGCCTGTTCATCCAGTTCGATCCGGACGGTGACGGAGCGCCGCTGCGGCGAGGAGTTGAAGACCGTCGCCGCGATCTCCAGGCGCTCTCCGGCGACCGGCTCCTCCGGCGCTTTGCGGACGGCCAGAAGGCCGATATTGTCGATCGGGGCCCGGGCCACTGGGCGCAGGACGAACGATATCCCCGGGGCGGCCGTGAAATCCGCCGCGCCCCAGTTGGTGCGCTGGAAATCGCTGATGACCAGGATGCTGCCGCGGCCGTCCAGCAGCTTGGCCGCGAGGGCCAAAGCGGCCGGGACGTCGCAGGTCTCCCAGGTGGCCTCGGCCCGGGCCAGCCCTTCGTGCAGCAGGGGCAGATTGTTCGACAGCGCGGGCAGAAGCGTGCGGGGCGTCGCCCCCGCCAGGATCACGCCGGCCGCGCTGCCCGGCTCCAGGCCGCGCAGCACCTCCGCGGCTAGGGCCCGGGCCTGGGTGAAGAGGGGAATACCGTTTTGGGTCGCGCGCAGGCTGACCGAGGCGTCGAGCAGCACGACCAGGCGCAGGGCCTCGCCCGGCCGGGTCGACCCGGTTGCGGCCGACCAGTAGGGTTTGGCCAGGAGCAGGGCCAGGGCCGTAATCGCGAGGGTCCGCAGGGCCAGGATCAGGCCGGTCCGCAAACGGTCGAGCGCTTGCCGGCCGGAACCGGCTTCGAGCAGCAGCCGAAAGGTCGGAAATGCGATCGACCGCGGCCGGGGCCGGGTCAGGAAATGGATCAGGACCGGCAGGCCGGCCGCCGCCAGGCCGGCGGCGAGCAGCGGGTGGCCGAGGACGATCATGGGGTCTGCCCCCCGTCGCGGGCCAGGAAGCACTCCTTGAGGAACAGGTAGGGGTCGCGGTCCGTGCGCGCCAGCAGCCAGTCGCAGCCGCGGGCGAGCGCGTGACCCTTGATCGTTTGCAGGAACGCCTGGAACTTGCGGCGGTAATCGGCGCGGACGACCTCGGGCTCGGCCGTGAAGGCTCCGTCGCCCTCGGTCTCGGTCCAGCGCGCCAGCGGCACGTCCGGGAGTTCAAGCTCCTCGGGGTGGACGATGTGAAAGAGCATGACGTCGAACTGCGAGCGGCGGAATAGGTCGACGGCGGTCCAGAACCGGTCGTCGGCGTCGAGAAAATCGCTGAAGACGACGAGCACGCCCCGCCGGCCGGCCCGGCGGTAGGCCTCCTGGAGGCAGCTGCCGAGTTCGGTGCGGCCTGCGGCGCGCGCGCGGCCGAGGGTTTCGACCAGCTCCGCCAGGTGCATCCAGCCGGAGCGGGCCGGCCGGTACTCGTGCACGGTCTGGGCCGCCAGCGCCAGGCTGATCTCGTCGCCGGCGGCGACGGCCAGATAGCCGACGGCGCAGGCCAGGCGGCAGGCGAACTCCAGTTTGGGCGGGGTGAGGACGGCCGTTCCCCCATAGGCCATTGAGCCGCTGGTGTCGACGATCAGGTGGCTGAGCAGGTTGCGCTCGGCCTCGTAGAGGCGGATGTAGCGGCGGTCGGTGCGGCCGAGAACCTTCCAGTCCAGCAGCCGGATGTCGTCGCCGGGGGTGTATTCGCGATAGTCGGCGAATTCGACCGCCGTGCCGCGGTAGCACGAGGCGTGGGGACCGGCGAACGACCCCTCGGCCAGGCCCCGGGGGCGCAGCCGCACCTTGCGCAGCATTTCCATGCGCGCCAGGTCGAGATAGGGATGGGAAAAGGCTGGGGCCATGCGGTCCTCTCGCGGCGCGGCCGGATCGACCCGGGCCTAATTCGGCTCCGGCACCGCGCCGAGCAGGTGCCAGACGATCGCGGCCGCGTCGATGCCTTCGCCCAGGGCATTGTAGTTGGGAAGGATCCGGTGCCGCAGGACCGGCAGGGCCATGGCCCGCACGTCGCGGATTTCGGGGCTGGGCCGCCCGTCCAGGAGGGCGCCGGCCTTGGCCGCCAGGATCAGGTGCTGGCTGCAACGCGGCCCCACGCCCCAGGCCACGTATTTCCGGATGTAGGCGTCCGCCTCGGAGTCCTTGGGCCGGCTGGCGACGGCGAGGGCGACGGCATATTCCAGGATGTGGCGGGAGACCGGTGCCTCCTCGATGACCCGGGTGAAATGCAGAAAGTCCGCCGCCGAGGCGGCCCGGTCCAGCGGCGGAACCTCCAGGCGGGCCGGCCGCGCGGCGATGGCGATCTCCTCCTCCCGTTCGGGATAATCGAGGTGCAGACTGAAGAGAAAGCGGTCGAGCTGGGCCTCGGGCAGGGGGTAGGTGCCTTCCTGCTCGATCGGGTTCTGGGTCGCCACCACCACGAAGGGCTGCTCCAGGCGGTGGGTGAGGCCGCTGACGGTCACGGACTTCTCCTGCATCGCTTCGAGCAGGGCGGCCTGGGTCTTGGGCGGGGTGCGGTTGATCTCGTCGGCCAGGACCAGGTGGGCGAAGACCGGCCCCTTGTGGAAGACCAGCTCGCGGGGGGCGCCGTCCCGGCCCCCCTCCAGGATCTCGGTGCCCGTGATGTCGGCGGGCATGAGGTCCGGGGTGAACTGGATCCGGCGGAAGGTCCAGCCGAGGGTTTCCGCCAGGGTCCGCACCATCAGCGTCTTGGCCAGCCCCGGCACGCCGACCAGCAGCATGTGCCCGCCGCACAGCAGGCCGGCGGTCAGCAGCCGGACCGCCTCTTTCTGGCCGACGATCACCCGGCCGATGTTCGTTTGCAGGGCTTGCGAGCATTCGCGCAGCCGCGCCACCAACGTTTCCGCTTCTTGCAGACCGGTCGCGTTCATAGGCGTCCTTTTCTCGGCGTCTGGATGGGCGTAATCGATGTTGCTTGGCAAATGCCGCCGGAGTCCGGCGGAAAGCGCGGCGAATTGATAATCGGGAGGTGTGCCCAAAGGTGTAGTTAAGTTTCACTATTTCGGTTTTCAGGGATTTTGTCAATTGGAAATCTCGGGGCGGGCGATTCGCCCCGGGCGAGAATAAAGATCCCCCCGGGCGCCGGCGGCCCGGAGGGGGATGTGGCTTGGTCGGGTTTAAAGCCCGGGCGTTCACCACCAGCAGATGCGGTACGGATTGTCCGAGTTGAGCAGCGACTCGGCGTAGAACAATTTCTCCTTGTTCTGGGGCAGGCCGAGTTTCATCTGCGGCCCCTTGGTGAACCCACCCCAACCGCCTTGATAGTCGGTCATGCGGAAGGCGACGACGTTGGGCCGGCCATAGCGCAGGGCGGCGGCCGGCACGCGATAGCGCCGCTCATCGCTCCAGAAGGTCTTAGACGTGTCCCGCGAAATGCCGCCGACCTTGACGCCGTTGACGTAGGTTTCGTCGGCATCGTCGATGATGCCCAGGTCGAGCTCCAGCTCGCGGCCGGCCAAACGGGCCGGGATCTCGAGGGTCTTGCGGTACCAGAGGGAGTAATCGCCCTGGCGCCGGTCGCCGCGCTCGCCGAACAGTTCGGGCGCGCCCTGCTGCGGCCAGGGGCCGGCCGGGGCCTCCAGGGCGGTCCAGGCGCGGTCGTCGTATTCCGGGGTGGTGAATTCCTCGATCTCCCGGGCGAGTTCGGCCGGGTGGGAGACCCGGGCCTGCCACGCCCCGCCCAGGTCGGCCTGCCAGGCGTCGGCCAGCGCGGCGCGGAACTGCGACTCGGTGGCCGCCGCGCCGGAATTGACCAGCATTTGCGAGATTGCGCGCCAGACGTGCCATTGCGAATAGCGGACGAAGTCGGCCGGCCGGGACTGCTGCCAGCGGTTGACGATGGTCTGGGCCGGCGAGAGCAGTTCGGGGTCGAGCTGCCAGAGAAGATATTGGCCCCGGCCGTGGGGTACGGCGGCCAGCAGGCCGACTTGGTCCTTGGCCGCGCCGGCCGGCACGCGGTCGATCAGGGTGGTTTTGATGAAGCGGCGATAATGGAGGTCCGCCAGGCTCAGGCCCGCGCCCAGCGCGTCGGCCGGAGGTTCGGTCCGACTGAACTCCCGTTCGCTCGCGGTCAGGGCGAAGGGCAGGAAGCCCTGCGTCAGCCGCTTCTGGTCCAGGAACAGGCAGAGCACCCGGCCGCCGGCGGCGGCGAACTGTTCGGCCGCGGGCGCGAGGGCGGCGAGCGCGGCCGCGTCGGTCCGGCCGCAGACGACCAGGGTCGCGCCCGGCTCGATAGGCCGCGCATCGCCATTCCCCGACTGCCAGTTCGCATCGCTCGACGAAGCCCGCATGCTGCGGCCCTCTTTCAGCGTCGCGAGGCCGTCTAATACGCTCCCGAATGGGTT
>CAYMGG010000381.1:0-5782 GCA_964389915.1 uncultured Planctomycetaceae bacterium
GTCCGGCTCGAGCGCCCGCGCTGGCAGCGCTGGCTGGGGGCCGAGGCGACCTGCGAGCGCACCTTCGGCCTGGACGTCTACGGGCGAGAAGTTTTGGAGATGTGCACCGGCGACCGGACGGTCAACACCTTGATCGAGCGGTTCGCCCGCAACCACCGGTTGAGCATCCCCGAGGCCGAGGCCTCGGTCACTACGTTTCTCCAGACCCTGATGCGCAAGGGGCTGGTGGGCATGGCCGTCGCCAGGAGTTCGATTTGAATCCGCAGACCGAAATCACTCCGCTTCCCTTCCGCCAGGTGGTCCGGATCACCTGCAAAGGCATCCGCATCCGCATCTGGCGGTCGCTGATCGTGGTGAGCAGCATCGTTCTGGCCGTGGCTTTTCTCAGCTATATCCTCTGTAGCGACGGCTTCGTCCAGAACGTGGTCAAGGCCGGCGCGCCCGAACTGCTTGAGCGGTTGCGGCGGGCGGGCATGAACTTCGACGATATGGACAACCAGCGGATCCAGACCTACTGGATGGTGGGACTGGCGATGATGATCAGCTTCGTCGGCATCGTCAACGCCATGCTGATGAGCGTAACCGAACGGTTCCGCGAAATCGGGACCATGAAGTGCCTGGGCGCGCTCGACAGCTTCGTCATGAACTCCTTCCTGGTGGAGAGCGTGATCGAGGGGAGCGCCGGCTCCCTGGCCGGCGTGCTCCTGGGGGTGCTCCTGGCCTACGCCGAGGGGCTTTCGACCTACGGCGGGGCGGTCTGGGGCCTGCTGCCGCCGGAGCGGCTGCTGCTCATCCTGGTCGGGGCATTCGGCACAGGAATCGTGATCACCGTGCTCGGAGCGCTCTACCCCGCGCGCCAGGCGGCGCGGATGACCCCGGTCGTGGCCCTGCGGGCCGAGCTGTAGAGGAGAACGCGCATGAGCGATACGGCCACGACCGCCCAAAGCCATGAAGAGTTGCTCGCCCACCTGATGACGAGCTACGTCGTGCGCGCCCTGGGGGTGAAGAAGATCTATCACATGGGTTCGGAGGAGGTGCATGCCCTGCGCGGAGTCGATTTCTCCGTCCGCCGCGGGGAATACGTCTCGATCATGGGCCCCTCGGGCTCGGGCAAAAGCACCCTCTTCAACATGATCGGCGGCTTGGACAAGCCCAACGCCGGCCAGATCTATATCGACGAGGTGGACATCGCCGCCTTGAATCCGGTGGAGCTGGCGTGGCTGCGCTGCCACAAGGTCGGCTACATCTTCCAGACCTACAACCTGATCCCCGTGGCCACGGCCCTGGACAACGTGATGCTGCCCATGACCTTCGCCGGCATGCAGCAGGCCGAGGCCCAGGACAAGGCCGTGCACCTTCTGAAGCGCGTCGGGTTGGGCGAGCGCGTCCTGCACAAGCCGCTACAGATGTCCGGCGGCCAGCAGCAGCGCGTGGCCGTGGCCCGCGCCCTGGCCAACAGCCCCACCATCGTCCTGGCCGACGAGCCGACCGCCAACCTCGACAAGGCCACCGGCCTGCAAATAATCGAGCTACTGCGCGACCTCAACCAGAGCGAGGGCGTGACCATCATCACCGCCACCCACGACCACAAGATGCTCGACATCTCCGACCGCATCGCCTGGGTGCGCGACGGCCGGATCGAGCGGTTCCAGAAGCGTTCGGAAATCGAGATCAAGGAAGGGAAGATGAATGTCCAATAGCTTCCCCGGACCGGCGACCACGGATCATGTGATCTCGGTGGCCGGCGTCAAACGCAAATATCTGCTCGGCGACGAGGTGGTCTGGGCCCTGGCCGGCGTAGACCTGGCCATCGGCCGCGGCGAGTACCTGAGCATCATGGGCCCCTCGGGCTCCGGAAAGAGCACCCTTTTCAACATGATCGGCGGCCTCGACCTGCCCAGCGAGGGCGAGGTGACTATCGACGGCTTCCAATTGACCAAAATGAACCAGAAGCAGTTGGCTTTCGTCCGCTGCCGCAAGATCGGCTACATCTTCCAGACCTTCAACCTGATCGAGGTGATGACCGCGCTCGAAAACGTCACCTTGCCGATGATCTTCGGCGGCACGCCGGAAGAGGAGGCCCGCGAACGGGCCGTAAAGATCCTCGACAAGGTCGGCCTGCACGGCCGGTACGGCCACCTGCCGGGGCAACTCTCGGGCGGCCAACAGCAGCGCGTGGCCGTGGCCCGCGCCCTGGCCAACACGCCGGCCATCCTGCTGGCCGACGAGCCGACCGCCAACCTCGACCTCAAGACTGGCGAGGAATTGATCGAAACGCTCAAGCGATTGAAGGTGGAGTTCGGGGTGACCGTTATCAGCGCCACTCACGACCACAAGATGCTCGCCGCCTCGGACCGGGTCGTCTACCTCGAAGACGGCCGGATCGTCGACGTCAAGACCCACGAGCACCTGAGCTTCTCGTTCGGCACCATCGACGGGCAGGACGACTGACGTCAATTTCTGACACTTATGAATTTCGATTTAGCATTGAGAGAACTTTTTTGGAAAAAAGTTCTCTCAAACTCTTTCAAAAAACTTATCCAGGCTTCGCAGGCTTCAGCGTTCAGATGGACAAACTGTCGGGGCACTGATCTTCGAAAGGCCACGCATATACCAAATCCAGGCGTCAAAAGCCGAAGCGGTTCGAACTCCGCCGACCTTGAATTCACCCATCTGAACGCCCGAAAAGGCGAAGCCGGGTGAGAGTTTTTGGGAGGGTCCGGGAACCTTTTTTGCAAAAAAGGTTCCCGGAGATCGGTCACCAGCAACTTGACTCAATCCCAAGTCATTCGGCCGCGGCGGGCCGGAAGCGCTCCGCGACCCGGGGCACGCCGCCGCGCGGCCCGTCCACGGGCTTGAAGCCGCCGGCTTCGGTCCAACTGGCTTTGGCCGGATACGGATAGATCGGAATCTCCAGTTCGGTTTTGCCGTCCACGATGCGCTGCCCCTGGAGCATCCCGGGCACGGTTCCTTTCTCGCGCCAGTTGACCACCAGATCCAGCAGACTCGGCAGGCGGTTTACGCCCGGTCCCGGACCGTGGCTCATGCCCGGGATGATGTAGAAGCGGAAGAACTCCTGGACTTTTTCCAGCGAGCCGAACAGCTCGATCGTGCGTTCGTAATAGTCGAGCGAAGCATGGTAGGGCACGCACGAATCCGCCGAGCCCGAGGCCATGATCAGCTTGCCGCCCCGGGCGCAGAACGCCCGTAGATCCGGATTCTCCGCATTGAGGTACGGGCCGAGCGCGGCCGTATAGGTGTCGATGTCCTTGCCGAAATCGAGCTCTTGCAAATTTTTGTTCGCCCCAAACACCCAGTTGAAGAGATAGAGATGACCGTGGGCGATGTTGAAGGCGCTCCCGAGCGGAATGCCGGGGAAAATCCGTTCCCCGGTGAGCGCGTGCTTCGGCCCGTCGAACAACTGGCGCAGGGCCGCCGCGTGTTTCTCCGTCAGGGTCTGGTCTTTCTTCAACGCCAGGGCGATGACAGCGTCGATGTCGGCCGAGGTGCAGCGGGGATCGGACACGAACTTTCCGGCCGTTTGCGGGATTTCGCGGGGCGCCAGATATTCGTTGGCCGCGGCGATGATGTTCTTCTCCTGCTCCGGAGTGAACGGGCATTTATGAAAGATCTGGTCGTTCCACAGGAAATAGGCGTGCAGCGGCGTGCGGCAGTGGGCGGGAATGTTGGCCACAATGCCGTCGTAATCTTCGGGGTAGCGCTGCGCCTCCTGCAGGGCCTGCTGGCCGCCGGTCGAGCCGCCGTTGAAATAGGAACGCTCGGGGTCCCGGCCGTAGAAGGTCTTGATCACCTCCTTGGCGTAAACCGTCATAAGGTGCGTGGCCCGGTAGCCGAAATCCTTCCAGACCTCCGGATTGCCGATCCCGGAACCCGCATTCGGGGCCGTGCCCATGTCCGTAGTGGCCACGGCATAGCCGCCGGCCGCCGCTCCGGCCAGTCCGGCGGGATTGATGTGCCCGGCCGCGCCGCCGTTGCCCAGGCCGAGTAACCGGCCGTTCCACTTCTGGGCCTCCGGCAGCCAGATTTCCACGTTGATATTGGAGCCTTTGGCCGGACTCAGCGCTAGCTTCACCACCGTCCGCGCCGGCAGATTATTGAATACGCGATTGTTGGGACCGGTCATGGTCGGCGAAGTCTCGTAATCGGCAGACACGATTTTTCCTTCCTTGATGGCCAACGCTTTTACGGCCGCCAAACCGGCCGGCGGGGTTTCAGCTTTTTCCGCCGCTACGGCTACGGTTGCCGTCAACACGGCGCCAATAAACAACTGGGCTAAGGCTTTGGGCATACGTAAGGTCCTAAGATTTGGCGGTGGAGAAAATTTTATCCCGGCCGCCTTCCGGCCGGCTCCTAAATGGTATCCCACTTGGCGACCGCCGCGCAAGCCGATTCGGCCCCGCCCTTGACAAAGCTGAAAATATAGCGTATGCTTATTGTACTCATTGATGAGTACTGCCAATCAGGAGGCCGCGTATGCTCCGTCCATTGACCTGTCTGGCCGCCCAGTTTCTGACCATGATGATTCTGGGTCACGTTGCCCGGGCGGCCGACCCCGAACGCCTGATTCTGGGCCACCGGATGATCGGTTTCGGCCCCAGCTTCGCCATCGACAAGCGCGGCCCTTACGCCTTCCTCTTCCCCGTCAAGGACCCGCAGGGCCCCGACATCTCCGGCTGGTGCCGCGAGGGGCATATCGGCGCCCTGCATGCGCCGTTCGCCGACCAAGTCGAACAGTTCAAATGGGAGATCGGCCAGGCCCAGGAGGCCGGCCTGGACGGCTTTGTGCTCGACATCTGCGGCGGCACCCACGAATTCGGCATTCCCAACCGTCTTATCCAGGCCGCCGAGGAGCTGGGCGGCACCTTCAAGATCGGCCTGTGCCTCGATTTCGCGGGCGGCGACCAGGCCGGCAAGCTGGTCTGCGTCAAGGAATGGATGAAGCTGCACCAGGATAGCCCGGCGCAACTGCGCCTCAAAGGCCAACCGGCGTTCATCACCTACGGTTCCGGATCATTGGGCCGCAAACCGGAGGCGACAAAAGCCCTGTTCGACGAATTGCGGGCTGCGGCCGGGCAACCGATCTATCTACAGGTCGATCTGACCGAACTGCCGAACGTCAAACCCGAAGAGTGCGAAGCTCGGGTCCGGGCCTTCGCCGCCTGCGCCGACGGGGTCACCTGCTTCTTCAGCCGCCAAAACTTCGAGCGCAACGCCCAGGCTTTTGCCACGGCCGCCCGGGTCTGTCATGAGCTGGGCAAGGACTGGTGCCTCTCCCTCTGGGGGAACTATTACTCGGCCGGGCGCAAGGCGAACATGGAGAACATCGGCGCGGACAATTCGCGCCTCTGGGACGCGATGTGGCGGCTGGCGCGCGAAACGCAGGCCGACCAGGTCCAGCTCGTCACCTGGAACGACATCACCGAGGACACCACCATCATGCCCGGCCTGCGCCGGCATTTCGCCTTCGTCGATCTGCTGGCGGATTATTACGGCCCCTGGTATCGGACCGGCGTCGAACCCACGCCGCAACGCGACCAGGTCTGGGTCTTCTATCGTCCGTACCGCACCGACGCCGCCCCGGCCCTGGTGACCGGGCCCCGGGCCCGGGGGTCGGCCACCCAGGATTTCGTGGAGGTCCGCTCTCTTCTGGTCCGTCCCGGCCGGGTGGCCGTGGCCGGCATGGGCGAGCAGGACGAGCCGGCCGGCATGTCGTCGGTGGAGTTCCCCAGCCGGCCGGGGCCGCTCAAAGTCAGCCTGAGCC
>CAYMGG010000382.1:0-5774 GCA_964389915.1 uncultured Planctomycetaceae bacterium
CGCGCGCAGGGCCAGGCCCAGCGCGGCCGTGGTCTTACCCTTGCCGTCGCCGGTATAGAGCTGAACGTAACCCCGCGGCCAATCGGGCTGCATTCCACGGCTCGCCATTATAAATCCCTCGGTTTAGCGGTTCAGCCGGTCTGGTAGCGGGTCGGGTCGGGCACGCCGGCGGTGAGAAAGCCCTGGCGGCGCAGTTGGCAGCTGTCGCAGCGGCCGCAGGCCGCCCCGAGCGGCGCGCGCAGATTGAGCGGCCGACCCTCCACGCCGGCCTTGGTGGCCAGGGCGGCCAGGCGGGCGAAGGCCTCCAGGTATTCCGGCCGGCAGTCGGGATAGCCGGAATAATCGATCGCATTCACGCCCAGAAAAATGTCCTGCGCCTCCAGCACCTCGGCCCAGCCCAGGGCGTAGGCCAGAAAGATAGTATTGCGGGCCGGAACGTAGGTGAGCGGAATCTCGCGGCTCATCTCGGCCTCCGCGCGATCCTTGGGCACGGGCAGATCGGCGGTCAGGGCCGAACCGCCGAAAGCGGCCAGGTCGATGGTGATGACCCGACGTTCGCACGCGCCCAGCGCCGCGGCCACTTGGGCGGCGGCGGCCAGCTCGACGGCGTGCCGCTGGCCGTAGGCGAACGAGAGGCAGTGACAGGAGAAGCCCTCGTTTCGGGCCACGGCCAGGGTCGTGGCCGAATCCAAGCCGCCGGAGAGGAGCACGACCGCATGACGCTCGCTCATTTGACGCCCCCCGGGAAGAAGCCGGACACGCCGGTCAGGATGATCTGCGCGGCGATGGAGGCCAAGACCAGGCCGGTCAGCTTGCTCATGATGACCAGCCCCTGGCGCTTGATGATCCGCTCGATGGACGAGGCGCAGAGGAGGAGCCCCCCCACGCAGGCCACGGCCAGGGCCAGGGCCGCCAGGCCGCGCAGAATGTCGGGCAGCCCGCCGGCGTCGGCGCTCATGATCATCAACGCGCCGGTCGTGCCCGGGCCGACGGTGATGGGAATGGCCAGCGGCACGACGCTGATGTTGGTCCGGCCGTTGGCGGTGGCCGGTTCGGCCCCGCCGACCAGCTCTAGGGCCGAACGGAAGAGCAGCACCCCCGCCCCGACCCGGAAGGCGTCGAGGGTGATGCCAAAGAGTTCGAAGATGTTGCGGCCGAAAAAATACAGACAGAGGGTGCTGACCATGGTCGCCAGCATGGTTTGAATGGCGATCCGCCGCCGCTCGCCCGGGGTGCAGTCCTGGGTCATCGACAGGAATGACGAGAGCACGAAGAACGGAGTCAGGATGAAAAACAGCTTCAGAAATTCATGAAAAAACGCCTGCATGCAACCTTTCCTTATCTAGGAGGGGAATTATAAAATCGGGGGTCAGTCCGTCAGCTTGCGCCGGTCGATCACGCGCGTGGCCTTGCCCGTGGCCCGCTCCAGCGAGCGGGGTTCGACCAGCTGCACCTCCATGCTCAGGCCGGTGATGGCCCGGATCTCGGCCACGATCCGGTCGTGGAGCCCCTGTAAATTGCTCAGCTTGTCGGAGAAGAGCCCGGGGCTCATCTCCACGCTCACCTTGGCCACGTCGGCCAGCCCCGGGCGGCTGAGCTCGATCAGGTAATGCGGCGCCGCGCCCTCGACCTTGAGCAGCGCCTCCTCGATCTGCGAGGGAAAGACGTTCACCCCCCGGATGATGAGCATGTCGTCGGAGCGCCCCACCACCCGCCCCATCCGCGCGGTGGTTCGCCCGCAGGGACAGGGCGAACGGTCGAGCGTGGCCAGATCCCGCGTGCGGTAGCGGATGATCGGCATGGCCTCCTTGGTCAGCGAGGTGAAGACCAGCTCGCCCCGTTCTCCCGGCCCGACCGGTTGGAGCGTCTGGGGATTAAGGCACTCGACCAGGAAATGATCCTCCTGGACGTGCATGCCCCGCCGGGCCGGACACTCGCCGCTCACCCCGGGGCCGATCACCTCGGAGAGGCCGTAGTTGTTGAAGGCCAGCAGGCCCAGCTCGCCCTCGATCTTCCGCCGCATGTCCTCGGTCCACATCTCGCCGCCGAAGTGGGCGTATTCCAGGGGCAGTTCGCGCGGGTCGAAGCCGGCCGCGCGCGCGCCTTCGGCGATGGTCAGGCTGTAGCTGGGGGTGCAGATTAGCGTCTGGGCGCCCAGATCCTTGAGCAGCATGACCTGCTTGGGGGTGTTGCCCGAGGAGGCCGGCAGCACCGCCGCGCCGACCCGCTCGATCCCGTAGTGCAGGCCGAAGCCGCCGGTGAAGAGGCCGTAGCCGAAGGCGACGTGGACCGTATGCTCGGGCCGCAAGCCCCCGGCCACCAGGAAGCGCGCGCAGAGGTCGGCCCAGGTCTGCAAATCCCGGGCGGTGTAGGCCACGAAGGTCGGCTTGCCGGTCGTGCCGGAGGAGGCGTGGAAGCGGGCCACCTCGGCGCGGGGCACGGCCAGCATGCCCAGCGGATAGTTCTCGCGCAGGTCGGCCTTGGTGGTGAAGGGCAGGCGTTGCAGATCGTCCAGGCTCCGAATCCGCTCGGGCGTGATCCCGGCCGCGGCCAAAACCCGTTCGTAAAAAGGCACCCGGCCGGCCCGGGCCACCGTCTCCCGCAGGCGCGTCAGTTGCAACGCCTGGCGTTCGGCCACGGGCTGGGTCTCGGCGGCCTCCTGCCAGAAACGGTTTTCGCAGACCAGTTCGGACGAATGAGCGGCGGCGTTCACGTCTGGTTCCCTTCGGTTTCCGTCCGCGGGTGCAGAATCTGCCGGCAGACGTTTTCGGTGAAAGGCAGCCCCTGGATGCGGAACGAACCGTCGTAGTCCGCCCGGTCCAGGCGGAGCAGATGGTCGAGCCAGCGGCCGCGGTCGTCGCGCACCAGCACCAGGCTGGGCGTGTTCATGGCATAGGCCGAGTAGCAGCAGACCTGGCCGACGCAGCCGTGGTAGCGGCCGCCGCTCAAGCGGACGAAGGAGCCGACCGGGTACTTCTGCACGCAGGCGCAGAACTCGTCGTACAGCTTGCGGTCCAGTTCCGGGGCGGTGCCCGGCTCGGGATTGGTCATGGCGTCGAGGATGCCGAAGGCCACGTCGTAGGGTTTGGTGTTGGTATAGACCCGTTCGCTGACCAGGGCGTCGAAGACGTCGACCAGGGCGGCCGCCTGGGCGGCCAGGGTCATGTCCTGCTGGATGTCCGGGTAGCCGGTCCGGTCGCGGCGCTGGTGGTGGTGGCGGACGATGTCGAGGGCGTAGGGCGAGCTGAAGCCCGAGCCGGCCACCACCTCCCACCCCCACTGCGGATGGCGCTCCAGCAAGGCCCGCTCATAGGGGCTCAGGCAGGAACGGTCCGGGAAGGTGATCAGCGTCCGGTACTGATCCTCGGAAATGACCTCGGCCTCGACCAGGTAATGCATCCCCGTCACCTCCCGGACCAGGGACTTCTCCACGCTCTTCTTGTAGACGAAGCGCGGGTCGTTCACGGCCTGGATGGTGGTCAGGATGTTCGGGTCCAGGCCGCGCAGGCGCAGAGCGCCGCGGATCTTGGTGAGTTCGGCCTCGGAGAGGCGCAGGGTCTTTTTGTAGATCTCCTCGGGCACGAAGAGCATGCCCACGTCGTGGAAGAGCAGGCCGAAGGCGTAGTCCATCAGCCGCCGGTTGCCCCGGAACTTGTCGGCCGTGACGTGCAGGACGCGGGCCAGCAGCTTGGTGCCCATCAAGAAGACGCGCAGGCAGTGGTCGGAGGTGTCGCCCCGGAACTGCTCGAGGCAGCCGAAGAGCGTGGCCCGGTTGCGCTCGGAGAGGATGTCGCCCACCACCCGCAGCAGGGTCTGGCGGAACTCCGGCGGCAACTCCAGGCGGTAGCTGCGGATCTTGCGCCGCAGTTCCTCCTCGTTCTCGCGGAAGACCGTGCTCTCGAAGGAACCGACCTCCTTGGCGAAAACTTCCCGCACGCTGTCGAAGCTGACGGCCAGGCCGGCGAAGACCTCTTGGCGTTTGGCGGGGGTGAGGGCGGCCTCGGGCTCGATCGGCTTGGAACGGATCGAACGGACCAGGCGGACATAGTCGAGCTTGGCGCCCTCCTCGCCCAGCCGCTCGGCGTTGGCGTGCAGCCGCTCCAGCAGGGCTTCGGTGATCTGGACCCCCGCGGCGATCAGCGAGGTCCGCCCGCCCTGCAACTCGCCCAGGGAACTACAGAGCGAATACCCCAGGTAACGCCGGTCGAGCTCCGCGAGGGGCACGATGACCGCCGGTTCCCAGTTCTCTTCCTCGCCCGGTGTCTGATCCGCCATAAATCCGCCTTTGCAAAGGATGAAAGTCGATTTTCCTTAATAAATGTGCAAGGCGCAAGCCATATTGGCCGCCGGCGGGGACGAAACCGAAAAAAAGTCGCCAAAGCCGCCGAATGCGCTAGAATCATCCGGGAAAATCGCCGCCGTCGCATTAGGAATTCAGGCCGGGGTTCTGACCGGGAGATCCGCATGTCGTTCGCCGCCGCCTCATTCGCCGCCGCCTGCGAGCGCGCGCGGGAATACGTCAAAACCGGAAATCTGCCCTCGGCCGTGCTGACCGCGGCCGGACCGCGCGAGACCTTCGCCGGCCGCGCTTTCGGGCCGGATGGCGAGGAGCGCCCGGAACTGGCCGACCGGATCTTCGTCCTGGCTTCGATCACCAAGACCTTCGCCGGCACGGGAGCCGCCCGGCTTCTCGACCAGGGCCGGCTCGACTTCACCGATCCGATCCGGAAATTCATCCCCGAGTTCAACCGCCACGAGTGGCGCGCCAAGGTCCGCGTCGGCGACATCTTCACCCACACCACCGGGCTCCAGGGCCCGGACATGACGCCGCTACAGAACGATCCGACCCTGAACGCGGCCAACTCCTACACGCCGTTTCTCGACTGCGATTTCGAATACGAACCCGACACCCGGATGAGCTACCGCACCGGCACCTATCAGCTGTTCAACGAGATCGTCCGCCGCCTGACCGGCAAACCGATGAGCCGGTTTCTGGCCAATGAAATCTATGCCCCGGCCGGCCTGAAAGACACCGGTTTCCACCCGCCCGAAACGCCGCGGCTCATGCCGGTCGTGGATCATCCCTGCCGAACGCCGGCCGAATTGCGCCGCTTCGCCGAACTGGAATTCTCCGGCGCCGGGCTGGCCTCTTCCGCGCGCGACCTGGTGGCCTATGCCCAGGCGCTGCTGGAACCCGGCCGGCTGCTGTCGCCGGCCGCGTTCGCCCGGATGACCGCCCCGCAGCCTTCACGCCCGCATCTGAACGACGCCGGCCGCAGCGGGCGCACCTGGGGCTGGAACCGCGAGCCGCAGGCCGCCTTCCCCCGCCAGCCGGAAAGCGGCTTCTACCACGGCGGGGCCACGGGCACGCTGCTCTGGATCGATCCGGAACGCGAATTCATCTTCGTTTTTCTGACCAACCGCTGGGGTTGCAGCAACGACCAGGCCTTCGCCTGTTTGAATTGCTTTTACGAATAGAACTCCACTTTGCCCAGAGACATAAATGCGCACTGATGACCCAGACGAAATGCCGGAGGAGGAACCGGATTATCCGCCCCCGCCGATTCCGTCGGCCCAATCCGAGCCCCCCGCCACGGCCCCGGTAGCTCCGATGGCCCCGGCGGCCCCGGCCGGGCCGACGGCGACTGCGCCCCGACCTCGGCCGGCCGCGCCGACGGCCAGTCCCGCTCCCCGGCCCGAAGACGCCGCGGCCCTGGCGGCATTAAACGGCCGGCAGCCCCCCCACAGCCTCGAAGCCGAACAGGCCGTGCTGG
>CAYMGG010000383.1:0-5750 GCA_964389915.1 uncultured Planctomycetaceae bacterium
AGATGATGCTCAGGGAATGCAATCCGGCATAGGCCGGATGCGCGGCGAAGCGAAACCGGTCGTCGCCTTTGGCCAATTGCAGGATCAGCCACAACGCCCCGGCGTCCAGAATCAGGACGGCTACATAATACGGGCTCGGTGCGTCCATGGGCCTAGAGTCGCTTCATCTTCCGGCACCAGTAGAGCAGCTTGCTGGTCTCCTGGATCCGGTTTTCCAAGGCCTGGTTCTGGGGGTCCTTGTCCGCGGCTTGGCGGTAGATTTGCAGCGTCTGCTCGAACTGCTTTTCCGCCTTGGTGTACAGCTCGTTGGACTTGGCCCGGCTCGAAACCTCCTTGCCTTCGTCGAAGAGCTTGCGGGCGGAGGTCAGCAGTTGTTCCGCCTGGTCGAGTTTCCCCTGATCCTTGCCGGTGACCCGCTTGTCCAATTCCGAATTCGCCCGCGATTCCTGGCGCACCGCGCCGGCAAAATCGACCGGCCCGGCGGCGGTCCCGGTGGCCGCGCCCGCCGGGGGCGGGGTCAGGTTGATCGCCAGGCCCTTGGCCTTGGCGTCTTCCAGCGCCTGGCGCGCGTCCCCGGCCGCCTGGCTGAGCGGATAATCGGCAAAGAGCCGGGAGAAGACGCGCTCCGCGTCGGTCAGCTTGTCCTGGCTGAGGAACCAGACGCCGGTTTTGAACAAGATGTGCGCCTGGTGCTCGTCGAGCTCGGCCTTGACCCGCGGGCTGAGCTTGAACGCGTCGGTCAGCAGGGCGCAGGCGTCGTCCTTCAGCCCGGCCTGGACCATCTTTTTGGCCAGCAGGTAGTAGGCCACGCCTTCGCGTTCGGTTTTGATCTTTTCGGCCAGCAGCTGTTCGCGGCGGGCGCTGTCGGGCGAGCCGGCCGACTGACCGAGCAGTTCGGCGAAGATCCCGCAGGTGTCGGCGGCTTCCTGGGCCTTGGCCTTGAGTCCGCCCTTGTCCTGGGCGGCTTCCAGAAACAGGTTGCGCGCCGCCCCGAATTCGCCCTTTTCCGCCTGGCTTTTGGCCTGATCGTATTTTTGGTTGAAAGCCTCACTGCCCCCGGACCGTTTGCTCAGATCCCGGCCTTCGGAGTCCACCATTCGGGTGACGAATTCGACGTCCGCTTTGCTGTTGTCCTGTTGCTTGGTCCGACTGCGTTCGAAATCGGCGCGGCGAATTTGATTTATGAGTTCTGGAGCAAAATATATGCCGCCGCCGATCAGGGCCAGACAAACCACCAAACCAATCATGCCGCCACTTCCGCCGCGCCGCGCCTTGGTCTTGTACTTGGTTGCGCGCACAGGCCGTTGCCTGGACGTGTTGCCAGTCGGTGCCCGACGGATGGCGGTCCCGCCGGCCGATTTGTTCAAATCGGAGCGGGTTCCGCTCTTGGCCATTTTGAATACACTCCTTTAAAAAAAGAAAAAAATTGACACAGCCGATTAACAAAATGAATGTAGCGGGGGAAAGGTAACTATTCAAAGCTTTTTTCGCCAAATCCATGCGTGGACAAATTAAAAACTTGTGCTTGCCCCAACGTTTGAACTGGCTGCCGGCCGGCGCATTCGCCTTGGCCGCGGTCTGCCTCTGGGGGGGATTTTTTTTCCCCGGCCGGAGCATCACGCCCAGGCGTGAATTGATTCTGCTGACCGATGTGTCGGCCAGCCTGCGCCCGGCGGAAGCGGTCCAGGCGGAGCTGGCCGCGCAAGTCAAGGCTCTGCTCCAGCCGGATCAATGTATAACCTTATACACGGCAGCCGGTTATTCTGTAGCGCCGGCGGAATATCCGCCGGTTTGGGCCACGGATTATGCCTCGGCGCTGATCGCCGCGCGGGCCTATCCGCGTTCCGGACCGACCTGCCGGCGGGTGGTCATCCTGGGCGACGGGCGGACCAATCGGGGAGGCGATGCCGCCGCCGTAATCGGCCCGGATATTCGAGTGGATGCGGTGGCGGTCTGCGCCCGGCCGGCCGAGGATGCCCGGATCGTCCAGTTCTCGGCTCCGGCCGTCGCGCCGACCGGCGTACCGTTCACCTGTCAGGTGGAAGCGGCGGGGGATGTCGCCCGGCCGGCCTCATTAATTGTCCGGCTGGCCGGAGGCGCGGTGCTGGCCCGGAAAACCGTATCGCTCGATCCGGTCGGGCGCTGGTTTGACTTCAGCGTGACCCTCGGCGCCCCCGGGCTCCAGCGCCTAACGGCCGAATTGGGCGAAACGGACTCGGTTCCGGAAAACAATCGGGCCGAGGCGGCCGTGCTGCTGCGCGGGGGCGGAATGATCTGGTGCGGCCAAGCGCCGCCGCCGGAATTAATACCGGCCGCTCCGGCCGTAGTGTCGGTCGAGGCGTTGACGCCGGCGGTCCTGCGGGGCGCGGCCAGCGTGGTGCTCTGCGCGATCCGACCGGAAAGTCTGCCACCCGCCGCGAGTCTGGCCTTGCGGGAAGCCGTTTTGGCCGGCACGGGGCTGCTGGTTTACGGCGGACCGGCCGGCTGGGGTCTGGACGCGCCGCCGCCGGGGGCCGAAGTTCTGGCCGAATTGCTGCCGGCCGGGCTCAACCCCCGGCTGGCGCGCAGCCTGGTCATCGCGCTGGATGTCTCCGGCAGCATGGCGGCCGAAGCTCCGGAGGCGACCGGGGGCCGGCTCCCGGCGGGCAGCCGGCTGGCGCGGGCCCAGGCTGCGGTGCGCACGGTCTGCGCGCAACTGAGCGAAGGCGACCGGCTGGCTCTGGTTGCGTTTGCCGGCGAAGCGGTGCTCGCGCTCGACTGGGTGACGGTGGACCGGGCGGGGCGCTGGCGGGAGCGGGTCGATCCGGTTTTGGCCGGCCTGAGCGCACGCGCCGGCACGAGCGTTCCCGCCGGCCTGAAGCTGGCTCTGCAAGTGTTGGGGGGCGAGCCCGGCCGGGAGAAGGGCGCGGTAGTCCTGACCGACGGCGGGTCGGCCGAGACCGGCGAGGAACTGGCCGGGAGCTTGCGCGAGCTGGCGCCGCTACGGACCCGGGCCGGGGGCGATCTGACCGTTCTGCTTCTGGCCGAGGCGGGCGAGTTGGCCGCCGGCCTGGAGCGGGAGCTGGCCGCGCAGGTCGTGCGCGTGACCGGTGCGCAACTACCCCTGCCCGAATTGCTGCGCCGCGCGGTCCAAGGCCGGACCGATTACCTTCATTCCGGCCAGCCGGAAAAGCTGGATCTGAAAGCCAGTCCAATCGCTTGGCCGCGCGGGATGCCGTCTGCCGTCGCCGGCTATGTCGCTGCCGGGCCGCTCAAGCCGGGCGCGACCGCCGCGCTGACCACGACCGAAAACACGCTGCTGGTGGCGCTGGGCCGGCCCGGTCTGGGGCGCGTGGCCCAGGTGGCCGGCCGGCCGTGGGGGGAGTGGGGCTGGCCCGACAGTCCCGCGACCCGGGCGTTGGCCGGCTGGCTGCTGGAGTGGTGCCGGGGTGGAGCTGGCGGCGCGCGCCTGACCGCCCGCCGGCGAGACGGGCGGCTGCAAGTCGAAGTTTCCGGCCTGCCCGGCCGGTCGGAAGGGGTGCTGCTGGCCCGCTTGCGGACGGTGGACCAGCCGCTGACCGAGCTTGCGTTGCGCTGCCCGGCGGTGGCCGCCGGCCGCTGGGTGGGCGAGATTCCCGAGCCCGCCGCCGGTTTGTATCGGTTGAGCGCGGAAAGCGGATCAAGGCCATTGGCCGAAGGCGCGGTGGCAGTGGAGAATCGCGCCGAATGGCAGAGTTTCGGCGTGGACGGCCGCGAGCTGGCCCGGATCGCCCGGGCCGGCGGAGGTGAACTGGTCGCCGGGCCGGAACAGCTGGCCGGCTGGGATCAGGTGCCGGTGGTCGCCTCGTCCGCCTCGGCCTCTCCGGCCGTTGCCGGCCCGATCGGGGCGCTGATCTGCTTGCTGGTCGGCCTGCTGCTGCGGGCGCTGCGGCGGGTTTGACCTGGCTGAGCTGCAAAAAGCGCCTGCCAGTCCTTTCAAAAAGCTCTCGCCCTGTAATATCAATCCAAGTTAACAGTAACCGATTTTGGGGCACCTTTTTTGCAAAAAAAGGTGCCCCAAACCCCGCCAAAAAACTCTCACCAGCTTGGCTTTTTCGGGAGCAGAGAAGGGAAAATTCAAAGTTGCCTGAATTCGGACCGATTCGGTTCATAATGATTTTGATATAAGAGTTTTTGGGAAAGGGTCGGGAAAAACCTTTCGCGCCAAAAAGGTCTCCCCCGAATTTTCTCGGCCGGAAAGCGCGCCGCTTCGGGTCAGGCCCCGGTCAGCCGGCGGGTGGCCAGCCGGGCCTGGTGGCGGACTTCGGGGTCGGGGTCGAGCACGGCCAGATCGACGACCGGCGGGAGGAAGTCGAGGTCGTCGTGCTCGGTCAGGGTCGAGAGCACCGCCGCCCGGACGCCGGCCTGAGCCGCGCCCAGCAGGCGTAGCCGGTCGAGCGGCACCTCTTCGCGCAGGTTTTCGGGCAGCTTCCGCCAGGCGTGGACCAGGCTTTCGAGTTCTTCGCCAGTGGCTTCGGACAAGGCCCCGCGCAGGGCGGCCGGGTCGGCCTGCGCCGTCGCCTCCAGGCACTCCTGGGCCGAGGTCGCGCCGGCCGCTTGGCGGCGGGCCAGCAGCCGGCAGAAAGCCGGGCCGCTCTCGCCCAGGCCGCCGACCTTGCCCAGGACCCGGGCCAGCTGCCGCAGATGGGTTTCGTCCACCCGTTCGGCCAGACTGGCCAGGTCCGCGCCGGCCAGGCGCAGCACGGATTGGAGCAGGGCCTGCACCAGGGCTTCATCGTCGCAGTCGCGCAGCACCTCCAGGAGCGAAGCCGAGACGTCCGCCCCTTCGACCAGGCCCGCCGCCTCGGCGGCCAGCACCCGGTTGTTGCGTTGTCCGCCGCGCAAAATGGCCAGCAGCGGCCCGGTCAAGTCCGCCGGCAGGCGGCGCGTCCGGCCATAGAGGGTCAGGCGCTTGAGCACCGCTTCGCGCAGGGTTTCGTGGCTGAGTTCGGTCAGCAGCGAGGCGTAGTCGGCGAAATGCGCCTCGTCGAGCAGTTCGCCCAGCGCCGCCACCGCCGCGTAGCCGACCAGCTCCTCGCCTCGGGCCCGGGCGTGCAGTTCCGGCCAGGCCTCGCGCCAGCCGCCTTGGCCGAGCGCTTCCACCAAGGCGCAGGCCACCCCGGGGTCGGTTTCGACCCGCAAGCGCTCGCATAGAAGCTCGGCCACGCCGGGCGTCTCCAGCTCGGCCATCATCAGGGCTGTGGAAAGGCGCAGCGCGGGGGCTGATTTCTCCTCCAGCAGCTCCCGGCAGAGGGGCAACACCAGTTCCGGCTTGAGCGCCCCCAGCGCCCGTGCGCATGCCGTGCTCAGGCTCGGTTCGGCCGCGGACGTGGCCCGGCCGAGCAGGGCGCGGGCCACGTCGGGGGAGGGGAAGGCCCCCAGGGCCTCGACTGCGGCGCGTTGGACGCGGACTTCCGGGTCCTGTTCCAGGGCGCGCAGCAGGGCGGCCTGGGCGCTCCGGTGGGGGTGTTTGCCCAGGGCGCGGGCGAGGGCCACGCGTACCTCCAGGTCGGCTTCGGAGGCCAGGCGGGTGCTCAGGGCGGCGGCGGGGAACTCCCGCTCGTCGGCCAGCTCCGCCAGGCTGCGCACCGCGTCCAGGCGGACCGTCGGCTCGGCATGCTCCAGCAACCGGGCCAATTCGGGCAGGGCGCGGGTCTCGTGCAGCCGGCGCAGGGCGCCGAGGGCGGCGCGGACCACGTCCGGGCTCTCGTCGCCCAGGCGGGCGACCAGGT
>CAYMGG010000384.1:0-5721 GCA_964389915.1 uncultured Planctomycetaceae bacterium
CCTAATCGACGCCGCTTTCGGAGCGGTCGGAGGACGTAACCGGGCCGCCTTGGTCCAACCGATCGTTGAGCGACTCGCCCAGGAGACAGGTCAATCGGCCGCTTACGTCGAATTGACCGAAGCAGGTTTGATCTTCCGCGCCAAAAGAGAAATGCCCGAATCGTTCCACTATATCAGTCTGGGCTCGATCAACGCCGCCGTGACCAACCACGGATTCGGACTGGTCGCCTTGGCCTATGCCTCGGATTCGCTGCGGGAAAAATTCCTCTCGGCCGCTGATCCGACACCGGAAGCAACGGCGCTGCGGCAAGCCCTGGAAGCGATCCGTCAGGCCGGCTTTGGTTCCTATCAGGACAAAGGCTTGCGCCTGGCCGCCCCGGTCCGGGCCGAAGCCCAGGGCGAGTTGCTGGGCGTAATCGGCATCACCCTTTGGCCGCGCGAACTATCGCCGGCCGAAACCACCGATTTGCATAACCAGGTCCGCAACGCGGCCGAATGCGCCGCCCGCGCCCTTGGTTGATCGTTTTTTCGACAAAAGGAGATCTGCGGATGCCCGGGCAACCCAACATTCTTTTCGTGACCACCGACCAGCAGCGCTACGACTCCTGCGGGCCGCAGGCGCCGGCCTTCATGCGCATGCCCCATTTCGATCTGCTCTGCCGCGAGGGGATCACCTTTTCCCGGGGCTATTCGGATTGCCCGATCTGCGTGCCGGCGCGGCTGAGCATGCTGACCGGCAAGCACGCCTACACTCACGGCATGCTCGGTAACGGCGAGAGCCGCAAGGTGGTCGACCGCGAAGGCACCTTGCCCACCTGCCTGCGCGAACTGGGTTATCAGACCGCGGCCATAGGCAAGATGCATTGGGGCCCCGAGCGCACCCGGCACGGCTTCGAGGAGATGATCCTGCCGGCCGACTATTACCTGGAAATGAGCCGCTCGGGCCAGCCGTTGCAGCCCATGCGTCACGGCCTGGGGCAGAACGAACTCTACCCGACCCTGGCCACGGTGCCCGAGAGCCAGACCCTGACCAACTGGATCGCCGAGCAATGCGTGCGGTACATCCATGACCGGCGTGACCCGACCCGGCCGTTCTTCCTCTGGTGCAGTTTTAGCAAGCCCCATCCGCCGCTGGACCCGCCGGAGCCGTATTATTCGATGTACCGGGGCTGCGCCATTCCCGAGCCGGTCTATGGGGAGTGGAGCACGCCGGAAAAATGCCCGCCGGAGATCGAGCGCCAGCGGCAGAACTGGTCGGCCGATCTGCTTACACCCGAGGTGCTCCGTGAGGCCCGCGCCGCCTATCTGGGGCTGATCACTCAGATCGATTACAACCTCGGCCGGGTGCTCTCCGCTTTGCAGGATCTGAACCTGCTCGCCGAGACGCTGATCGTCTACACCTCCGACCATGGCGAATTTCTGGGCGATCATCACTGCGGGTCCAAGGTCCAGTTCCACGAGCCGGCCGCGCATGTGCCCTTCGTGGTCCGACCGCCGCGTAGTTGGGCCAACCGGCTCCACGGGACGACGGTCAAGACGCCGGTCAGCCACTGCGACATTCTTCCCACCCTGGTCCGCGCCGCCGGCGGCGAGCCGCCGGCCGACGTGGACGGCCTGGACCTGGTGGCCCTGGCCCGGGGCGAACTGAAGAACCCGCGCTGCTACGTGGTCGGCCAATGCGGCTGGCACGGCGGCGCGCAAGGCGGTTGGACCGGCATCACCGACGGGGAACTCAAATATATCTGGTTCCCCGAGGGCGGCTACGAACACTTCTTCAACCTCGACGCCGATCCGTATGAACTGCGCAACCTGGCCGACCGGCCGGAATACGCCGAACGTAAGGCTGAGTTACGGGCGGCCTTGATCGAAAACCACGCCCGCCGCAACTCGGCCCTGGTGGCGGACGGTCAATTGGTGAAACGGGAAATCCAGAACGACAGCGTGCGCGACCGTCGCGCCGCCAATTGGCCAGGCCTGCATACCGAGCGCTTCAATGTCGACGTCCGCCATTAGAATGACTAAGGAAAACCCTATGCCCACTCAACCGAACATCATCTTCATCTTTAGCGATCAGCAGCGTTGGGACACGGTCGGGGCCTACGGCCAACCCCTGCCGGTAACGCCCAACCTGGATCGGATGGCGCGCGAGGGCGTGCTGTACGAAAATGCCTTTACCTGCCAGCCGGTCTGCGGTCCGGCCCGGGCCTGCCTCCAGACCGGCCGTTACGCCACCGAGATCGGCTGCTACCGTAACGGCATCGCCCTGCCGTTGACGGAGAAGACCCTGGCCCATCATCTGGCCGGCACCGGCTACGAGGTGGGCTATCTGGGCAAATGGCACCTGGCATCCACCGAGCATTGTCCCGAAATGGAACCTGACATCGATTACCGCGAAAAGCCGGTGCCGCCCGAACGGCGCGGCGGCTATCGCGACTACTGGCTGGCCTCGGACGTTTTGGAATTCACCTCGCACGGCTACGACGGGCACATGTTCGACGGCGCCGGCCAGCGCCGCGAGTTCCCGGCCGGCCGCTATCGGGCCGACGCCCAGACCGACTGGGCTTTGGAATATCTGCAAACCCGCCGGCGCGACCGCCCCTTCTTCCTCTTCTGCTCCTATATCGAACCGCATCACCAAAACGACCATAAATGCTATGAAGGGCCGCACGGCTCCAAGGCACAATGGGCCAATTACCCGGTGCCGGGCGATCTGGAAGGCACGGGCGGCGACTGGCGCGAAAACTATCCCGACTATCTTGGCTGCATCCATTCCTTGGACGCCAATCTCGGCCGCATTCGCGCCGAATTGCAGAAACTAGGCCTGGCCGAAAACACGCTCGTCATCTACACCAGCGATCACGGGTCGCACTTCTGCACCCGGAACAAGGAATACAAGCGCGCCTGCCATGACGGCTGCACGCATATTCCGCTTATCATCCACGGCCCCGGTTTCACCGGCGGCAAGCGGCAGACGGAACTGGTCAGCCTGCTGGATCTGCCGCCCACGGTGCTCGCCGCCGGCGGTGTCACTCCGCCGGCCCCCATGCGCGGACGCCCCCTGCAACAGTTGGCCGCCGGCACGCCGGCCGACTGGCCACAGGACGTTTTCATCCAGATCAGCGAAAGCCAGGTCGGCCGCGCCCTGCGCACCGAGCGCTGGACCTATAGCGTCAGCGCCCCGGACGCCCCCGGCTGGCGCCAGGCCGCAGCCGCGGAATATATCGAAGAGTATCTTTACGACAACTCCGCCGATCCGCATCAACGCGCAAATCTGGTTCAAGACCCAGCCACGGCGGACATTCGCGCCGAACTGCGCGCCCGGTTGATCGCGCGGCTGCGCGAATCGGGCGAAACGCAGACCACAATCCGGACGGCCTGAGACACGAAACACCAAAACAAAGAGAGAGCTTTCCCGCAGAAAGCTCTCTCTTTGTTTTGGTTTGGCAACTTTTTAGTAAGCCGCCGAGCGGTCAGTCCGTGATGCGCTTGCTCAGGTCGGGCATGGTTTCGGGTTTGTCGGCGTGCCAGAAACGGCTCTCGTTATTCATGGCCGTAACGTTTTCATATACGCCCTTGTCGCGCCGGACCAGCTTGGCGAAGCCCTTGTCGCGCAGGTCGGTGTCGCTGCGCGGCGAGCGGAGCTGCGCGGGTTGAATGATCCGTTCGACCGCGCCCCCGCACTTGGGGCAGACTTTAAGCGCCTCGTCCTTGATCGACTGGGCGTAGGTGAACTGGCCGCCGGTCGGGCAATCCGGATTGGCGCACTCATAGACATAGGTAGGCATCTTATTCCACTCCCAGAGTCTTGCGCACCAGGGCGACGTTCTCTTCGACCATGCCGTCCTTGTCGCCGCGATGCATGCCGACATTGACCACGTCGCCGGGCTTGATGTTCTCGAAGGCGTACTCGAAAGCCATGCCCGCGTCGATCCGCCCCGCGCCCATGATCTTGTAGCCGATGCAAGGTTTGGCGATCTTCCGCACGCACTCGGCCGCCTTGGCCATGTCCGACAGTTTGAACTTGTGGCCCTTGCCACTGTGCAGGCTGCCGCAGTTGAAGAAGCAGACGGCGTGAAAGTCTACCAAGTCTAGGCTGTTCACCCAGAGATGCGACTCGGGCGCGTGCGCGGCCACGCCCACCGGCACCTTCAGGCCGCGTACAAATTCGACGAACTCGCGCAGCAGCTTGTCGTCCTGGCGGCTATAAAGGTTGTCGACGATCGCGCCGTGAAAATAGAGGGCCTTGGCGCCGATCTTGACCGCCTCCTCCAGCGCTTTGAACATTGCCTCTTTGGTTTCGTTCACCCCGTTGACCTGGGCGATCCATTGCAGCTTGCCGCCGCCGGAGAGGTATTCGCGAACCGTCTGGATCACGTGCGGGGTCATATTGTTGGTGATCATGGTGTTGATGCCGGCCGCCTCGGCGCGGTCCCAGGTTTCGCGAATGCGCTCGGGAGTATGGTAGGCGACCATGGCGGCGTCGCGCTCTTTGTTCTGGTGGCTGAAACCGCCGAAGGGATTGGCGCCGATGATGAGCCGGGTCACGGTCAGGCCGCAGAAATTTACGGTCGGCAACATGGTGATTTCCTCTTTACGACAATCGGCCTTTGAAATCTTCATACCCAAACTGCTTGACCACTCGCCACTTTCCGGTGGCGCTGTCGCCTAGCACGATCGCCGGCAGGGGCATGCCGTTGAACGTGTTGTTCTTAACCATAGTATAATGCCCCATGTCCAGAAACGCCAGTCGCGACCCGACCCGCAGCGGCTTGGCGAAGGAATAATCCCCGATCACGTCCCCGGCCAGACAGGTCGGACCGGCCAGCCGATAGGTGTGCGCTAGCTGCCCGGCCTCCCCTGCCCCTTCGATCCCGGGTCGGTACGGCATCTCCAGTACGTCCGGCATGTGCGCGGCGGCCGAGGTGTCCAGGAGCGCGATCGGCATCCCGTTTTCCACCAAGTCCAGCACTTCGCTCACCAGGATGCCGGCGTTCAGGCCCACGGCCTCGCCTGGCTCGATATAGGTTTGTACTCCATATTTTTTACTGACGCCCTCAAGTAGACGAACCAGTTTGTTAACGTCGTAGCCGGGGCGGGTGACGTGGTGGCCGCCGCCGCAGTTGAGCCATTTGCATTGCGACAGCAGATCTCCGAATTTGGCTTCCACCGCATTCAGCACCTTTTCCAAGGCGTCGGCGTCCTGTTCGCAGAGGGCGTGGAAATGCAAACCGTCGATCCCGTCCAGATCGGCCGCCGTGAGTTGTTCCCGCCGAATGCCCAGGCGCGAATGCGGTCCGCAGGGGTCGTAAATCGCCCGGGGTGCAAGCGAACACTCAGGATTGATCCGCAGGCCGCATTCGAGCGTTTTTCCCGCGCGACGCCGCTCTTCCACCAGCGGCCGGAACTTGCGCCACTGGGCGAGCGAATTGAAGACCACATGCTCGGCGTAATCCAACACCTGGCTGAATTCCCGTCCATAGGCCGGACAGCAGACGTGCGTCTCGCCGCCGAACTCCTCGGCCCCCAATCGGGCTTCGTGCAGGCCGCTGGCCGTGGTTCCGTCCAGGTATTCCCGGATCAGGGGCGCGGCCGCCCAGAGCGCGAACCCTTTGAGCGCCAGCAGCACCCGGCAGCCGCTGCGGGCCTTGACCCCGGCCAGGATCTCCAGGTTGCGCCGCAGGGCGACTTCGTCGACCAGATAGCAAGGCGTGGGCAGTTCCC
>CAYMGG010000385.1:0-5716 GCA_964389915.1 uncultured Planctomycetaceae bacterium
ACTTTGCCTTCCGGTCCGGAGGGCAGGGGGGGGGGCTGGGCGCGGGGGCGATGGCGGCCGACGAAGGCGGATCAGCCGGCGTGGTGATGCAGCAGCATGGCCCCCCCCAGGCTGAGGTAGATCACCTGTGAGCCGATGTCGATCAGGGTGGTGATGAAGGGGCCGGCGGCGACCGCCGGGTCGATCTTGAGGCGATGGCAGCCCAGGGGGATGACCGTGCCCAAAACCACGGCGAAGAGCGTGGCGGCGAACATCGATACGCCCACGGTCAGGGCGAAGGTCCAGTCCAGCGAGCCGGCCGCGGCCCGATCAAAGGCCAGGCTGCCCACCCCCCACGAGAAACCGGCCAGGGCCAGCGAGCAGACCGCGCCCACGATCAGGGCCACCAGCATCTCCCTCCGCAGCATCCACCAGAGGTCGCCGAACTCGAGTTCGCCCGTGGCCAGGCCGCGCACGGCGATGGTGGAGGATTGGACGGCCGTGTTGCCCGCCAGGCCCATGATCGCGGGGATGAAGAAGGCCAGGGCCACCACCTGCTGTAGAACCGGGCGGAAGAAGTGGCTGACGATGACCGGCGAGATCAGGCCCGAGCCCACCAGGGTCGCCAGCAGCCAGGGGACGCGCTGATAGGCCCGCTGCCAGGTCTTCTGCTCCAGCGGCCGGCTGGAGCCCACGCCGGCCAGGCGGAACATGTCTTCCTCGGCCTCCTGCGAGACCACGCCCAGAATGTCGTCGAGGGTGATGATGCCCAGCAGGCGGCGATGCTTGTCCACCACCGGCAGGACCGAGAGGTCGTATTTGCGCATGTAGCGGGCGCAGACCTCCTGGTCGGCCCCGGGGCCGATGGTAACCGTGGCCGGGTCCATGAGCTGGGCCAGAGGCTGGGCGGGCGAGGCGGCGATCAGATCCTCGACCGCCACCACTCCTTTGAGGCGCATGTCCGGGCCGAGGACGAAGACCTGCTGGATGGTTTCAAGCTCTTCATACTCGGTGCGCAGTTTGCCGAGAACGGTTTCCACCGGGTCCGTGGGGCCGGCCCAGAAGAACTCGGTGGTCATGATGCCGCCGGCGCTCTCCTGGGGGTATGAGCTCAGCGCCAGGATGGCCTGGGCGTGGGTCGGATCGGCCTTGGCCAGCACCGCCCGGCTTTTAGATTCGTCAATGTGCTCCAGGAAGTCCGCCGCGTCGTCGGCGGACATGACGTCCACGATCCGGGCCAATTCCTCGACCGTGGCCTCTTCAGCGTAATCTGAGGCCTCTTCCTCGGTCACCTCTTCGAGCACCTGCACGGTCTGGTCCAGGTCGAGCGAGCCCATGACCAGGCGTTTGGTATCCGGCGTGAGGTCTTCGATGGCTTCGGCGATGTCGGCGGCGTGGTAGTGTTTGAGCGTGCGCTGGAGGGAGAGCCGGTCGGCCTCGACCCGCAGCAAGGCGATCAAATTATCGACCACGTCATGATTCGGGGCGTCCTCCTCGCGGGTCGGATCGCCGGCCGGGTCGGTTTTGCTGGCATTTTCTTCGGTTATTGGCGCCATGAGCACGCTCCACGCATTACCGGTGCGGAATTCTATGCCGTTTGCGGGGCGATGCAAGTCTGGAGGGCGGACTTCGGGCGGTTTAATGAAAAATTCATGGGCCGGGCGGACCGCCGGATGGGCGGGGCAAAGATAGTGGCGCAGGGTCAGCCCCTGCGCCACTCGCGCGAATCAGACGCATATAACTATATGACGGACGGCATCAAGCCACGTTGAGCTTTCTGACCAAGAGGTCCAGGCTCCGGGTGAGGCGGCCGATTTCGGCTTCGCTGTTGCCCAAGGCTTCGGTCAACAGGGAGCGTTCCTGGCAGGTATCGAGCAGCTGGCGCTGCAAATTCTGAGTGTCGGGCAGGTCGGCGGCCGTGCGTTTTTCGTTCATTTCGTCGAGCTGCCGGCGCAGCCGGCCGACTTCGGCGATCGCGTCCAGGGCTTTGGTTTCCAGGCGGCGGACCTCGTCCTGGAGCAGATCCGAGGTGGCATTGGCGGACTGCAACTGCTGGCGCAACAGGCCGATTTCGGCGCGCAGCGGCGCGATCTCGCCATTTTCCGTACCGGCCACGGCGGCGACCGCAGCGGCAGGATGGGCCAGGACAGCGCGGTCTTCTTCCAGACAACGCAGTAGGTTGCGTTTTTCGGTTTCGAGTTCGGTCCGATTACGGGAGGCGCGACGGCGGCTGGGCGCGCCAGAAGTCGACGAGTCGCCTGGAATCATAAGGTTTTCTCCAAAGGCCGCTTGCTCTATTTATTCGCCGCGCCGGCTAACTTTTTCAGGCGCGGGGCCGGAATATTTCCGGACATAGAAAGATATCGGCCAGCGCCGGGCCGGGCTTTAGGAAACCCTTGAATGGCAAGGAGTTAATTTTCGAACAAAGTGGAGAGGCGCGTGCCGGCGACTGGAAACGGCGGCTGTGCCGTATAGAGATTCGGGCATACTGGCCACGCATTAACCAAAAGGTTTGCGGCTTTGCCGGCATAATTAAATCAGGTTTTACCGGCATTTTATGCACTCCGACCTTTCGCCGTTAGGCGGGGACTTGTATTTGGGGCAGGGGATGCATATAGATGACTCTGGCTGCGGAGAATTTCCGATTTAGTTGATGAAAGGCGAAGAAATGAATCTCCAACGTTTTTACGGAGTGATTTTGTTCGGCGTTTTGGCGGCAACGGGACTTCCGGCGGCCGAGAGTCGGCCCGGCGGGGTGACGATCGACGGGGCCGCCGAAGGGCTTGAGCCGCTCAAGAGCATCGAATATCAGCGGCGCGGCAACAAGTTCGTCATCAACGGCTCGGCCCAGTACGTCCTGCCCATCGGCGCGCGTCAGTTCCGCGAGGTGCTTCAGGCCGTCCGGGAGAACGACCTGTTCGGTGTCTCCCTAACTCCCAAGCGCGATATCATCACCTACGGCGCGCTCAAGAGCAACGGCCGCGTGGCCGCCGACCTGGTCAAGACCGACTATTTTCTCTTCGGCGTTACCACAGGCGAGCGGGAGTATATGGGCAACGCGCGTCTGCCCCACGGTTACGATCCGCTGCCGGCCAAGAAGCGCAAAGAGATTCCCGTGGCCGCCTATTACAAATTCAACGGCTTCAAGTTCGCCAAGAACGAGGCCGGCGAGTACAAGCTGGTCGATTGCATCCTCGACATCACCCTCTTTCCGCTCTCCAAGGAGAAGGCCGCCGATGGCGGCAACCTGGTCGACGAGGCGGCGATGCAGAACGGCTTCTACGCCGACGAGGAGCGCAAGAACGTCGCCCACATCAACACCTACAAGGATGAATACCTTCAATTGGCGCCGGTGGCCAAGGCCGTCGATTACGGCGCGGCCGTGGTCTTCGCCCGCTACCTGCGCGATTCCGGCCTGGACCTCGACCAAGCCCTGCCGATGTTCAAATAGGGGGGGGCTGTTCGACCTCCGCCAAGCGTTGATTTCGTCCATCTGAACGCCCGACCAGGCGAAGCCAAGCGAGAGTTTTTTGAAGGGGCCCGGGGGAACTTTTTTGCAAAAAAGTTCCCCCGGAGTTCGCGGTTTTTTGTTCTGGAATTTACCGATTCCGGTTTCGGTCGAATTCGTCGAGCATGGCCATGAAGACGTCGTATTTCGCGCCGTGGGCGATGCTGTGGCTGGGGCCGAAGATGAAGCCGGGATAGTCGCGGGTGGCTTGCAGGGTACGCCGGGTGGCCGCGCGCATCTCCTCGGCCGTGCCGGCCACCAAAGTTTCCGTGGCCGCGCCGCCCCAGAAGGCGATCCGGTCGCCGTAGCGCGGGCAGAGCTCTTCCGGAGTCATACCGGCCAGGGTCTGTAGCGACTGGTAGCAGTCGACCCCCGCCGCGGCCAGATCAGGGATGATCGCCTCGCCCTTGCCGCAACAGTGGAGCACCACCCGCGAAACGTGCTGCTTGACCGCCGCCACCCGCCGCTTCAACACCGGCAGGCTGATCTCCCGCCACTGGGCGGGCGAGACCAGCAGGCCGTTGGTCCCCCCCATGTCCTCCTCCATCAGGCCGCCCGGGCAGCCGGGACGCAGGCGGGTCGGGTCCAGCTGCTCATGACGCTTGCAGGTCTGACGCGCGCAGGCGGCCACCGCTTCCGGGGCCAGGGCCCACTGGAGCAGCCCGTTCTCCATCCCGTCCAACAGCGGCATGCACCAGAGCGCCGCCGGCGTCAGGATATAGCGGGAGTCGCCCAGTTCGCGGATCAGGTGATCGCAGACCTCGAAACAAGACGGATCAGCCGGGGCGGCCGCCTGCGGTTCCGGATCAGGGAACATCTCGGGCGTGTATTCTTCCGGAATGGGGCGCGGATCGTGGATGACCGCCACTTCGTTGGTATCCCAACTCAGTTTCCAAACCTTTCTGGAGCGCTCTTGATAGGTGTCGTCCGCAATCTTTTTCGGATGCTCCGGCTCATAATCGGCCGGCGGCAGGGCCTGCGCCTCCTTGCAGGTGAGCAGATCCACACAGTCCAGCTTGCGGTAAAACTCCACCACGTCGGTCTTGAGCGCTTCGGCCACCTCGGCCCGCCGGCCTTCCCAGAGGGCGAGTTGGATGCCAGGTTTGTTGCGGACCAGGGTCGGGCGACCGAGCACCCGGCCGACGGTGTCGCAGTCGGCGGCATAGAATCCCAACGGTACCTTGTCCACGGGCTGACGGGCCAGAGCGGCGGCGACGCGGTCACGGGAATTCATGAATTCTTCCTCAATCTGGTCAGGTGACGGGGCCGACCAGCGGTCGGCCATGAATTATTGATACCCTGCCGGAGCCGGAACAACAATGGACAGCAGGGGCAATAATTTGTACTATTAGGGCATGGAAAATCATTACGCGCGCCTGCGTGTATACTCAGCCAACACCGCCCACTGTGCTCCGGACTGGACCGTCGACTTTGGCTCACGCCAGAACTGGTGCGATTATGATTTATGGGTGATGCGCGGGGGAAAAGCCACCATGCGCACGCCCGAAGGCGAGTACGCCCTGGCGGCGGGCGGCTGCTTTCTGTTGCGTGGGGGGGAGGCCTATTTCGGCTGCGCCGATCCGGCCGATCCGCCGGTCGTGACCTTCAGCCATTTTGATTATCTGGACGCATCCGGTCGACCTTTGCGCCCGCCGAAATGGCTGCCGCCCCTGTATCGGATTCTGCCCGAAGCGGAGCTATTCGGGCAATTGTTGGACCGGTTGGTCGAGTCGTTTCGCGACGCCGGCGAAGGTGATATGCGGCCGGAAATCTGGTTGGCGGCATTGCTGGCCGAATTGGACCGGCAGGACGCCCTCCCGCCGGCCGCCGGTCCGCTGGGCGAGCAGGCCGAGGTCGTCGCCCGACTCTGTGCCGAGATTCGCGAATGGCCGGGACGGGAGTATCCTTTGCCGGCTTTGGCCGCGCGGCTGCACGTGACGCCGCATCATTTCGGGCGATTGTTTAAACGTCTACAGGGAGTGATGCCGGGCGAATTCGTCATCCGGGCGCGGTTGGAGTCGGCCCGGATCTGGCTGCGCAACTCCGGTCATTCCATCGGCCGCATCGCCGAACTTTTGGGTTACCGGGACATCTATTTCTTCAGCCGGCAGTTTCGCGAACGCATTGGCGTCAGCCCCCGCGCCTATCGGGAAGGCCGGGGGGGGCGCGATATAATATCAATCCCAGTTAATTGAGGCCGTTTCAGGGGAACCTTTTTTGCAAAAAAGG
>CAYMGG010000386.1:0-5710 GCA_964389915.1 uncultured Planctomycetaceae bacterium
TTCCTTTCTCTTGAAGGAGTTATCGTCATTTTTAATCCGCTACTGTAGTACTAGCTAGTCTAAACGATCACGGCTGTTGTTACCATTTTATCGGCCACCGAGTTTCCTGGGGCGTAGCCGCCGTCATGGTACCCTGCGCCTTTTATTTATCCCGCGCCATCGGCCAACATCGCTGGGCCAACCACGCCCGTTGGAGCGCTTTGCTGGGGCAGCTTCCCGTACCGCTAGCTTGCATGGCTGACTCAATCGTACAACTCCAATACCTGAACTATCCCTATCCATGGCATGTTCCGGGCGCATTGATATTTCTCTTCGTCGGGGGAACGCTCTGCGCTTTTGTCGGAGGCGATCTGGGCGACCAGCAACGCAAAAAACAAGAAGCAGCGCGGCAAGAGAAACTGGCCCGGCAGTTGGAAGCGGAATTGCATTTCCGCCTGCCGCCAGCCACCCGACCGCTGCCGGAAAGGCCGCCGATTTAGACCGTCTGCCGCCCTCGCCACCGACAACTTGAGAAGGTTTCATATCAACTCAAGTTATTGATGGCCGACTAGCGTCCGGGGCTGGTGAACAGGATGAGAGTTTTTTGGTGGGTTTTGGGGAACCTTTTTTGCAAAAAAGGTTCCCCAAAATCGACCACTATTAATTTGAACTGATATCATTTCCCTTCGCTCTAGTTCGCGCCGAATCGCTGGACGTTCGAACTCAAAATACTTCTGATTCGGCCGATTTTACGTTCGAAGTGGCGAAGCCGGACGAGAGTTTTTTGAGCGGGGGCCGGAGTAATTTTTGCGCAAAAAAGACGCCCGCCCCAGCCCTCAATATCCAATAAGCAGCATAACCCACGATTGACCGGAAAAGCCTGGCGGATTTATCGCGGACTGGAGAGTTCCTGCCACCAAGATCGGTTGCCCTTTTATTTGCGGGGCGCAACACTTGGTTCGCCCGACAGGCAGGTTCAGGTAGTCGGGAATTGCCGGGGCTTATGGCCGCCGACGCGCTCGAAATACTCTGCGGGGATGAGTTCCGGGGATTTGTAAAGCTTCCAACCGCAGGGCCGGGCGAGGTCGGTGGAGAACTCGGTCACCACCAGCGGATAACCGACCAAGGCCAGCGAACGGATCTCGTTCTGGGCGCAATGGGCACAATAGGCGGGCACGGTGTCGGCCAGGCCCCAGGTTGCGGCGGTCGGCCGGCGGAACCGGTCGAAACCGGCCACCGGGCAGGCGGCCAGGGCCTGCCGCAGAGCTCCGCCGCTGCCGCAAGGCGCGCACAGTACCCGAAAACAATCTGGCTCCTCGATGATCTGGTTCTGGCCGTCGCGTTTGCGGCCGGAGAAGTGCGTGCGCATGTTTTCGGCCAGCATCGCCGCCCTGGCCGTCGGCGACATCGCCAGCAGCGCCCCCACGATGCGTCGATTGAAGCTGCATTCCGTAAGCGAATCGCACAGCCCCCGCTCGGCCAGCTCCTGGCCATGCGCCCGGTCGGCCGCGCTGGTGATAGCCCAGATCAGGCCGAAGAGCAGGTCGTGGCGGACCCGATACTGCACATGGTATCGCCCGAAGTCGGCCGCCATTTCCTCCCGCCGGCCGGCGGCGAACCTCGCCCGCAACTCGCCGGCGATACCCGCCGGAACGGCGCAGATCCGGCGGTTGAGTTCGGCAAAATTCTCGGGGGGATTGCCCAGAATGCTTTCGGGGGTGAGGACTTCGGCCACGGTGGCGAAGGCCGCGCGTTGCGCGTCGTCCTCGCTCCAGGCCCGCAACCCCTGCCAGGCGGCGCAGGCCTCGGCCAGGACGGCTTCGGCCGCGGAGCGCCCGACCTGCCGACCCAGGAAAGCCCCCCACCCCAGCACCCATTCGGTCACGCAGGCCAGCTTGTACAGCCACTGCCGGTCGATGTATTCCAGATAGGCTTGGGCGGATTCCGGCCGGTTTTCGACCACTTCGCGGTAGAAACAATCGGCGTCGGAGACGTGCAACTCGGCCGGCGTTCCCTGGCGGATGACCCGGCCGATGACGCCCCAGGTTTCCAAACGGCCGGGGCCGGTAAGGAGTTCTTGGCCTGCGTCGGGGGTCGGCATCGCTTGCGCTCCGGTGGCCATTCGGGCCGACTTGCGGCCCGGTCAGGGATTGCAGGGGGCCTTGTCGCGGCGCAGAGCCTCCAGGGCGCGGCCCTGGGAGCCGTTTTCGCTGGCGCGGTAGTGGGCGATCAGATTCTGAACGTAGGGATCGGAAGCGTATTCGCCGGCTTCGATCTCGACAATGGCCTCGGCCCGGCTCTGGTCCGAGCGGTAGACCTTTTTGAAGACCGCCCGCAGGGCCTCGGCGCTGGCTTCGGGACAGCCGCGGCGGTTGAGACCTTCAAGGTTGAGCTTGCGCACCCGGGCGGGATTGCCCTCGACGATCATGTACGGCGGCACGTCGGCGCGCACGGCCGAGAGGCCGGCGGTGAAGCTCATGGTGCCGATGGTGACGAAGTGGTGGACCGCCACCATGCCCGAGACGATGGCCATGTCCTCGATCTTGATGTGGCCGGCCAGCTGGGCGCTGTTGGTGATGACGCAGCGGTTGCCGATCTGGCAGTCGTGGGCGATATGGACATAGGCCATGATCAGGTTGCAGTCGCCCAGTTCGGTCTTGCCCCCGCCCAAGCCGGTGCCGCGGTTGATGGTGACGCATTCGCGGATGCTGTTGCCGTCGCCGATCACCAGTTCGGTGTTCTCGCCCTTGAACTTGAGATCCTGGGGGTCGCCGCCGACCACGGCGCCTGAGTGGATGTCGCAGTTCTTGCCGATCGTGGTCCGGCAGACCACCTGGGCGCCGGCCCGCAGCCGGGAACCCGCGCCGATCCGCACCAGCGGGCCGACCACCGCGTAGGGTCCGATCTCCACCCCTTCGGCCAGTTCGGCCGAGGCATCGACCACCGCCGTCGGATGAATCTTGCACGACATGCGCCGACTCTCCTGAACTTGACGCTTCAAGTATAGTTTTCCGGATCGATCAACATGCACTTGATCGTCGCCTCGGTGGTGATCTCGCCCTCCACCGTGGCCTTGGCGTTCACGATGCCCATCCGGCCCTTGACCCGCTCGGTCACCACCTCCATCATCAGCTGGTCGCCCGGCACCACCGGCCGGCGCCACTTGACGTTCTCCACCCCCATCAGCACCGCCAGCTTGCCCTGATACTCGGGCTGGGCCAGGAAGAGCAGGCACCCGGTCTGAGCCAGGGCCTCGACCTGGAGCACGCCCGGCATGATCGGCTGGCCCGGGAAGTGGCCCTGGAAGAACTCTTCGTTGAAGGTCAGGTTCTTGTAGGCCACGATCCGGCGGCCGAACTCGAGCTCCAGCACCCGGTCGACCAGCAAAAAAGGATAGCGATGCGGCAGGCGCTTCTCGATGGCCTTGATGTCCAGGATCCCGCGGGGGTGGTCCTGACGCAGCGCTTCGCGGCGCAGGGCCTGCGCCAGTTTGAGGTTGAGCTTGTGTCCGCTCTTGTAGGCCACCACGTGCACGCCCAGCCGCCGGCCGACCAGGGCCAGATCGCCCACCAGGTCGAGGGCCTTGTGCCGGGCGCACTCGTCGGGGAAGCGCAGCTCGTTGTCGATCACCTTCTCGCCGTCGAGAACCAGGGTGTTGGCCGCGCTCGCCCCCAAACCCAACCCCGCCCGCAGCAGGGCTTCGGCATGCTGCTTCATCACGAACGTCCGGCAGGGCGCGATCTGAGTCTGGAAGGTGTCGGGGGTGACGACGAATTCGGCCGTGCCCCGGGCCAGCGGGCTTTCGGGATAATCCAAAACGTAGGTGACGCGGAACTGGCCGTCGGCGGCGGGGAAGGCGGTGACGACCGCCCCGTTCTCGCTCACGCTCAGCGGCGCGGCCAGGGTCAGAACCTTCGCTTCGGCCTCCTGCTCGACCGTCCCGACATTGCCGATCTGGTCGGCGAAATTTTTGGCCGAACCGTCGCCGCCCGGGATCTCGGCGCCTTCGACTTCAATCAGGGCATTGTCCACGCCCGAACCGAAGAGGGCGGCCAGCAGATGCTCAACCGTGTGCAGTTCGGTCCCGTCCCGGCCCAGCACGGTCCGTTGGCGAGAACCATCGGCCGCATCGGGGCCGGCGGTCAACTCGACCCCGCCGCACTTGAAAACAAAACCACTGCCGGCCGCGCCGGATCCAACTTTGACCTTTGCTTCCTGGCCGAGGTGCAGACCCCGACCAGCGAACTCGAAAGCCTTTGCCAAGGTGCGCTGTTTGCTCATCTTATTACGACCTCGTGGCCCGCGCCGTCCGCGCGGAGCATCCGTGCCAAAAAGATCAACTTGAAAGGAAGAATGTTAGCACATTCTTCCGCCCGCTGCACTAATTTTCTTCCTCGGTTTCCGCGTCGTTTTCAACCGACTCGCCGGTGAGTTGCGCCAACCGCTGCTCCAGCTCCCGCACCTTTTTGCGCAATTCCGGCAGCGCCTTAAGCGCCTGCCATTCCTTGAGTTGAGCTCGGTGCGGCCGGGCCGGATAGCCGGTGAACTGTTCGCCGGGAGGAACATTTTTCGTCACTCCCGCCCGGCCGGCAATCTTCGCCTGGTCGCCGACCGTCAGATGGCCGCTGAAGGCCGCCTGCCCGCCCACCAGCACGCCCGCGCCAAAGGTGACCGAACCGCTCACCCCCACCTGGGCGGCGAAGGCGCAATGAGGGCCGAGCTTGACGTTGTGGGCGATCTGGATCAGATTGTCAAGTTTGACGCCCGGCCCGATCACGGTCTGGCCAAACCGGGCCCGGTCAATGGTGGTGTTGGCTCCGATCTCGACGTCGTCGCCCACCACCACCGTGCCCAGTTGCGCGACCTTGACGTAGCCCGAGCCGCCCCAGAGAAAGCCGAATCCATCCGAGCCGACCACCGCCCCGGAGTGGACCACCACCCGGTCGCCCAGTCGGACCTCATGGTAGAGCGTGGCTCGGGAGTAGAGAATCACCTCCCGCCCCAGCCGGCAGCCGTGGCCGACATAAGCCCCGGGATAGATGATCGAGCCGTCGCCGACCTCGGCCCCGGCCTCGATCACGGCAAAAGCGCCCACCGCCACGTCCCGCCCCAGCCGGGCCGAATCGGCCACAGCCGCGCGGGGATCGATTCCGGCGGCCGGTCGGGGCGGCGGAGGCAGCAGCAGGGCCGCCGCCCGGGCGAAGGCCAGGTCCGGGTCCGCCACCAGGATCAAAGCGCAGGGCGCTTCCGTCACTCCCGGCCCGGCCAGCACGGCCGTGGCCTTGGTGGCGGCCAGCAGGCCGGCATACTTGGGATTGGCCAAAAAAGAGAGCGCCCCTGGTTCGGCCTCGGCCAGCCCGGCCAGCCGTCCGACCCGCAAGGCCGGATCGCCGCGCAGCTCCCCCCCGACCTTGGCGGCCAACTCGCCCAGCGAAAGTTCCACTCTCGGCTCCCGATTGCCCGCCCGCCGGTCACCGTCGGGCCGCCCTGAAAAAATGCTCGGTTAACAATAGCGGCTTTGGAACCTCAAGCCTCGGTCGGGAAAACCGCCCCCTGCCCCGTCAGACTCGAATTCCAAAGCCGCCACCGTTCTGGGCTATGTCGCCCACCGGTCTACAGATTACCGCCGGCGTCCTTGCGGGCCTTGTAGTTGCGGTTCATCAACTCGACGATCATGGAGGTGATGTCCACGCTAACCCCGATGTACTGAATGCGCCGCAGCATGATCTCG
>CAYMGG010000387.1:0-5699 GCA_964389915.1 uncultured Planctomycetaceae bacterium
ATTCCGCTACGGAAATAAATCGCTTTTCTGAACCGAATTTCGAACGCCGCACAGCGGCTTTACCGGTGGCAATATGGAGCGGCCCGCCCTTAAGAAGCTGATGGCCGACGTAAAGGCCGGGAAGATCGACACGGTGGTCGTCTACAAGATAGACCGGCTCTCCCGCAGCCTCATGGACTTTGCCGAAATCATCGGCACGTTCGAAAAGCACGATGTGACGTTCGTTTCAGTCACGCAGCAATTCAACACCACCACATCCATGGGCCGGCTCACTCTCAACATCCTCCTTTCTTTCGCCCAATTCGAGCGGGAGATCATTGGCGAGCGCATCCGCGACAAAATTGCCATGCAGAAGAAGCGGGGCCTGCAGACGGGCGGGATGCCGGTCTTGGGCTATGACCTGGTTGACGGGCGTCTGGTCATCAACAAGAAGGAGGCCGAACTGGTCCGGCACATATTCGAACGGTTCGTCGACCTGGGCTCCACAACGCTCCTGGGCAAAGAACTCCGCGATGCGGGTGTCACCTCCAAGACCTGGACCACCAAGAAGGGCAAGGTCCAGGGTGGGCATTCGATCAACAAGGGGCACATTTACCGGCTCTTGAACAATCGCAAATACCTGGGCGAGGTGACACACGGCGAACTCGTCTACCCCGGGCAGCATGAGGCGATCATTGATCGGACATTGTGGGACCGAGTCCAGAAGCTGCTCGATACAAACGGCCGGGAGCGGGCCAGCGCCACACGCGTCAGCTCCGACGCCATGCTCAAGGGCATCATCCGCTGCGGGCATTGCGGTAGCGCCATGACCCCGGGCTGGACCCGCAAGGGATCGAAGAAGTATCGGTATTACGTCTGCGTCAAGACGAACAAAGAGAGCAAGGAGGCTTGCCCGGTGCGCCGCATTGCCGCCGGCAAAGTAGAGGAGGCGGTGCTTGAGCAGCTGCGGGCCATTATCCTCCAGCCCGAGATCGTAGCCCACACGGCGCGCGCGGAGCCCCTGGAAGGCTTCGGCCTGAAGGAAAAGGATGTGGGCCGCTATCTGCAGGACCTTGACGCTGTATGGGAACACCTCTTCCCGGCCGAACAGACGCGGCTTATGCAGCTCCTGGTAAAGACCGCCCAGGTTCAGCCGGATGGCGTAGACGTAGAGCTTCAGACAAGTGGCATGGGCACATTGGTCAGCCAACTGGCCCAGGCCAGCTAGAAAGGGAGGACGCACCATGAAAGGCGAAATCATTCACTGTGAAGACGGCCGCATCATCCGAGACCTGGGCGATACGATCAAGATATTCATCCCCATGGATCTGCGCCGCCGCTCGGGCCGGAAGGTCATTGTGGCGCCGAAGGACGCGAAGAAGAACGGCACCCCCACGGCCTTCCAGAAGACCTATGCCAAAGCCTATATGTGGCAGAAGTGGATAGACGAGGGTGTGGTGGAGAATACGGAAGAACTGGCCAAGAAGGTCGGGCTCAGCACATCGGTGGTCAACCGCTACATGAGACTGCTACGCCTGGCGCCATCCATAGTCGAACGATTCATGGCCAATGATCAACCTGAAGAACTCTCTCTCGCCAAGCTGCACGGTGATATTCCGTTACTGTGGGGCGAGCAGGAAAAGCTGCTGCCGGAATGGGTGTCACCGGTTACAGGTTGAGCGGCCCGCGCCCAGCATCGCACGCAGAACCGATCTGTGCCCGTTTAGAAATCTGGATGCGTGGTCTCAATTGCACCAACAAATGTCCGTAGCCATTGAATTGAACGAAAAACATACGTGCGGGAAATATCATTCAACTCCACGGATTTGATTCGATCAATGTTCCTGATATCCCCCTCATGAACAATCTGGTTTCGCCGTTTCGTTAATTTATTCAGGAACAGCATCATCTTTTCCGGGGACTCATGTGTTTCCTTTTGAAGGTTGCTCCAAGGCTTCTTGAACCCCATAAGTGAGAAGGCGGATTCGACATTGCGCGCAGACTGGAAGGTTTGCGTATAAAGCGCCTCTCGCAGTGCCTTCTTCAGAATTGTTCTTGGCCGCGTATTTGCCCCGTTCTTCTTTCGTGAAGCCAAAGCCTTCTGCAAACACTCCTCGACAATGGCGAAGGGTACATCGATTTCTGCCATTTTTGCCGGCATGCTCTGAGGACTTTTGCCAAACCAACCAGCCATCGAATCAACAACCCGCACATGAAGATAGCGATCTAAGGCCGAAACAGCCATGGCCAATGCTGAGCGAAGCAATTCCCCGAGCCATTCATGCTCAAAATGCTCCATCTCCCAACCATCATCGCCTTTGATCACCAATACGCAGTTGTTTCCATCGACCCGGCACAGCTTCTCAGATTGCTTCCACCCCATAACCTTGTTGAATTTGGGAGCCCAGTCAGCGCGGATCTTTCTTCGCCGCGTGTTGTGCAGCAAATCGTAGATATCAAGCAAATGTTCTGCGCGATCAATGGTGTCTTGAAATGCGTCGATAGCCTTCATCTCTCTTCCCCTCCCAATTCTAACGCACCACCTTCAGCGGTTTCCCGCTGGGGTTATCATCCCCATCGTCCACTTCTTCGGCCACCCCCGCTTTCAGATGCTCGTGAAGCACCTCGTCAATGCCGCTGAGGTGTATTCCCAGGTCTTCCACGTCCCCGGCAATCCCCTCCACCGACCGCAAGATGCTTGTTAACAGCCAGAACCCCAGCGCAAACGAAGCGCATCCAAGCACGGCAATGAAGGAATGGAACGTGGGCCATCCCGTGATCCAGGCCACGGCCAGACAGCCGGCATAGGCCACGCCGAAGACCGCAGCCAATGCGGTGACCGCAAAGAGCGCAAAGCCAAGGATGCATCCGGGTGAAGGCTTATCCATATCCATAGCCGCCATTATGGAAATCTACAGAGCCGATTCCACACCGCGCTTCATTTTGAGAGTCGAGGCAGACCCTGGCTCCCGGTTTTTGCATAGCGGGTGGGATTCGAACGACTCTACTACCTCCAATGCTCTATCGCGGTAAAGTCATGCTCAACAGTCGCTTCCAGAAACACATTCTCTGGTGCCCATGCTCGACTACCTCCAGTTGAGAGTGGAGGCAGTCGGTTGCATCCCATTTGCTAAGCCGGCGGGAGTCGAACGGCTCTACGGTCTCGAGTCTCTAAAACCATAAGTGGCTGCTATTGTGTGGCTTATACTGGAGGCAGGGGGTAGAGGGGGCTGCCTCCGGTTTTCGAGACTTCGAGACCTTTTGGGGCTTTGGGCGGCCGTTTTCGAGAGGGGTGGACCTCCAGTGGAGAGCGAGCGCCAAGCCCGGCGCACCAAAGCCAAAGTCGTAAAACGTGTTGCCCTATAAGGTTCTGTGGGGATCCTATGAAAAACCCCAGGCGGGGCAGCCTGGGGCGAGAGCGTCGCACCTCTCGGTTTGACGCGTTGAATGTGGTACACCCGGCGGGATTCGAACCCACGACCTCAGGTTTAGGAAACCTGCGCTCTATCCAGCTGAGCTACGGGCGCGATAATTACGTGCCAGATTATTTGGGCCTCGCCGGGTCATTATCGGCTCTGGCAGAGCAGAATTAAATTTCCTCAGCGGCTTAAGCGACTCTTCGCCCCCCCCACGTGGGGCATAAAGTAGACGCCCCGGGCTGAATGCCATTTTGGCCGGCAATTACTTGGACCGCCTTGGGACTTTGCCATCATTAGATCCCTCCGTGGCAGTATAACGCAGGGAGCGCACCTCAGGCAACTTCATTTCGCACACGTTGCTTTTTCGACTGGATATGCCTGATGGTCCGGGAAGGATAAGCGACGTACTTATGTTTCACTTCTGGCTGGATGCGATTGGGCCTCGCGCCAGGCGGCGGGGGTTTGAGCCGTAGCTTTCTTGAAGGCCCGCATGAAATACTTGTCATTGGCAAAGCCGCATTCGCGGGCCACGGCGGTCAGTTTGGCCGGGGTCTCGCGCAGCAATTCTTGAGCGCGCTCGATCCGCGCCTGTTGCAGATATTCGCTCGGCGTGCAGCCCAGAACCTGGCGGAAGGCCAGATAAAGGGTGGTGCGCCCCACGCCCAGAGCGGAAGCGATCTCAGCCACGTTGATCCGGTTGGCCAGCAAGGTCTGGCAAAGTCCCTGGGATTTTTCGACCAGTTCCCGCGCCGGATCGGGGGGGCGCGACGCTTGGGCCGGCCGACAAACGTCGGCCAAGGCGTACAACTCGGCCACCAGCCGATAGGGGTGCTCCCGCCCCGGCAAAGTTTCGTACACCTTCTGAAACGCGGCAATCACCCGGCCGGGATCTACGGGGCGAAACCAGGGCCGCTCGGCGCTGAAGCCGCAGATTTGGGCAAAATCCTCGGCCGTCGGCCCGACGAGGTGAATCCAGATGAAACGCCAGATCTCCGGCGGCTCTTCAGTATAGGTGAACTCCACCCCCGGCAGCAGACTGAACATGTCGCCGGCCTCGACCACGAGTTCCCGCCCCCGCGAGCGCAGCCGTCCACGCCCCGCCAGCATGATGTGCGGGCAGACATAATCGGCGCGCGAGGTGAAGCGCGAATGGCCGTCCCCGGTGAGGATTCCCGCCATAAGCGGCCAGAGTGAAACCCCCGGCGGCGGAGGGCGTTGAAAGGCGTGATGGACGTCATTTCGAGGCGGCATGAACAAAAGTATACCTAAGTCAAATCAATAATCCACTATTTGTCCCGTTGAATATGGAGATCAATGGTTTAAACCAAATGAAAGGAGTTTAATATTATACCTAAAGCAAAGAAAGGATTTTCCCCATGAAGCTTCCGGTTGAATACCAGGTCTTGCGCGACCAGATGGCAGAATATTACCGCCCGTTGCAGAGCCCGGCGCAGAACTGGACGTCGAGTGATCCGCGCTCCACCGCTTCCTGTCAGTCCGAGAGAGTTCCGGCCAGCCGGCCAAAAGCGCTTCACGAACAGGAACCGCTCTGGCGGCGGATCAATGCGGAAATGGAAAAAATCTATGCCGCCGAGCCGTCGGCGCATCCTTCAATCCTCAAAGCCCGGTTGCAGGAAACCATTGCCGAGCAATTCACGCCTCGCATCTTCACCCAGAGCCCCTTCTTCTTCGAGATGGGCGTGCGCCCGGCCGAGAACTGGGGGACGCCGTTTATGGGTGACGCCGGGCGGCCACCCATGCCGGCCGCCGGCTTGCTTCATTGGCAAAATCGGCAAGGTTCGCCCCACCCGGAGGGGCGCTGGCTCAATGAGCTCAACGTGCATAATGAAAAAAGCGAGTTCAAGCTCTGGGTCAATGGCGGCGGTTTCGATGTCGACCACCACTGTCCGGGCTATACGCAATTGCTGCGCGAGGGCGTCAATGGACTTCTGGGCCGAATTGCCGCGCGCCGCGCCGCCGGCGGCACGGCCGACCAGCTGGCCAATTGGGAGGCGATGACGCGCTCGCTGCGGGCTCTGCTCCTGGTGGCGGCCCGCTTTCGGGCCGAGGCCGCGCGCCTGCTCGCCGAGGAAACCGAGCCTCTGGCCCGGCGATTCCTGGCCATGATCGAAACCGCCGCCGGGCGGGTGCCGGCCGAGCCGCCGCGCACCTTTTACGAAGGGCTGGCCGCGCTCTGGTTCCTGCGCGAAGCCACCGCCTCGCTGGAAGGGATTGGCATCTCCGTAGTCTACGCCGCGGCACCCTACGTGAGCGGCACCACGTTCGTCGTCGGCAACGGCG
>CAYMGG010000388.1:0-5696 GCA_964389915.1 uncultured Planctomycetaceae bacterium
CGGGCGGCCGGGACCCGCTGACCTTCCGCGAAGTCACGGAAAAGCCCAAGGAAGAAGTGAAGACCGCCGGCGTGGAGACGCCCAAGACCACGCCGACCAAGACGCCGTCCGTCGAACCGCCGGCCGCCGATCTCCAGATCGAATATCTCGAGGAGCGGTTGCTGGTGGTGGAGATGCGACTCCTGGCTCACGATTTCGACGAGTGCCTGCGGATCTGCGACGAGGTCGAGCAGACGCTGAAAAAGGACTGGGGCGGGGCGCCGACGGTGGACGAGGCCGGGCGGCTCTGGCGGCAGCTGCGGCTCTATCGGCAGACGGCCCGAAGGCTGCGTCAGGCCCACGAAACCGAGCGCGAGTTCCACGAACTGGCGGTCAAGATCCGCGGTATCCGCTGGACGCCGCGGGGGGGCTCGGCCCTGATCAACGACAAGATATATGAACCGGGTGAGATGCTCGAAAATTTGGCCGGCCGGGCGCAGATCCAGGTTGAGGCGGTGGAAGAGAACGCCGTGGTCTTCATCTACAAGGGGCAACGGTTCCGGCAGGTCATGAGCGCCGAGGCGATTACCGGACGCTAGGTCCGGTCTGATAAACGAGGTGTTTAGAGTGCTGGTCTGAAAAGTAAGTCGATCCGGGGCGCGAACGGTGCGCTTGATTTCAGCCAGACACCGGAAAACGCTCTTTTCAGACACGGCCTGAATCCGGACTTTCAAAGGGAGGCGTGTGCAATGTTCCCGAGCGGATGCGAGCGCGCTTGGCCGTCCTGGACGGCGGGGCTGCTCTGGGGGTTGGGGGTGCTAGTCGGGCTCGGCCCGACGGCCGCAGGCGAGGAGGCCGCCGTCTCGTCCGCCCCGCTGGCGGAAGCGCCCATCGTGGCGACGGCGACGCCCACGGTCGCCGCGCCGGTGGTGGAAACGGCCGGAGTCGCCACGGTCGGCCCGGTCGCTGCGACCGGCGAGGCCGGTGAAGCCCGATTGAGCCTCTCCTATCGCCGGGTGCCCCTGAGTCGCGTGCTCGATCAGATCAGCCGCGCCTCTGGTGGGCTCAACATCCAGGTGCGCGCCAACGAGGCCGTCGACGAGGAGGATCTCAAACGCCTGCTGGTCACGGTCGAGCTGACCAATGTGACCTGGCGGACGGCCGTCGATTACATCGCCAGCAAGTACCGGTTCGTGGTCAACGACTCGGCCAAGGCCGAAGGCATCATCCTGCTGGAACGTCCGCCGCGCATCACGATGAGCGTGCAGAACGCCCCGATCGAGAGCGTGATCAAGCTGATCGCCGCCGAGAGCGGGGCCAACGTCATCATCGGCCCCGAGGTGACCGGCAACGTCAGCTTCGACGTCCACGACGTGCCGTGGGAGGACGCGCTCGACAGCCTGCTCAAGGCCCAGGGCTTCATCAAGGTCCAGGAGGTGAGCGGGATCCTGCGGATCACCACCACCGAGCGGGTGGCCAGCCAGCTGGAGATTCGGGCCGTGCCGCTCAAGTACGTCACCCCCGAAGGGGCGCACTTCCAGCCCACCATCCAGAGCGAATTCGTCAGCCGGCGCAGTTCGGGCACCACCGGCGAGGGGCAGGAGCAGTCGCTGCTCAACGTCTTGAACCAGCTCAAGAGCCCCGACGGGAGCATCACCTTCGAGGCCCGCAGCAACATGCTGATCATCAAGGACACGGCCACCAAGATCGAACAGATGATCGAGCTGGTCCGGCAGGTGGACGTGGCCCCGCGCCAGGTCAAGATCGAAACCCGGTTGCTGACCCACCGGCTCAATCCGCTCTTGGCCTACGGCGTGAATTGGGAGAACGGCCTGCGCGCCCGCGTTGACGGCGGGTCGACTTGGTCGACTACCTGGCCGTTCACCAAAAACACCTTCGGCCACCTGGGATCGGTGCTGAAAGCCAATACTTCCGGCTTTGAAGGTCCGACCGCCCCGACTTCCCGTAACTATGGTATAGTAGATCCGAAGGAAGTGCCTGTAACCCCCTACACCATGGGTACGGTCGATTTCAGCGCTTTGGACTTCTACGTCCAGGCTCTGGCCACCAATTCCGAGGTCAAGATCATTCAGGCCCCGCAGCTGACCGCCCTGGACAACCAGGAGGCGACCGTCTTCATCGGCGGCGTCGAGCGCTACGCGGTCCGCACGGTCCAGCAGACGGATTACGGCAGCGCCGAGGGCGTGGAGATTACCGAGTATATGGTCGGCGTACAACTGATGGTCGTGCCGCACATCTGCGGCGACACCGACAATATCATCCTCGAGGTGGTGCCGAAGGAAGAGGAGGATCCGGAGGTGGTCTCGCGCCAGGCCGGTGGCTTTACGGTTGACGTGCCCAACACTCGGACCAAGCTGGTCCACACCCGGATGATGGTCCGCAGCGGCGACACCGCGGTCATTGCCGGCCTGATGAAGAATCGCGAGGACAAGTCCTCGACCAAAGTGCCGTGGGTGGCCGATATGCCGGTGCTGGGCCATCTCTTCAAGCATCAGAGCAAGGCCGAAGATTGCGAGCACTCGCTGATCCTGATCACCCCGACCATCATCAAGTCGGAGGACAAGGATTTCTTCCGCAACGAGCTTGACTCCATCCGCGACCGGGTCAGCAGCACCGGCATGGGCGAATTGCTCAACAGCAACGGCAAGTGCTCGACCGAAGAGTGCAAGACGGGCGGCAAGCTCGATTTCCTCCGACGCGACCGCGGCACTTGTTCGACCTGCGGCGAGGCGGCGCCGGCCTGCGGCTGCTCTCCCAAGCCTTAACGGGGGCAGCGCAAAACGGATCCAACCCTCATCCGGGGTGCGGGCTACCGCACCCCGGATGCTTTTGGTCGCTCCGGGGGTAAGGGAGCCGGCGGGCAAAAGAGCATGACATCGACCGGGGGTTGCGTATACTGAATAGTTTGCCGCGGATTTCCAACTTCGGCGCCACCCGACCCTGAGCGAAACATGACTGCCGACTACGCCTCTCCCCCTGCCGCTGCCGGCGACCCCCGTTGGGGTCGCAACTTGGCGGCGGTCTGGTTCTCCCAGCTCTTCTCCATGATGGCCTTCTCCTTCTGCATGCCGTTTGCCCCCTATTACATTCAGACGCTGGGCGTCAAAGGCGCGGCCGCGGTCAAGCTGTGGAGCGGGCTGTTCGTGGCCGCCGCCTCGGTGACCCTGGCCATCATGTCGCCGGTCTGGGGCGGGCTGGGCGATCGCTACGGGCGCAAGGCCATGCTGCTGCGGGCCAATCTGGGCGGCTCGGTGACGCTCTTCGCCATGGGCCTGGTGGACAACGTCGGCTGGCTGATCGTGATGCGCGCCTTCCAGGGCATGTTCACCGGCACCGTGCCGGCGGCGCAGACGCTGGTTTCGGTCAGCGCCCCGCCCGAGCGGCACGGCTTCGCCATGGGCCTCCTGAGCACCGCCCTGTACGCCGGCACCATGGCGGGCAGCTTTCTGGGCGGACGCTGCGCCGACGCCTTCGGCTACGCCGAAACCTTCAAGATCGCCGGGGGGCTGCTCTTCATGGCCGCGCTGGTGGTGATCCTGTTCGTCCAGGAGGATTTCGAGCCGCCGGAGCCGACCGCCGCGGCAACGAACGTTTCGCGGCGCGAGCATCTGCTGGCGCTCTGGCCGCTGCTGGTCGTGATCTGCGGCACCACGCTGGCGCAATGTTTCGAGGGGGCGCTGCTGCCGTTGTTCATCCAGCAGGTGCTGCAACGGATGGAGGGGGCGGCCACGGTGACCGGCAACCTCGGCGCGGTGGCCTGCGCGGCTTCGATCATCTCCGGGCCGCTGACCGGGCGGCTGGCCGACCGCTGGCCGCTGGGGCGGCTGGGCGGGGGGATCTGCCTGGGGGCGGCCCTGGCCAGCCTGGGGTTGGCCGGCTGCCGGACGTTGGATGCGGTGTATCTGCTCTTCTTCGTTCAGGCCTTCTTCGCCGCCGGGCTCAATCCCATCACCCAGGTCTGGCTGGGGCAGGCCTCGCGCAAGGAGTCGCGCGGCGAGATCTTCGGCTGGGCCGTGACCGCCCGTTCTCTGGCCTGGATGAGCGGACCGCTGCTGAGCGCGGCCCTGGCCGCCGGCTGGGGGCTGACCACGATCTTTCTGGGCAAGGCGGTGATCTTCGCGGCCATGATCTTTCTGATCGGCTGGGCTGCGCGCCGGGAGGAGGCCTCCCGCCCGCCGGCCTGAAAAAAGAGAATTGGGGATAGAAACCGGAAATCGGAAAATAGAGAATGGGCTTGGCGGCCGCCGGGCCGCCGGGGGCTGAGGCTGGCCAGTCTCGGCGAAAAATGGGGCGAAGCGATGCCGCAAGCGCATGAGTTCAAGTCCGGCCGGTTACGGGGATTCATCCGGCGGGGGCGAAGCGCCCGCCTGATGGGAGTCTGCCTGGGGATTTGGGCCGCGGCGGGCGGCGCGGCGGAGGCGCCCCTGAACCTCTGGCTGCCGGCCAAGCCCAGCGCGCCGGAGGTGCTGGTTGCCGACGGCGGCCGGCCGCTGGTGACCCGGGCCGAACTGCTGGACCGGATCCAGTACCTGGCCGGGATCACCCCCGCGCATTTCGGCCTGCCCGAGGATTTTCTGCGGCAGGTCATGATCGAAACCGAGGCCGGCCGGCTGGCGGTCAAGATGCCGAGCGATGCCGAAGTTTGGGCCGAAGCCCTGCGGCAGGAGGTGCAGCTGGGCGGCCGGGTCAAACTGGCGGCCATCCTGGCCCGTTCCGGGCTCACCCGGGCCGATTTCGCCCGGGCGCTGCGCCTGGACCTGCTGCTGGCCCGGGTGACCGATCGTCGCCGGGAGCTGGCGGCCGCCCCGGCAAGCGCCGGACCCGAGGCCGGGCTGCAAACGCTGCAAGCCCTGCGCCAGGAGTATGGCCCGGAATTCCGCGGCCTGACCGACCCCCGGCCGGCCACCATCGGCGGCCGCAATTATACCGCCACCGAGCTCTCGGACTTCGCCTTCGCCCAGACCCGGGACCAGGTGATTCAGGGGCTGCTCGACGGTCTGGTCGACGAGGCCCTGCTGCGCCGCGCGGCGGCCGCGCTCGGGACGGACGCGGCGGCCGCGCGCTCGGGCGAGGCGCTGCTCAATCTGCTCCTGGCCGACCGACTGAGCGAGGCGGCGCTGGATGCGGAATACGCCACCGAGCGCGACCAGCTGGGCGTGCTGCGCGTGGCCCACATTTTCTGTGCCTTCGACGACCGGCCGGGGCGGACGTACATTCCGGCGGCGGTCGACCCCCGACGCCGCGAGGCGGCCCGGCGCAAGGCCGAGGCCGTGCGGCAGGAGCTGGAGCGGGGCGGGGATTTCGGCGCGCTGGCCGCGCGCTATTCCGACTGCCCCTCCGCCTCGCAGGGCGGGGAATTGGGTTATCTGGTGCCGGACCGGCGGATGGCGTCCCTGGTGCCGCCGGCCGCTTACGGGCTGGACTATCTGGCGGGGGCCGACGGGTTGAAGCTCTCCCCCTTGCAGATCGAGCCCGTGCCCGGGCTCTATGCCGCGGCCGCCAAACTGGCCGACGGCCGGATTTCGGCCCCGGTCGAAACGGCCTGCGGCTATGCCCTGATCAAGCGGCTGAACTCGCGCCCGCCGCACGACTCGGCCGCCCTGCGCGACTTTCTGCGCGTGCGGCGGAGGGAGAGCGAGAGCGCGGTGCTCCTGGCCAAGCTGCGGGGCGAGGCCCAGCTCGAGCGCCGCTGGCAG
>CAYMGG010000389.1:0-5688 GCA_964389915.1 uncultured Planctomycetaceae bacterium
TGTTCTCGCGGTAGCTGCCGTCCTTGACCTGCAATTCCAGCAGCGTTTCCTTCATGGGCTTGTTGAACTGTTGCCAGTATTCGCTGAGCGTGCCCAACTGGAAGAGGCCCAGCCCCTGATAGTAGATGTACGAGTAATCGATCTCCTCGTTGGCCCAGGCGTTGGGCAGGCGGGTGCAGGCCATCTTGGCGCAGCCCTGCACCTTCGGGTCTTCGCGCGGCCGCCCCAGGAACTGGAGGCAGGCCAGGGCCATCGAGCCGATCACATGGTGCTGGGGATTGAGCTCCTCGGGGCGGGTGTCGGCGTCGATGCGCATGGTGTTGAAGGTCCAGCCGCTGTTGTTGGTGGCGTGGTCGAAGTAGGCGATCGAACGCTCGTACACCTTGTCGGAGATGTGCACGCCGGCCAGCCGGGCGGACTTGAGCCCCAGCACGTACCAGCCGGTGATGAGCTGGTTGGTCTGCCAGGGCTCGGGGAAATAATCCCAGCCGCCGCAACGGAACTGGGTCCGTTCGCAATAGTCGCCCAATTTTTCGGCGGCGGCCTTGAGCTTGGCCTTGAGCTTCCTGTCCGTGCAGAGATCGTAGGTCTCGGCGAGCACCATCAGGGTGACGCCCGCCTCGCTGTGCAGGCCGATCAGCCCGTTGGGCTCCTGGTGGCGCAGCAGCCACTTGGCGGCCCGGCCGACCTGGAGGCGGTAGCGGCCCACTTCGGGGGTGTTGCCCGAGCCGACGAAGGCCAGCAAAGCCACGGCCGTGGCCCCGGCGGTCAGGGCCTGGTGGTTGCCGAAGCGGCGCGGGTCCCAGCGGCCGTCCATCTCCTGGTGGGCGGCCAGCCATTGGAGGGCCGCGTCGGCCGCGGCAATGGTGCTCTGGTCGCCGCCGCCGAGTATGATCGCCGCGTTGCGGAGCTTGGCCGAGGTGCGATAGGCCAGCTTGCTGCCGCATTTCGCCAGTTGCATGGCTCCGTCAACGACCATCGTCGGGGTAAGCGCCGCCTCGCGCGGATCGAGGGTCTCCAGGGCCAGGTCCGGAGTTTCGTTCGTCTCTTCAACTTTATCGAAAAGTTTCAGGGCATTGATGTCGATGTCCGTGACACTGACGTCGATCTGGGGCGAATTGTCCGGCACGTCGGTGACCAGACTGTCGCTTTTTAGGTTGTCCTCTTCAATTTTTTCCGGCGGGTTGAAATATTCCTGCTCCGGGTCAATCACTCTGACGAATATGATGCCTCCGTCTTTGGTCTTGTGCGGCTCGACCGGAATCAGCATGAGTATGAGGAAGAACACCAGGTGCGCGCTCACTGAACCTATGTACCAGGGGGCGCTCTTGAGCTGCTGGTTGAGGGCCAGAAGAAGACTTTCTTCGTCCCGGTCGGTGACTCGGCGATCGGCCGGATTTACGCTATCCGCATCGTCGGCAAATGCGCCGCTTTCCGAACCAGGCATTGCGTCCTGCCGCATTTTTTGGCGTTTCATGTTTAGTCCTCCCGGCCGAGCCCAAACATTCGGTTCGCCCTGACCATACCAACGCAGCGGCGCGGTCAAAGGTTCGCGACGGCAAAAAAAACTCGGCCGCGAACCAAAAGGCGTTCGCCGCGTTTATCCGGGTAAGGGGCCAAGCGGAGCGGCGACCTACAGGGAGACTGACCATGGACCGGAGCGGACGAATTTGGCGGCGTCTGGGGCTGGGATTGACGCTCTGGCTGGGGCTGGCCGGGCGATTGGCCGCGGGTGAAGCGGCCGCCGACCAGGCCGCGGGTAAGGATTTCTGGGACGGCAACAGCCGCTATCACCAATGCTGGTGGAAGAGCGAGGAGGCGCTGGCCGCCGACAAGGACGAGGCCCGCAAGCAGAAGCGCAAACCCAAATACGAAGGGGTCGAGGAACTCAAACTGCGGATGAGCATCTACGGCGAAGCCGCCTCTGCCCTCGGTTCCGGTGCGGGCTATGCGCCTTGGAAACAAATCTTCGCCCACACCCTGCTGCGCTGGCAGATCGACCTGCCGGCCGACCAGAGTCCGGCCACCGCGGATTTGGAGCGGGCGGTGCGTACCTGGTGGCAGGCGGCCAAGTCCAATCATTGTCCGGCTTCGTTCGAAGACCCGCGCCGGCGGGATTGGGACGGTTCGGAATTTCCCCTAGGCGACTTCGCCGCGTTATATAACCGCTATTCGCGCGAAAAGAAGTGGGGCGACGCCGCCCGGATTGCCCAGGAGATGGTCGAGCAGTACGGCTGGGCCTGGGAGGTGCGGGAGTGGCGGGCGCGCCTGATCGATGCCCAGATGCGTGACGGTTCCGGAGTCGAGGCCGCCTGCGCCAATATTGACGGCTTCGTCAAAGACTATCTGGATCAGATCGAGGTGAACGACGCGATCAACCGGCAGGGCCATTTTCTGATCGTGCAGAAACGTTGGGCGCAGGCCGTGACTTTGTTGACGGCGGCTTTAAAAACCTATCAGGGGTGCGATTGGGAGCCGGAATTCATCAAACTGGGCGTGGAGTGCCACTTGGCCGTGGCCGCCGCCGGCGGCGATCAAGTCGCGGCCGCGGCCGAATTGGCGGCCGAGTGCGACCGGCGCGCCCGCGAGGTCTATCCGCATTCGCCGGCCACCGCGGACGCGGTGGTCGCCTACTTCGACTGGGCGCTCAAGGGGCCGGCCCGCGAAAAAGCCGCGTCGGTTGTCTCCGCCTATCTCCAGGCCAATCCGGAGAGCCCGGCCTGGGACCGACTCTGGACGCGGGGGCAGGAACTGGTCAAGGCCGGGCAGGCCGAGTGGGCGGCGCTCGAAGCGGTCGGGGCCAAGCGCCGCGCCGTTCAGGGCGGGCGCGAGGCCGAGCTGGCCGGCCTGGTCGCCGCGCAGGGCGTGGACGACTATCTGACCAATCTGGCCGAGTTCGTCAAAAAGTACCCCGATTCGGTCCCGGCCCGCAAGGCCGCGGCGGCCATGATCGACTTTTTAAACAAACCCGAACTGGTCATGTTCGCCAAGGAGAACCTCAAGGCCGTGACCATGGCCCTCAAGGACGGTTTCGGGCGCAGTCCGGAATTCCGTTCCGAGTCGCTGGAGCGGGTGGGCGATCTGTTTGCGCATCCGTTTGCGGATTTCGTCTATCGGGATCTGATCGCCCACGCGCCCAGCAAGCTGCAGAAGGAATATTACTATTACCGCAACGCCCGGCGGTCACGAAATCAGAATACCTACAGCCTGCCGGCGTTGGAGGCCTGGCAGGGCGCGTTTCCGGACTCGTATATGTTTCCGGAGATCACCCGGGACATGTGCTGGTGGGCGTGGGAGGAGCAGAATCCGGCCTGCGCCCAGATGGCCAAGCTGCTGGCCAAGGAGCGCTATTACAACTCTCTGGACGCTTACGGCGTGCTGGGGCATTACATCAACTACTATTCCGCCCTGCAATTGAAGCGTTCGCAGACCCGGGAGCCGGAGAAGTTTGGGACCGAGCAGAAACCCAGTTCGCTGTACAAAAAATTGAGCAAGGAGCTGGCGGTCGCCGCCGGGCAGCTGGCCAACCAGCTGGACAAGGCTTTCAAGGACAAGCAGTACACCGGCCGGCTGTATTTTCTGACCGCCCGCTGGGGGGATGAGCTCAAGTTCAAGGCCCGCGGCGACCAGGCCGGGCGCGACGTGCTGCGCAAAGACTATTCTAACGCTTACTACTATTATCAAGCCCGCGCCTACGAGAAATGATCCGGCCGCGGGCCGGCATTCCGTTCAACCGCTGAGCGCTCGGTCCACCGCCTGGGTCAGGGTCGCCTGGCGGTAGGGCTTTTCCACAAAACCGAGCGCCCCGGCGTCGAGCAGGGCCTGGACATCGGTCGTCAGCGTATAGCCCGAGGCCAGCAGCACCCGGGCCTGGGGATTGATCCGGCGGATGGCCTGGAAGGCATCGCGGCCGTTGAGCCGGGGCATGCTCATGTCCAGGACCACCAGGTCCGTCTCCCGCCAGTGGGTCTCGTAATAGGCCGTTCCGCTCAGGCCGTCTTCGCAGGTCGCCACCTGGTGTCCGCAGTCGGTCAGGATGTCCTGCGCCAGGATGCGCAGCACGGCCTCGTCGTCGATGACCAGAATCCGGCCACGGCGATGCGTGGTCGTCGCGGCGGGGGCGGCCGGCCGGTTCTCCGCCGCCACGATGTGGAGGGGGAGGAAGATTCGAAAGCTCGTGCCGACCCCGGGTTCGCTTTCGACCGTCACCGCGCCGCCGTGGTGCTGGATGGCGCCGTACACGGCCGCCAGGCCCATGCCCGTGCCGCGGCCCGGCGGCTTGGTGGTGAAGAAGGGCTCGAAGCAGCGCTGCCGGGTGGCCTGGTCCATGCCGCAGCCGGTGTCGGCCACCGTCAGCTCCAGGTAGCGGCCCGGGCGCAGATTGTGGGCCAGGTGGCGGGCGATCTCGGGCGTGGCCTCCAGGATGGCGGTCGAGAAGGTCAGTTCGCCGCCTTCGGGCATGGCGTCGCGGGCGTTAATGGCCAGGTTCAGGATCACGTTCTGCAACTGCGTGGGGTCGCCCAGGGCGCAGGCGGGAGCGGCGTGCAGCTCCTGGCGGATTCGGATGCGTTTGTCGATGCTGTGATTGAGAATGTCGATCACCTCCCGGATTAGGGCGTGGAGATCGGTTGGCACGGATTGATAGCCGCCTTTGCGGGCGAAGGCCAGGAGTTTGCGGGTGAGGTCGCCGGCTCGGCCGGCGGAGACGATCATGCTCTCGGCGTAGCGCTTGAGCTCCGGATCTTGGAGCCGGGCGCAGAGCAGGTCGGCGTAACCGACGATTCCGGCCAATTGGTTGTTGAAGTCATGGGCCACCCCGCCGGCCAGCTGGCCGATGGCGTCCATCTTCTCCATCTGCCGCAGTCGCTCCTCCAACCGCTTGTGCTCGGTGACGTCGCGGCAGAGGGAGAGCACGGATTGGACCTCCCCCCGTTCGCCGAATTCCGGCCGCAACCGCCAGTTGAAGACCACCGGACCTTGCGCACTGGGGTATTCAAATTCGGTTTCCACCGGTTCGCCCCGGGCGAAGGCCCGGGCGATGTGCTGCTCCCATAAGCGGCAGAGCGGCTCGGGAAATCCTAATTCCCGGCTGTTGCGGCCGAGGAATTGGGCGGCCGGCATCCCGGCGATCGGGCTGACGTTGTCGGAGGCGAAGAGGATCCGGCCTTCGCGGTCAACGCGCATCACGATATCCGGAAGTCCGGCGATTAGGGTCCGGTGGGCGGTTTCGCTCTGGCGCAGGGCCTCTTCGGCCCGCTTGCGTTCGGTAACATCCTGGAAGACGCAGGCGAACCGGCCCGGCTCGGGGCGAAAAGCGTAGACCTCGAAATGTTTGCCCAGATCGGCGGCATAATTCTCAAAGCGGGTCGGTTCGCCGGTTAGGGCCACCCGGCCGTAGGTTTGAATCCAGTGGTCTTCGGTGCCGGGAATCACCTCGCGCACGGTCCGGCCAAGCAGATCCGCCGCGCGCAGGCCGGTCAGCTTCTCGAACGCCGGATTGATCGAGAGGAAACGGTAGTCCGTCGGCCGGCCGGCGGCATCGCAGATTAGCTCGTGGACCGCGAAGCCGTCGAGCATGTTGTCGAAAAGATGGCGGTAGGCCTCCTGGCTCTGCCGCAGTTCCTGCTCCGCCCGTTTGGGCTCGGTGATGTCCTGGTTGAGGCCGAGCATGCGCCGGGCGCGGCCGTC